>NZ_DAIESY010000033.1:0-11576 GCF_027346185.1 Halothiobacillus sp.
TGAATTCACCCTCTTGAAATTTTCACACCCGACCACAAATAAGCACCAAGGCTGTTAAAACCCTTGAAAATCAATTGGGTGTGCGGCCTGTTACTCAGTTGTTGAATGTAAGCGACAGGAGGTGTTTTATGTCGATCGTTCGTTATGAGCCTTTTGGTCTGTTGTCCCAGCTGCAACGCGAGCTTGCGCGCAGCAGTGAGGGTTCCACCGCGACGGCCGAGTGGTCGCCCAGTGTGGATATTAAAGAAGAACCGGATCGGTTCGTGATCCACGCCGATGTGCCCGGTGTCCAGCCGCAGGACATCGATGTTCATATGGAAAATGGTCAGTTGACCATCAAGGGTGAAAAGAAAACCGAAGCCACTGCGGAAGACAAGAACTACAAGCGGATCGAGCGAACCTATGGTTCCTTCTACCGAAGGTTCGGTCTGCCCGATTCTGCCGAGGCGGAAAAGATCTCGGCCCGCACGAAGCATGGCGTGCTAGAAATCGTGATTCCCAAGCGCGAATCGGTGCAGCCACGCAAGATCAGTGTGGTCAGTGAGGACTGACAGGTTCAGCCTGGCAGGCCCAGGATGAGACTAAAACCCCGGCCTCAGCCGGGGTTTTTTATGGGGTTCTACCTTGTGGGTACATGGGTGTTACGTCCCATGCGATCATATTCCAAAAACCCGTTGGCGATTATTCCAAGCTCGCGAATGGCTGCCTGAACTGATGACGATTCTGACACGGACATAAACCCCATGGCCAATATCCATCCCCAAGCGCGCACCACCCCGATGATTCGGGCAGAGATTCAAGCTTTCCTCGATCACTGCCTGCGTCGTCATGGGATCTCGCGCCTGGCGGATCTCTATCCTGAGGTTGAAGGCGAAAAACCCGCCAAGAAGACCTTCAAGGACTATGAGCCCAGCTTTGTGTATGCGGACATCAAATATCTGCCCCAGATGCCAGACGAAAAACAGCGGTGCTACCTGTTCCTAGCCATCAACCGTGCCACGTGCTGGCTGTTTGTGCAGGTGTACGACGGTCAAAGCCAAGCGAGCAGCGTGGACTTTGTACAGCGACTTCAGGCCGCCGCACCGATGAAAATCGTCACGCTCTTGACCGACAACGGCACACAGTTCAGCGATCGCTTCTCTCGGAAAAGTGAAGAGCCTTCCGGTTCGCACGCATTCGACAAGGCGTGTCAGAATGCGGGTATCGAGCATCGCTTAAGCCCACCATGCCATCCGCAAACCAACGGCATGGTGGAGCGCTTCAATGGACGCTGAATCACCAACCCCCATCAAAACCTGATTTACTGGAGTGAACCTCGAAAAACCCTATCCTTGGAATTTTTCGAGGACATTCATCGCGGGGAGGCGCTATGGACTCGCGCCATTTAAATTGTTTACATGATTGATTTGAATGCCACATCCGCCTTGGCGGACTTGGGTCACGGATGACCGAAGGGCTCGAAAACAGGATGAGCGTCGCCCCTTCCGTGAGACGTACGGGCACCCCGAAAGGTTGTTCGAGGTTCCCTGATTGTAAATCAATAGCTTGGGTGTAATCAGCGCCCGTTGTGACATAGAATCGGCCTGTTGATGAGGGTTGTTTTCGCCCCGGTAAGGATGCACCGTTTGAATGCTGAACTAATCACTGCTCCTGCTCTTGAATTCATTGGCGCTGACCGGCATGTTAGTTGGCGAGCCTATCAGCAGGATCAGGTGGTCTGCCTGTCCACGCCGGATATGGCCTTCCTGCTGTGTACGGACGGGTTCTGGGAGCATGTAGCCGTGTCGGAAATGCCGCTGATACTGGCTGCCGCGGATTTGAGTTTCGCAGCCTCGGTCTGGGTGCGCCAGGCGGCGCGCCGCGCGGGCGCCGGGGGGGATAATGTCGCTGTGGCCTTGTGGCGATCGCCCCCTCGATCCAGACGCGGCTGGCTTTCGTTTCGATAAATCGCCTGGAGTATTGCCATGAGTTTCGAAAATCGGCGTATCGGCACAGCGTACCGGGTGGGCATGGCACCAGGTGCATTGCTGGAGGATACCCATTCTGTTCCGGCGCAAATTCAACTGATTCATTATCGTGAACATGATTCGTCAGCGATTGATCCTGCGAGCTTGCAGGCCGTGCAAACCGTCATAGCTGCACATGATGGCGTGACATGGCTGCACGTACAGGGTTTGCCCGGCAAGGCCTTTCTGGAAGAAATGGGCGAGCGTTTCGGCCTGCATCCCCTCTTGCTCGAGGATATCCAGTCGCGAGATCAGCGCCCTAAGCTTGACGAATATGCAGAGCATCTGTTCGCTGTGTTCTCGGTGCCTCGCTGGCAGGGGGACGGGGCCGTTCTTGAACAGTTCAGCCTGCTGCTGGGCGATGGCTACGTGATCAGTATCCACGATGCCCAGAGCGACATCACCGGCGTCCTGCGTGCGCGATTGGCGCAATCGAGTTCACGTCTACGCCAGCATGGTGCGGATTATCTGTTCTATTCGCTGATCGATTTGATCATCGACCAGATCTACCCCTTGCTCGAAACCTTCGGCGGTAGGGTCGACGAGCTGGAAGAACGTCTGGTAACCAATCCCGGTCATCGTGCCCTACCGGATATCCAATCAGCCAAGCGCACCCTTAACCAGCTCCGGCGCCAACTCTGGCCGACGCGCGAAGTCATCAGTCATCTGATTCGCGGCGTCAGTAACGAGCCGCTTCTGGAGGCCGGGTTGCGGCCTTATCTCAACGATCTCTATGATCACACGGTATCCGTGATGGATATGCTCGAAACCTATCGCGATACCGTCACCGGGTTGATCGACATTCATCTGTCGAGTGTCAGCAACCGTTTGAATGAAATCATGCGTACCCTGACCGTGATCTCGACACTATTCATCCCGCTTACCTTTATCACCGGTATCTATGGCATGAATTTCGGCAACAACGCCGATAGCCCATTCGCCATGCCTGAACTGCGCTGGTACTTCGGCTACCCGCTTATTATATCGGTGATGGTGACGGTGGCCGTCGGGATGCTCCTGTTCTTCAAGCGCCGGGGTTGGATCTTTACCCGTGGTCGTTTCTAGGTAAATGCTGATTTATTCCATCCATGGAATAAATCAGCTCGCTCATCGCGGTACACGCCCGCGATGGCTCTCACGAATCAAAGACTTACGTCTTTGTTCGTGTTGGGGCATCCTGCCCCAAGCGGGAAGCACTGAATAAATCAGCGCTTCCTTAACGTACGCAAATCGTCTAACCAAAACATGATTGGAGAAAATCATTGAAAGCACTTAACCATCTGAAATCATCATTCATCCGTGCCGGAGCCTTACTCACTATTTCGGCAAGCTTGAGTACTGCCCCCGTGTACGCCGCCAAACCCTTCGCTGTGGAAGAAACAAGTGTGGCAGAGATCGAGGCGGCATTTAAGGCGAAGACCCTCACCTGCCACCAGCTCGTAGCCAACCACCTCGCGCGCATTGAGGCTTACGATCGTCAGGGCCCGAGTCTGCGCGCGCTGCTAACGATCAACAGCAATGCGTTAGCCAAGGCGGACCAACTAGATGCCGCCTATGCCAAGAGTGGTCCAGTGGGACCGCTGCATTGCATCCCCTTGATCCTCAAGGACAACTACAATACCGCGGACATGCCCACGACAGACGGCTCTGCCTCAATGGCATACAACCAACCGGCGAAGGACGCCTTCGTGGTGAGCAATCTGCGCGCCGCTGGCGCACTGATCCTAGCCAAAGCTAACATGCATGAGTTCGCTGTTTCCGGCACGACGGTAAGCTCGCTAGGTGGTCAGACCTTGAACCCCTATGACCTAACACGCACGCCGGGTGGATCGTCTGGTGGAACGGCTGCCGCTATCGCTGCGAGCTTCGGTGTGGTCGGCACCGGCTCGGATACGGTCAACTCGATACGTTCCCCAGCTTCGGCAACTGCCCTGGTTGGCTTTCGTCCAACCCGAGGCCTGCTGAGTAGGGACGGGATTATCCCCGTCTCGGAGACTCAGGATGCGATCGGCCCCATTACCCGCACAGTAGCCGATGCAGCGCTCATGCTGGCCGTGATGAAAGGAGTAGACCCGAATGACCCGGCCACCGAGGCCAGCGCCGGCAAATCTCCCAAAGACTACTTATCTTCCCTGGATGCAAACGGACTCAAAGGAGCTCGTATCGGCGTGATTAAAACCATGTTCGGAACCGAGAAGATACATGACGAAGTGAATGCCGTGATGTCCAAGTCCATAGAAACAATGAAAACGGCTGGGGCGACCATTATCGAAATCAATGACCCAAGGTTAGATGCCAACCTCATTGGTAAGGATAACGACGTCCAAAAATATGAATTCGCAGCGCTTATAAAGAACTATCTTGCTTCGGTGCCAAACACGCAAGTGCATTCAGTCCAGGACATCCTCGCTTCAGGCAAATACCACGCAGCCTCTACAGGGAAGTTCCTGAAGTCGGCTGCGGATATCCAGGACGGACTACACGATCCTGACTATCTGTTGCGTTTGCAGCGCAACATCGCTACACGAAAAGTTGTGGAGAAAGTGCTGGAGGATCATCACCTTGACGCCCTAATTTATCCGCTGCAAAAACGCCTTGTGGTGCCTGTGGATGAGCTTAACCAAGCTGACCGTAATGGTATCCTTGCCTCTGTAACAGGTATGCCGGTCATCACAGTGCCCGCCGGTTTCTCCACCCCATCTGATAATGCGCCGCTGGGCGTGCCGATCGGTATGGATATCCTGGGAAAGGCATGGAGCGAGCCGACGTTACTCAAGTTGGCATACGCCTTTGAGCAGGTGAGCAAAATACGTAAACCACCGGCCAGCACGCCGCCATTGGATTGAGCAATACAGGTCCAGAAAGGTAGCGAATGGCTTTAGTCTTCACGTCGCGTACCGGACGCAACTGAATTGACCAAAATGATGGCCGTTATTTGTTGTCCAAGGGTGCTTTTTGACTGTCTGTCATCGCTGAGTATGCAGCTTGACAGAGGCACCCAATAAGAACGCGTATTTGAATAGGAGAACTCGCGCTACGTCCAAAATCTGGATCAAAATTGCCGCCGGTTTCAAACCGGCTTGCCTACTGACTGCTCGGCAATTAATCAGCGAGGGGTCGCTGCAAAAAGTGGCAGTTTAGAGAAGACAGCACTTCAGATGGTGTCCATGCAGCGTATCGGCTGCAAACTTCTTTTGTTACCCAAGGACCAGGCAAGCTTCGCGCGCAGAAAGCGGAGTACTGTTACGGGCATTGCTCCTGCCTCATGGTGACCTGTAGGCCGCGACACACGCATCCCTTTGTTTGGAGATCTTCCGCTCAGGACTGGGTGGTTGCCTGTTTCGCTATGATGAGAGGGTGCTTCAAAAAACCTTTCGAGGTTCCCATGAATAACATCAATGCTCTCAAGTCCAAGGAACCCCAGAGCTCGGTTGGGATATTCAAAGCCAATGGACCCGGCTTTATCCACATTGACATCTAGTGGGTTCGGCTCACTTTTCCAGGGCCATCCTTTCAAATGCTTTGGTGTAATACACCACGGCTTGAGTGCTGTCGCGTTCGTGTTCTGCAATTTGTGCCGCCAGTTTTAGGATGGTTACATCGGGGCTGTCGTTCAGCACAGGGGCGAGGGCCTGTTTGGCCGCTTCGGTATCATCATTCAGCCAGGCCAAGCGTGCCTCGGCATAAGCGCGCAGGTTGGTGTCTGATGCGCACATGCCTTGGCTCGCCCAACGGTTGTACTGTGAGAGAGCCCGTGCCGGATCCTTGGGTGGCAGCGCCAACCACTGATACAGCAATGTGGGCGAGCATTGGTGCTCCAGTGCGGTCTGCAGGATGCGTTCAGCCTCATCGGGTTGTCCCAGCGTCAACCAGGAGTTGGCCAGCGAGGCGAGCATGAGCTCGTCCTGGCGCAGACTTTTCGGCACATCGTTCCATATCGCAGCCAACTCGGCGGTCTGCTTATGGCGCGCCGCTTCCTGAATCAGCCCGCCGTATACGGCCCGGTCATAGCGTTGAACATCCTGCTCCGAGAGACCGGACCATTTCAGCCGTCGCAGAGCGGGCATCAGTGTCCGCAATTTTTCCCAGTCCGCAGCTTCGAACAGCGTTTCGGCGAAGGCACAGACAATGGCCTCGTCCTTGGGGTGGCCGGCCGCCAGCGATTGCAGCAGTTCCAGTGCGGGAGAGAGGTTCTTCTGCTGGCGGAAGCGATTGGCCATGTGCAGCGCCAGAAAATCGGCGAAACGCGGAAAAGTGGCCCGCACCTCGTCGAGCAGGTTGAGCGTCGCGGCGGTTTGGCCCTGGGCCATGAGCGCATCGGCTGCGATGACGTAATTCAACGGCGGCAGGCTGGCTTTATCCAGTCCTGCACGGGCCAGCTTTTCGGCCACAGCGAAGCGCCCGCGTTCGAGTTCCGCCCAGGCGCGCAGCAGTTGTTCGTCGGCAGCCTGTTGTTTCTGACGCGCGGAACGACGACGCCAGAGTGAGGGTAGTTTCAGCACGGCGGAAATGACGCGCCAGATGATCGCCAGTGCAATAAACCCAACGATGATCAATGCAAGCAGGCCCAGCGCCGAGGTTTGCAGTTCCCAGCCCAGCAGCGCGATATCGGCTGTGCCCGGGTCACGGACGAAATAGAAGCCTGCGCCAGCAGCCAGCACCAGAATAATCAGAATCAGCGCAAAACGTTTCATGGCTGCGCCTCCTGCACAATTGGCGAGGTTGCGGTCGGGCTCTTGAGGCCCGATGTGTCCCAGGCCTTGAAAATCGGGGCGAAGCTCGGCCATTGGCGACCCATATAAAAATCCTGCGTGGCTTTGAGGGCCGCCAAGGTCTGGCTGACATCGGGGGCATCGGGAGCATAATGCTGCGCGATCCAGTCTTGTGCTTCGACGATGGAAGACATCATCTGGTGCATGTCGTGCGAGAGCAGTCCTTCACGCACGGCCGTCAGCCAGAGGCGTGTTTCACGATCATCACTCGCGCGGGCGCTCTCCTTGACGGCTTGATCGCTGCGGGTCAACGTGAACTGCCGGCTGAACCATACGGCAACGGGATGCCAGACGGCACGCGGCCAGCGAACGTACCAAGGCTCGTTAGCTGTTGTGGTGGTACTGGCCGTGCTTTCTGTGACAACTGTGGCGATGGGTTCGGTTGTGGCGGATGCCGTTTGAGCGCCGATCAATGGCCATTGCGAGACATTTTCTGCCGCACGGCGTAATCGCAGTGCCATGCCGACCGCATCAAAATCATCGACCTTGCCGAGTTGGATCAAGGCGTCGCTGATTGCCGCCCGGATAGGCAGGGTTTGCGGCAGGGCGAGCGCGGCAAGGCGTTGATCGGCCAGCTTGAGTGCGACAGCAGCTCCGGCCGGATCCTGGGCGATACTCAGGCGCTCCTGGGCTCGGGTGAGCAGGAATCCGATTTCTGCCGCTTTCCAGGCGCGTTCGCCTTGCCCCAGCCGATTTTGGATGGCTGCCAGATTGTGTTCAAGTGCCGTCAGCCGTTCTGACAGTTTTCCGGTAGTCTGCTGCGTTTGGGTGATCTGCTCGCCGGTTTTTTTCTCCTGTGTGGCCCAATTCGCGCTCAATTGGCTCATCTGGCCATTTGTTTGCTCGAGTTTATCGGCCAGTGCGCGCTGATCCCGCTGTTGGGTGGCCATGAGGCTGTCCAGGCGGGCGGCGTTGGTCTCGAACAGTTTCCAACCGTACCAAGACACACTGACCAGCGAGCCCGTAAAAACGACGAACAAGGTCAGAATCCAGTAGCCATAGGCGCGCCGAAGTGGAACTGTTGTTTCTTCGGGTGTCAGCGGCTTCTCTTCGCCGACCTCAGAAGTGGATTCTTCCATGGGCGGCGAAATTTCTTCTGCCGTAATAGGCTGGATTTCGGGCTGATGTTTTTTCTGGGTCATGCGCTAATCCTGTTTGAAAACGGCGCAAGCGCGCGCCAATGCCGCATCATCCGGGGCCTCGGCACGCACGATGGCTCCTGTAAAGCCGAGCGAGCGTGCGTAGGTTTCTGTGCGAGCATTAATGACAACGAGATTGCAGTGTAACAGTCCCGACCGTTCTTCGGCAGTATCCGCCCGATCGGCCCGTTCGCTCAGGCACCGGAGTGATTCAGGCGCGGTGATGATCCATATTGAAGGCGGCGACAACCCCTCCGGAGATGGAGCGCAATGTCGTTGATAGACGGGAAGGGGCAAGACGCAGATGCCCTGCTGCCGCAGGCTGTCTGCCAGCTTCTCCCGCCCGGTTTCACCGCGAAACAGCCAGACGGTGTGTCCGCGCATAGCCTCGATCGGCAGGGCGGCCAGCAAGCCTTCGGAGTCCTGGGTGGTGGCCGGGCGATAAATCGCTGGCGGGTTAGGAAACAGCGCCTCGATCGCCGCGGCGGTGGTGTCGCCCACGGCGGCCCATGCTATCGACGGCAAGGTGGTCAGGTCGTGCAATTCGTGAGCGAAACGGACCGCGCGCGGGCTGACGAAAACTCCCCAATCACCCGCCGTTATCTGAGCCATCGCTGCGCGCACTTGCTGTGAGCTGGATGGGGGGGCAAACTTCAAAAGAGGCCAGTCGATCAATACCGCGTCCGGCAGCAGGGCGGACAAGGCCGCAGCCAGTCGATCGTTGGCGCCTTCGGGGCGTGTCAGGGCAATGGTCAGTGCTACACCTTTGTTCATCGTTTTTTGCTTGCGCGATTCATGGTGTCACGGGCCTATCGTGAGGATGCATGCACCTGATCGATCAGGCCGGGTCGGCATGAATACCGACTTCGGCCAGGATTTTATCCGCGCCCGCAACCAGCATCCGCTCGGCCAGTGCTACGCCCAATGCTTCGCCTTCTGTGACGTTACCAGTGATTTCATCACGCAGGGTGAGTGTGCCATCGGGTCGGCCGACCATGCCGCGCAGCCACAGGCTGCCGTCGTCCCGCAACACGGCATAGCCGCCGATGGGTACCTGGCAACCGCCATTGAGCCGCGTATTGAACGCGCGTTCGGCGCGCACGCGAATGTCGGTTGGTGTGTGGATCAGCGGAGCAATCAGGGCGCGGACGGCGGCATCGCCCGATCTGGCTTCAATGCCCAGAGCACCCTGGCCGACGGATGGCAATGATTCTTCCGGGCTCAGCTCGGCGCGGATGCGTGCATCGTAGCCCATGCGCTTTAAGCCGGCGGCAGCGAGAATGATCGCGTCGTATTCTCCACGGTCGAGTTTGGCCATGCGCGACTGAATATTGCCGCGCAGCATTTTGATTTGAAGTTGTGGATGGCGCGAGCGGATCTGGGTTTCGCGACGCAGGCTGGAAGTGCCCACCACTGCCCCGGCGGGCAGGGCGGCCAGCGATTCATAGTTGTTCGACACAAAGGCATCGCGTGGGTCATGCCCTTCGAGAATAGCGATCAACGCCAGCCCCTCGGGGAAACGCATCGGCACGTCTTTCATGGAGTGAACAGCGATGTCAGCGCGCCGTTCGAGCAAAGCGACTTCCAGCTCCTTGACGAACAGCCCCTTGCCACCGATCTTGGACAGAGGACTGTCCAGCAGTTGATCACCTTGGGTGGTCATGCTGACCAGTTCGACCCGAAGCCCCGGATGCAGTCGCCGCAATTCGCTCGCCACAAACTCGGTCTGCCACATGGCCAGCGGGCTTTCGCGCGTGGCAATGCGAATCAGGTCAATATGGGGTGCAGTGGGCGTCATCGGGCATGTCCTGAATTTTGTGTGTGAGGCGTTTGAAGTTTCAACCTTTGCTGCCTGATTTTACATCACCTGTTTCGTAAAGTGATCGTCGAACTGGATCGCGAATTGCACCATCGCGACTTTCCAGTGAATCACCGACATTTCCTGCCCTTGGTCGAAGGTCATGCTCTTGCGTACCACCAATGGCATACGATTGAGTGCCGCGCTGAAGCCTTCCATCGCCGAAGTCGCCGTCGCGTCATTCATTTTCACCCGCATCCGATAGCCACTGGTGCGCCCCACCAGCGCGCCTCACTCGAAATTTGTACAACCCCCAGTGAAATCATCTGCACACGCTGATTTTATGCGGGTTTCAAGGCTGTGCCGACCTCATTCTGGTGAAATATCCGAGTTAGGTATGTTCTAATGGCACGATGAATTCCAGCACCACCACGTCGCCACTGCACATCCTGAATACGGTGTTCGGCTACCCCGTTTTTCGGGGACCGCAGGCCGAGGTGATTGATACCGTGATGAGCGGTCGTGACGCACTCGTGTTAATGCCGACAGGTGGCGGCAAATCGGTGTGCTATCAGGTACCTGCGCTCGCGCTGTCCGGCACGGCCATCGTCGTATCGCCGCTGATTGCGCTGATGCAGGATCAGGTGGCGGCACTGCGTCAGGCAGGCGTTGCGGCTGCGTTTCTCAACTCCACACAAACGGGCGAAGAAGCGCAAGCAGTGCGCAACCAATTACGCTCAGGCACGCTCGATTTACTTTACGTCGCGCCGGAACGCCTGCTCAATGCCGACACCTTATCGCTGTTGCGCGAGGTGCCCATCAACCTGATCGCCATCGACGAAGCGCACTGCGTCTCGCAATGGGGGCACGATTTTCGCCCTGAATACATCCGTCTGGGTGAATTGGGCGAATATTTTCCCGGCGTACCCCGTATCGCACTCACAGCCACCGCAGACAAAACCACCCAACAAGAGATCATCCATCGCCTGGGTCTGAATGAGGCACGGGTATTTATCAGCAGCTTTGACCGGCCAAATATCCGCTATCACATTGCGCAAAATCACGGTGGCAGCGCCCGCGACGCCCTGTTGCGATTTATCCGCGACAACCATGCCAACGAAGCGGGCATTGTCTACTGTCTGTCGCGCAAGCGGGTGGAAGAAATCGCCGATTGGTTGACCGATCAGGGGCTGACCGCACTGCCATACCACGCCGGTCTGCCCGCCAGCCGACGCGAACAGACGTTGCGACGATTCCTCGATGAAGACGGTGTCATTGTGGTCGCGACCATCGCCTTCGGCATGGGTATCGACAAGCCCGATGTCCGCTTTGTTGCCCACCTCAATCTCCCCAAAAGCATCGAGGCCTATTATCAGGAAACGGGTCGCGCCGGGCGGGACGGCCTGCCCGCTGAAGCCTGGATGCGCTACGGGCTGCAAGATGTGATCACCCTGCGCCAGATGATGAGTGAATCCAATGCGGACGAAGCCATCAAGCGGATCGAGCAACACAAGCTCGATGCCATGCTGGGGTTATCCGAATCCACCGCGTGTCGCCGCCAGACCCTGCTCGGATACTTCGGCGAGCAGGGCACCAAACCCTGCGGTAACTGCGACAACTGCCTGACACCGCCGCAAATGTGGGACGCAACCCTGCCCGCCCGTCAGGCGCTTTCCACCGTGCATCGCACCGGGCAGCGCTTCGGCGTGAATTACCTGATCGACGTATTGCGCGGCAAGACCGACGACCGCATCACACAACTCGGTCACGATAAGCTCAGCGTGTTCGGCGTCGGCCACGCGCACACCATCGACATCTGGCGCAGTGTATTTCGCCAGCTCATCGCTCAAGGGTATTTAAG
>NZ_DAIESY010000034.1:0-25077 GCF_027346185.1 Halothiobacillus sp.
GTCATAAAAATACATCCGCTAGCGGAACAAACAAGGCGGGCATTCTAGCAGCCCTGCGACACCCAGCGCGGGAATAACCCCCACGATTCAAACAAAATCCCTATACAAACTATGTATTCAGGCGCCAAAATGTGGCAACAAATTTTGCGGCAGAGGACTCGATGACAATGCGCTTTCGGATAATTATCCTGCTTTTGATCATCATTGCAGGCAGCACCGGCTACTGGTTCTACGCGCACGGCCTTCATTCGCAGGGCACTCGCACCGAATTGACGCTGTACGGCAACATCGACCTTCGGCAGGTCGACCTCGCCTTCAACGACGCCGGTCGCATCGACACGATCCCCGTGCAAACGGGCGACGCAATCCGTTCCGGTGACATAATTGCAACGCTTGACATGCGCCGCTTCGATACCGCGCTGGCGTCTGCCAAGGCCAACCTTGCCGCCAATCAGGCCGCGCTGAATAGACTGCTGAACGGCACGCGCCCCGAAGATATCGAACGCCTGCGCGCTGTGGTGGCCGCCGACCAGGCCAACCTCACGGAGAAGAGATTAAGCTTCGACCGGATACAAACACTGGCGAAGCAAAAAATGGCCTCGACCCAGGATCGTGACTCCGCCCGTGCCGCACGCGATGCCGCCGAAGCGCAACTCAAGGCCGACACCGCCTCGCTCAAACTGGCGATTATCGGCCCCCGCAAGGAAGACATCGATCAGGCCCGCGCAGCCGTTGCAGCGGCCGAAGCCCAGGTCAGAAGTGCCCAGATCGCCCGGGACGATGCCGTGCTCGTCGCCCCGGCTCAAGGGATTGTCCGCAACCGGATTCTGGAACCGGGCGACATGGCCTCACCGGCTCAGCCCGTCATTTCGCTGGCACTCACCTCACCGATCTGGGCGCGGGTCTATGTGGATGAGCCCGACCTTGGCCTGGTGCAGGAAGGCATGCCGGCCACACTCACCAGCGATAGCTTTCCAGGCAAGACCTTCAACGGATGGGTGGGCTACATCTCACCCACGGCTGAGTTCACCCCCAAAACGGTCGAAACTACGACCGTGCGCACCGATCTTGTCTATCAAGCCCGGATTTATGCCTGTAACCCGAACGGGCAACTGCGACTGGGGATGCCGGTCACCGCACATATTGCACTGGGTGCCAAACCCCGATTACATGGCGAAGATCCCTGCGGCAGTGAAACGACGACCGATAAATCAACCATCACCAAGCCATCCCAAGCACACTGATGACGCCACAAAGCGCAGATGACCAAACGCTGGCCATCATTGCCGACGGAATACATAAGTCGTTCGGCAAGCCACCCCGACGCACCGAGGCGGTGGTGGATGTTTCCCTGCGCGTTGTTCCGGGACAGGTCACCGGTCTGATCGGTCCGGACGGCGCGGGCAAAACCACCCTGATGCGCCTCATCGCAGGCTTGCTCACACCGGATTCCGGCACGCTGACCGTCCTTGGACTCGATGCCGTCGCCGATCCTTTGACCGTACAGGCGAGCATCGGCTACATGCCGCAGCACTTCGGACTGTACGAAGACCTGACCGTTCAGGAAAACCTGAATCTCTATGCCGACCTGCAGGGCCTGCCTCCAGATCAACGGGCAGCACGCTTCGCCCAATTGCTGCACATGACCGGGCTGGCACCATTCACGACACGACTGGCGGGGCGCCTTTCCGGTGGCATGAAACAGAAGCTCGGCCTGGCCTGCACGCTGGTTCGCCCCCCTCGACTGCTATTGCTGGACGAACCGACCGTCGGCGTCGATCCCGTATCCCGGCGGGAGTTGTGGGCGATTGTGTATCAACTGGTCGCCGACGAGGGCATGAGCGTCCTGTTGTCCACGGCCTATCTTGACGAGGCCGAACGCTGCAAGGAAGTCATCCTGCTATACGAAGGCCGCGTGCTGGGCAAAGGTACGCCCGCAGAGTTCACGGCCCACCTGACTGGACGCGTGTATGGCGCCAGTCGGCCCGGCATGGTCCGCCGTCATCTTCAGGCCGAACTCCAGAGACAGCCCGCGGTTCGTGATGCCATCATCGACGGCGATCTTGTACGCGTCCTGCTGGCTGAAAACGCACAACCACCTGAACTGCCCGGCGTGACCTGGCAGCCACTGCAGACCCGGTTCGAAGATGCGTTCGTGCTGCAATTGCGCGAACGGGAATCCCAACAACATCGGAAAAACCAGGAACATCAGGAATCCAAGGAATCAGCGGACGCCGAGCTGCTAACCACGCCAAAAAACGCCCCGGTGAAAAACCGTGAGGACATCATCATTGTTTCGGATTTGACACGTCGTTTCGGTACATTCATTGCGGTGGATGCCATCAGTTTCTCCGTTCAACGCGGTGAGATTTTCGGGCTGCTCGGTGCCAATGGTGCGGGCAAATCCACGACCTTCCGTATGCTCTGCGGCCTGCTCCTGCCCAGTGCGGGCAAACTCTCGGTTGCCGGCGTGGATCTGCGCACTGCGGCTGCCAAGGCGCGCGCGCGCATCGGCTACATGTCGCAGAAGTTCGCCCTGTACGAAGTCTTGAGTGTGCGCCAGAACCTGATATTCTTCGCCAAAGCCTATGGCTTGAACAGGCAGCGGCGTGCCGCACGAATTGACTGGGCTTTGGCAGAATTCGGCCTGACGAGCTATTCCGATACCAGCTGCGGCCTGTTGCCGCTGGGCTTCAAGCAACGCCTCGCCATGGCCTGCGCCCTGATGCACGAACCGGACATTCTGTTTCTGGATGAACCTACCTCGGGTGTCGATCCCATCGAACGACGGGCGTTCTGGCAACGTATCAACCAACTCGCCGACCAGGGCGTTACGATCATGATCACCACCCACTTCATGGACGAGGCGGAATACTGCGACCGGCTCGTCATCATGAGTCAGGGTGACATTCTCGCCGCAGGCAGCCCCAAAGATGTACGCGCGCAGGCCAAAAGCCCGGAACACCCCAATCCGAATATGGAAGACGCCTTTATCGCCCTGATCAGCACACCCAATGCCCCGAAGGCCCCGAGGCCAAGCCAATGAATACGAAGGCCCGGAACACAACGGCACAGAACACGACAGATACGGCACTGGCTCGCGGCGGAGCCGGACGACGACTGTTCGGGCTGATCCGCAAGGAAACCCTGCAAATCCTGCGTGACCCGTCCAGCATCGCCATCGCCTTTTTGATGCCCGTCGTCCTGCTCCTGATTTTCGGCTATGGCGTCTCGCTCAACGCCAAGCACATTCCCATCGCACTGGTCGCCGATGCGCCGGATTCGCAAACAGCGGCCCTGTTCGGCTCGTTCGACCAATCCACCTACTTCAACCCGAAAACCGCACCGAACCTTCCTACCGCCGAACGCATGATGCTGAACCGAACCGTCGATGCCATCGTTCATCTGCCCAGTGATTTTTCAGCCAAGCTGAGTAATGCGGCAAACCAGGCCCCCGTGCAGATTATCGTCAACGGCGTGGATGCCAATCAGGCGCGTCTGACTCAAGCCTATATTCAGGCAGCCTGGCAGGGCTGGCTGAGTGCCCGTGCAACGGCAGTAGGACACTCGGCAGATCAACCCGTAGTGGTGGCCAGCCGTATCTGGTTCAACCCCGAATTGCGCAGTCGCGATTACCTCGTCCCCGGCCTGATTGCCGTCATCATGACCCTGATCGGCGCACTGCTCACGGCTCTGGTGATGGCGCGCGAATGGGAACGCGGCACGCTCGAAGCGCTGATGGTCACACCCGTGCACCTCAACGAAATCCTGCTCGGCAAGCTCATACCCTATTTTGTGCTTGGCATGGGCGGGATGGCGCTTTCCGTCTCCATGGCCATCTGGTTGTTCCATGTTCCCTTCCTCGGCAGCCCATGGATCCTGATCCTGACTTCCGCCATCTTCCTGCTGACAGCACTGGGCATGGGGCTGTTCATCTCGATCGTGGCCAAAAACCAGTTTGTCGCCAGCCTGATCGCCATCATCACCACCTTCCTGCCCGCCTTCATGCTTTCTGGCTTTATCTTCGATATCGGCAGCATGCCCGGCTGGTTGCAGAACCTGACGTACATTGTCTCGGCGCGCTACTTCATCGTGATTCTGCACACACTGTTTCTGGCTGGCGATGTCAACGGCGTGATTTGGCCCAATACCCTGGCCATGCTGGCCATTGCAGCGTTTTTCCTCGGCGCCAGCCGACGAAAGATCCGCAAATCCCTGGAATGATTTTGAGGAATCCATGATGTGGCAACGGATTTTCGCGCTCGCCATCAAAGAGTTTCAGGCGTTGCTTCGCGACCCCAAGGCACGATTCGTCGTTATCGGCCCGCCCATCATTCAGCTTGTGGTGTTCAGTTTCGCGGCAACCTTCGATCTCAATCACATCCCGTTGGCCATCTATAACCAGGATGGTGGTCAGGCGGCTCAATCGCTGGTTGCGCGTTTTACCGGATCGCAGCATTTTGAGATCACCGCCCGATTGACGCATGAGGACGAGATAAAACACGTGATCGATCAGCGTGAGGCATTGATGGTCCTGCATATCGGACCGCGCTTCGAGCAGGATCTGGATAGCGGCAAACCCGCCACCGTGCAACTGATCATCGATGGGCGCAATTCGAATACCGCCGCCATCGCACTGGGCTACGCCAGCAGCATCGTGGCCGACTTCAACGCCCAATGGCAGCAAACGCATCACCTCGCCGCACCGCCCTCGGTGATCGTCTCCCGTGCGTGGTTCAACCCGAACCTCATAAGTCGCTGGTTCATCGTGCCCGGTGTGGTGGGCATTCTGATGCTGGTGGTCGTGATGGTCGTCACTGCCCTGTCGGTCGCCCGCGAGCGCGAACAAGGCACATTCGATCAATTACTGGTCACGCCATTGCGCCCCGTCGAAATCCTGATCGGCAAGGCCACGCCGGGGTTCGTGATCGGCATGATCGAGGGCGGCGTGACTATTTTTCTGGCCGTTCATCTGTTCGGCGTCCCGTTCGAAGGCCACATCGGCACCCTGTTTGTGGGACTCGGGCTTTTTCTGATGTCTGCAATCGGCGTCGGACTGATGATTTCCGCGCTGGCCACCACTCTGCAGCAGGCGGTACTTGGTGTATTCCTGTTTCTGGTGCCCGCCATCATCCTCTCGGGTTTTGCCACCCCCATCGCCAACATGCCACCGATCGTGCAGGATCTAACCCTGATCAATCCCATGCGCTATCTCATGATCATTTTGCGCGGCGTATTTCTCGAAGGCAGCTCGTTCGATTCTCTGATTGACGAATTCTGGCCATTGGCGATCATCGGCCTTGTGACGCTGGCATTTGCAGGCTGGTTGTTCCGGCATCGAATGAATTGACACCGCGCTCGGCTCGGGCAGAGTAGCTTGTGCAGTGTTATTCTTTCACCCTACTGAATTCACGAAAAGATAACGACATGAATAACGAGTGGTCACTGTTTCTGCAGACACATCCGGAACCGGCTCACCCTGCCAGCCCATCGGCGGCTGCCTGGGTTTTGCTGGACACACGAGCCAGCCTGCTTGTCTGCGGCGAGGAAGCGGGCGATTTCCTGCAAGCCATGCTGACTCAGGAAATCCTGTCGCTCGATGACAGCCATGCGGCACGCGGCGCACTGTGCAACGCCAAAGGACGGATTTTAACTACCGTGCTCATCCATCCGCTGCGTTCGCAAGACGGTGGACAAGGCATGACCTATCGTCTGACCGTGCCCGCCGAACTCGCGGCCGATCTGTTCAAAACGTTGAAACTGTACGTGCTTCGTCGCCGTGTTCTTATCGAGATCAGTGATGACTGGCAAAGTATCGGCGTACTGAACCCCGATCCGGCTTTGCTGGCCGCCAGCGGCATGGCTACATCACCAGCGGATCCTCTCGCCCAGAGCACCCTGCCCTCGGGCGTGGTCGCGACATGGGAACACTTAGGCGATGACACTCGACTTTCATTGCAGGGACCGACCCATGCGCTACTGGCACTGACCCCTCATTTGCCACAACGAACCACACAAAATGCCTGGGACTGCGCCGAAATTCACGACGGCATTCCCACCATCAATCGTGAAACGGTGCTGCACTTTGTTCCGCAGTGGATCAACCTCGACCTGCTCCAGGCCGTGAGTTTCAAGAAGGGCTGCTATCCCGGCCAGGAAGTCGTCGCCCGCCTGCACTATCTCGGGAAATCCAACCGCCGCATGGTCAGCGGATACACACGCATGGCCGAACCGGTTCTGCCGAAATCAGTCATTCATCCAGCTAACGAACCTCAAACCGAGGCGGGCGAAATCGTACGCAGTGCGATCTGCCGGGTTGGCAATGAGGACATGCAGGTCTTTCTCGCGGTCATACGCTTGAATCATCTGCACGACGAACTCCTCATCGAAGGACAGCCGTGCACATTGCAACCCGGCCCTTTTCCTGAGACGGCAGAACAACGACACTGACAGCAGATAGCCATCCGCCGGGTTTGACGATACGTGTAAAATCGTCACAGTCCCGGCCTGAATCGCACATGGGGCACAAGGCAACCGATCCATCCCATCGATAGACAGCCGGAACGAATCCATACGAATCATTCGGCAAACAAAACTCAAGGCAACCACGACTTATGAATCCAAATACATCCGATCTGCTCACCATTGGCAGTCGCCAATTTCATTCCCGCCTGCTGACCGGTACCGGGAAATTCAAGGACCTGGCCGAAACCGAAGCCGCAACGCAGGCCGCAGGCGCACAAATCGTTACCGTAGCCATACGCCGCAGCAATATCGGCCAGAACCCGGGCGAACCCAATCTGCTGGATGTGTTGCCGCCGGAGCGCTACACCATTCTGCCCAACACCGCAGGCTGCTACACCGCAGAAGACGCCGTGCGCACCTGCAAACTGGCGCGGGAGCTTCTGGACGGGCATAACCTCGTCAAGCTCGAAGTGCTGGGCGATGCAAAAACCCTGTACCCGGATGTCGTCGCTACGCTCAAGGCCGCCGAAATTCTGGTTGCCGATGGCTTTGAAGTGATGGTTTACACCTCAGATGATCCGATTTTGTGCAAGCGCCTGGAAGAAATCGGCTGTGTTGCCGTGATGCCGCTGGCCGCGCCCATCGGCTCCGGACTAGGTATTCAGAACAAATACAATCTGCTGACCATCATCGAAAATGCAAACGTGCCGATCATCGTCGATGCCGGCGTGGGCACGGCATCAGATGCGGCCATCGCCATGGAACTGGGTTGTGACGGCGTGTTGATGAATACAGCCATTGCCGCCGCCAAAAACCCCGTTCTGATGGCCTCGGCCATGAAAAAAGCCATCGAAGCCGGACGTGAAGCCTTCCTTGCCGGAAGGATGCCTCGCAAACGCTATGCAAGCGCTTCTTCACCTATCGATGGCTTGATTTCCTAACGACACGATGATGACTACCGACACGCCACCAGCGCCCCATACGCACCGTCCCATCCGCTCGTTTATCCGGCGTGAAGGGCGGCTCACCACCGCGCAGTTTCGCGCAATCAACGAGCTTTTGCCCTCGCTGGAACTCAAGGCAGAGGGCGATTTGCTCGATCTCGAAGCTGTATTTGGACGCAGCGCGCCGGTCACCCTGGAGATTGGTTTTGGCAATGGTGAAAGCCTGCTGCACATGGCCGCAGCAGCCCCGGACCAAGATTTTATCGGCATCGAAGTCCACAGGCCCGGCATCGGCCACTTGGCACTGGGCGTCGAACGCCTGGGCTTGACGAATATTCGCATCGTGGCCGAAGACGCCGTACCGTTCATCCAAAGCCGTATCGCGAACGCCAGTCTGGATCGCTTACTGCTTTATTTCCCAGACCCTTGGCGTAAAGCGCGACACCACAAACGGCGAATCGTACAAACAGAATTTGCGAGCCTGGTCAGCCAAAAGCTCAAACCCGGCGGGCTGTGGCATCTGGCCACCGACTGGGCGCCCTATGCCGAACACATGCGCTCGGTGCTCGATGTCCATCCGGATTTTTCTGCAGAGCATAGCGGCTCCGGAGAAAACGCGCGCCCCGGCTGGCGACCAGAAACCAAGTTCGAGCGACGGGGCATTCGTCTGGAACACGCTGTGTTTGACCTGCTTTATCGACGATCCAATAACGACTGAGCCGTCCCCATGCCCCAATCGATTGATTCCAGCAAAGAGCAAACCGATATCCGTTTCGGCAGAGATGAGCTGATCATCCAGAACCGCTATGAAACCGCGATCCTGTTCAACGATTTCCTCATCGCGCTGTGGTTTATTTTGGGCAGCGTGTTTTTTATTGTCCCTGGTCTGGCAAGTGCAGGTGCTTGGGTTTTCCTGATCGCTTCGATCCAGTTCCTGATTCGCCCGACAATGGGCTTGCTGCGGAATATCCACCTGCGCAAAATAAAATCGGATTCATGATTTTCCAACCAGAAACCCGGGGCTGTCAGTTAAAAGATCACGCCTGAACGCATCAACAACTTGTGAGACAAAGGATAAAAGCCTAGAATCCCAAGCTTGGTTTTTGTTGGACCCGGTGTCTTATTCGATCAATGAACACGCGCTGTAAAGCGGGTGAGCAACCCTTGATCCAATTAGATCTTCAATTTGTTTTATTAAGGAGAAGCCATGTCTGTTAAGCATCCCGTTGTGGCTGTCACCGGTTCGTCCGGCGCTGGCACCACCACTGTAAAGCGTGCTTTTGAACACGTATTTCGCCGCGAGTCACTCACGCCTGTCGTGATTGAAGGTGACAGCTTCCATAGCTTATCTCGGGTGGAATTTAGAGAAGCTGTCAAAAAGGCGGAAGCTCTGGGCAATTTCTCCTTCTCCCATTTCGGTCCGGAAGCCAACCACTTTGACAAACTGGCCGAACTGTTCAAAACCTACGGCGAATCTGGTACCGGTAAAAAACGCTATTACATCCACAGCGATCAGGAAGCGGCCGAACACAATGCACGCCTAAACACGCACCTCAAACCCGGCGAGTTCACCCCGTGGGAAGATATCCCGGCCGGTTCTGATCTGCTGTTCTACGAAGGCCTGCACGGTCTGGTCAAAACAGACAGCGTTGATGCTTCGGCTCACGTGGATCTGGGCGTGGGCGTTGTCCCCATCATCAATCTGGAATGGATCCAGAAGATCTTCCGTGACAACGCAGAACGCGGCTATTCCGCTGAAGCCACAGTCGACACGATTCTTCGCAGGATGCCCGACTATGTGAATCACATCACACCTCAGTTCTCCCGCACGGATATCAACTTCCAGCGGATACCGACTGTGGACACCTCCAATCCATTCATTACGCGCGACATCCCCACGCCTGATGAGAGCATGGTCATTATCCACTTCAGCAACCCCAAGAAGGCAGGGGCGGATTTCCCTTACCTGCTGTCGATGATCCCCAGCTCATTTATGTCTCGTTATAACACCATCGTCGTTCCAGGTGGCAAAATGAGCTATGCAATGGACTTGATCCTCACACCAATCATCTACAACATGATCGAACGACGTAAAGCCTGATAACGGCTTTCAGTCGATAAGAAACACGAAAACCCGCTATTGAGCGGGTTTTTTTATTAGTCGAATTGAACAACCATCGGGTTAACCCAAAAGAAAGCCCCCTTGAAGTACAGTCACCTGGGAACGCCATAAGCGTCCGGCCGTTCCACCTGTTCTTACGGGTATTGAGTTAGGTACAAAGTGTCCGTCCGTTTGTTAGTGGACACTTTTATGAACCTGACACCATCTGCTCGCCAACGGCGCTAGGAGTCTGCGCGGCAGAAGCCCTGGTCTTTATTCATGCGTTGGTGATGGCTTGTTACAAAACCTACAATCGCTTCACCTCAATACCGTATTTGAGCAGTGCGTAACCCAGTTTGCGCGTGGTGGTGTTCAGCAGCCGTGCGGCTTTGGCCTGTACCCATCCACAGCGTTCCATAGCCTGGATCAGTCGATCCCGTTCGGTCAGTGGTACAACTTCAGTGATCTGTTCACCTCCATCAACCCCTTCACTGGCAGCAGAAGATGCCACCGACCGGGAGGGAACGGAAAGAGTCACGATGGGATGTCCACCAGCGGCGGGGCGCAATGACATGGATAAACACTGATTGCGCTGACAGGGGATATCGGTCTGACGAATGACATCCCCGCGCAGCATGGTGCAGGTGCGTTCGATGCAGTTCTCCAATTCACGCACATTGCCGGGCCAGAAGCAGGACAACATGGTTTGCATCGCATCGGGGTTGAACGTCAACCGGCGGTTGTTTTCATCGTTGAACCGCTCAACGAAATAGCTCACCATCGCAGGAATGTCTTCACGTCGTTCGCGCAGTGGTGGCAGGAAGATGCTGACTACATTGATCCGGTAGTACAGATCGGCACGGAATTCGCCCTTGCTGACGGCTTCTTCCAGGTTCCGGTTGGTTGCGGTGATAATGCGCACATCGACGCGCCGAGTCTGGGTGCCCCCTACCCTCTCGAATTCCCGCTCCTGAAGCACCCGAAGCAACTTGGCCTGGAAGGCAGCGGATATTTAACCGATCTCATCCAGAAACAAGGTACCGCCGTCGGCCAGCTCGAAGCGTCCCTTGCGTTCCTGCGTGGCGCCGGTAAACGATCCGCGCTCGTGACCGAACAGTTCGGACTCAAGCAGCGTTTCGGGCAGTGCCGCACAGTTCAGTTTCACGAACGGCTTCTCGCGACGTGGGCTCAATTCGTGAATTGCGCGCGCGATGACTTCCTTGCCCGTGCCCGACTCGCCACGCAGCAGCACGGTCGCCTTGCTTGGCGCTGCCTGGTGCACGTCGGCGAACACCGACTGCATGGCCTTGCTGTTGCCAATGACGTTGTCGATGTTATAGCGCTTGCTCTGTTCCTTCTGCAGCCGGTGTTTTTCCTGAATCAGCCGGTTGCGTTCCGCCGTGATGCCCTGGTGCAGGCTAACGGTCTGGCCAACCAGATTGGCGACCATCTGGAGCATCCGCACATCGGAGCCGAAACTGATTCCTTTGTGCTGCTCGGTACGGTAGATGGCCAAGACGCCGATACAATCAAAGCCGACCTTGATCGGAACACCAACGAAGGCGTGCAGGTGTTGGCGCGAAGCATCCTTCTGCACTGTGCGATGCAGAAATTCGGGTTCCTGCGAGGTATCCGGGATGACGACGGGCATACCCACACGCATGATCTTGCCGATCATGCCCTCTCCGAGCTGATAACGGCCGCGCTCCATCTCGGCTGCGGTCAGGCCCGTTGCGGCCATGACGCCGACATGACTGTCGTCCATCCGCAACAGAATCATGGCAGGTGACATATGAAGATAGGTATCCAGGGTTTTAAGCACATCGTTGAGACTGTGATCCAGATCCAGAGACGAACTCAGAACCTTGCTGACCTCGTACATTGCGGTCAGCTCTTGGGAATTATGAGCCGTGGCGTTGTTATTCATGATGGGTTACCCCGTTTGCGCGCGTTCATTCACGCAGTCACCGATTCAGGTGGCGTATCGCCATACAAATCAGAGCCAAGGCCCTGATCATCCGCCGGGCAAGATTCAGTTCGGGCACAGGCATCCCAACCAGTCGACTGAGGCATAGAGTACTCCTCTGAATCATTATAATTCCATAATATTCGATGGATTTTTTCTACTCCACACATCTTCCTACCTTCGAATACGAGCAGCGGCCTGCGGATCAACAACGGGTCGGCCAGCATGGCATCGATGGCTTCATCCGCCGTCAGCGACGCCGGGTCGATCTCCCCTGATTTGATCCGAGGCGCTGCTGGATTGAACCACTCGGTTATGGCCATATCCTGGAAAAAAGGCCACAGCGTCTCTGCGCGCCACGGGGTCGACAATAGATCTCGCACATCCAGTTCGTGTCCGGCAGCCAGAAGCTCTTGCTTTTGTAACGCCTGATTGCGGCATCCCGGTTTTTCATAAAGGATGATCGTTGCCATCGTGTCTTGCTCCCCTTCAGGCTGTTGCCGCACAAGCAGCAGGGATTGGCAGGCTCCCTGTGGTTTGCACCGCGGATTTCGACGTAGTCACCCCGGCCCGCCAGGCCAACAGACCATCGACTTGTTCATGGATTGCTGATCGAATCTCCGGCCGCAATTGCCTGAGCCACTCGCGAGGTATGGCTGAAACGCCGTAATAGGCGCCGGCCAACATGCCGCCCAAGGCGCCGGTCGAATCGGCATCGCCCCCCTGATTCACGATGGCAATCAAGCAATCCTTGAAGCTATTCGTCGACAGCACATAGTGCAGCACGGTATTGACCGTATCAACGACATAGGCGCTCGATAACCCGTTGTACGGTTCATAACGAAACTCGCGATGTTGATCAACCAGTTTCTGAGCCAATGACGCCACATCAGAGAGATTGCCCCCTTGGAGCAGTCGGCGCGTCATCCGCCCCATCGACAGAATCGCGGCGTCCGAAAGCATGTTGTGATGCGTGAAATGGGCTTGCGCCAGGCTGATATGTTCGAAGGCGGACTCGTCGTCCAGCGTCGCCAGCACGGCAGGCAAATTCCGCACAGCCGCTCCATTGCCCGCATCCCATTCCGAATAGGTGCCTTCAAGGCTTTGTTCCACCAGATAGCGGCGAATCCCACGGCGGCAGGTATTGCCCACATCCACCGGATTGCTCTTGAGCCATGCCGCCATGCCGTTCGCAAACCTTTGGAGCGACCACTCCGCACCCGCCAGGATGCTATCGCCTAGCGCCAGGCTCATCTGAGTGTCGTCGGTCACTTCGCCCGGTTTAAGGCGCAGCCAGCCGCCACCGATCATATGTTGATGAACACCATATTCCGCCTGGATCTCGCGCGGCACCATGAACTCAACGGTCGCACCGAGCGCATCACCCACGGCCAGTCCCAAATAGGCGCCCAAGGCCCGGTCTCGCAATGTATTCTCCATGGGTTACCTCCCGGCCAACGGCCCACGTAAAATCAGCCAGCGCATGAGTCGCATGGATTCAGTAATAATCCATGCGGACGGCATAGTCCCCACCAATGACCAGATATTCCGACTCGCCTTTCAAGGGATGGCAGGGAATCAAGCCATTGAAAAAAAGCACTTTCACCAGCGGCACCTCCACCTCGAGGATGATGTCGCCGAACTCGTCCGCGATCCCGCGATCCCGGGTAAACGACACCAGATTGTTCAACCGGATCACGCCATGGTGCGCGTCGATCCGGGAAATCATCGGGTGTTCGGCAAAATCGTTTGTGCCGCGATACAGTCGTACATGTCGCTGCCCCGTCGCAGCGAAATGACGTAAAAACCATTGTGCGAATTCGAACAACAGGTCCAGTTGCAGACGAATCGCATTGTTGTCGAATCGCGAGGACGTCTTGTCCATTACATATTGCTGCCACGCCGGGCTGCCATATCGACCAATCACCGCCTTATGGAAGGTCGCGGGAATCCCGAAACGACTCTCTACCCAGGCTTTCAGCACCGCACCTTCCGGTGAGTTGCTGTCGAACCCCCAGCCGTGCAGCAACCGCAGATACTGGGCCCGAAACCGTCTGGCATCATCGCCACTGCGTGTGGTGGCCGTGGGAAACTGCGCTTCCAGATAGTGCTGAAAGCACAAGCCCGCCGATTCCTGATCCGTCGTCTCCGCCAGAGCGGAAAACAGTGCCGCATGTGTTTCCCTTGTACCGGCAATGTGCAGCGGCAAGGGAAAGGCATTAAAATCGGCCCCCATCAGCAGCCCGGTTGGCAACCCAACCAGATTGCTCCCCATATTCTGTGCATTCTGTACGGAGTTATCTCCGACACGTCTTCGATAGCGTTGTCCTGGCGTTTCGGCCGTCACTACAGCAACTCATTCGCCACCGCCGACCGAACCACTTCCAGCCTCAAAGGCATCTGCAGACAGGCGATTTCTTCAACACCATTCGCCGACTTGATCGACGCGTCAGCCAGCAACAGCAACCTGGCTTTGGGGAAGCGTGACAGCACCGGCTCAGGGCGGATGACGTCATGATCCGACAGTAATTCCGCGCCCACGATCAGAAGATCGGGCGGCCAATCGCCAGCTTTTACTTCAGCCGCTTCCAACGAACCGAACTCATGCGTCTCATATTCGTCATGCAGCATGAACTGCACGGCCATACGGGCGATTTCATCCGTCGTCACGACAAAGATTCGTCGGTTTCCCACCGCCAGGTTGCAATCAACGCCGATCTGCATATGTCTGCTCCTCATTGACTGTGCTGGAATCTTCAGCCCTGTCTTCAAGATCACCCGTCCACGAACTCAACAAGAAAGCTTTGATTTGTAGAGAGCCTCTATTCAGGACGGGTTGATGAACTTTCCCAACGACTAGCTATGCATCTTTTATGCCATGTGAACCGGTGGAGTGAACGAAAACAACAGACACAAAGATATCTATGAAAATGGGATTCGACAGGTAGGTATGAGTACCGACAACACACTGAAAAACCGATGACTTAGCGCAATCTGGTGCTGATGAAGATCAATGGGTACACATCCGGGTTGACTAGGATCAGATGAGTTGACCGACGCGAAGGCTCCGTCCCTTTCCTGACAAATCAGTCGTGTTTGTCAGCTTTCAAACATGAGTGCCATCACGCGCTTTATTCAAATATATTTCATATATATCAATATGTTAAAGTAATTTTAACGGCATGGCACAGCCTTTGCTTTGATGATTACTGCGGAAGCGACGGCCCGCACAACGGGGCACCCACTTGGGACCATCATTATCTTTGTTTAGGAGATACGGAAATGACAGAAGGTTTGCGACAAATCGCCTTTTACGGCAAGGGTGGCATCGGCAAGTCCACCACTTCACAGAACACCCTGGCGGCTCTGGCCGAAATGGGTCAGAAAATTCTTATCGTCGGCTGCGACCCGAAAGCCGACTCTACCCGATTGATTCTTCATTCCAAAGCACAGGACACCGTTCTGAGCCTGGCTGCCGAAGCAGGCAGCGTGGAAGATCTGGAGCTGGAAGATGTCATGAAAGTCGGCTACCGCGACATCCGTTGCGTTGAGTCCGGCGGTCCGGAGCCGGGAGTCGGCTGTGCCGGTCGCGGTGTAATCACCTCGATCAACTTCCTGGAAGAAAACGGTGCGTACGACGGCGCCAACTACGTTTCTTACGACGTATTGGGTGACGTGGTCTGCGGTGGTTTCGCCATGCCGATTCGCGAAAACAAGGCTCAGGAAATCTACATCGTCATGTCGGGCGAGATGATGGCCATGTATGCAGCCAACAACATCTCCAAGGGTGTACTCAAGTATGCCAACTCCGGCGGCGTACGGTTGGGCGGATTGATCTGCAACGAGCGCCAAACCGACAAGGAACTGGAACTGGCCGAAGCGCTGGCCGGCAAGTTGGGCACCAAGCTCATCCATTTCGTACCGCGCGACAACATCGTGCAACACGCCGAACTGCGTCGGATGACCGTGCTGGAATACGCACCTGAATCCAAGCAGGCCGAAGAGTACCGCAGCCTGGCGCGGAAAATTCACGCCAATGCGGGTAACGGTGCCATCCCAACCCCGATCACCATGGACGAACTCGAAGACATGCTGATGGAGTTCGGAATCATGCAGAAAGAAGACGATAGTCTGATCGGCAAAGCAGCCGGTATGTAAGGCACGGGGTGTCCCAGCCTCGGCCGGGGCGCCCAACTCATCGACATTCAGGAAAACATTGAGGAGGTCAACATGAGTCTGACCGCTGAAGAGGCAAAAGTCCGTAACCGGGAACTGATTGAGGAAGTCCTCAAGGTTTATCCCGAAAAAACGGCAAAACGGCGCGCCAAGCATCTCAATACCTATGAAGAAGGTAAACCAGACTGCAGCGTTAAATCCAACATCAAATCCATTCCGGGCGTGATGACCATCCGTGGCTGTGCATATGCAGGGTCCAAAGGCGTGGTCTGGGGCCCAATCAAAGACATGATTCACATCAGTCACGGCCCGGTGGGCTGCGGCCAGTATTCATGGGCATCGCGTCGCAACTATTACATCGGTACCACCGGTGTGGATTCGTTCGGCACCATGCAGTTCACCTCCGATTTCCAGGAAAAGGACATCGTGTTCGGTGGCGACAAGAAGCTCGAAAAGATCATGGACGAGATTGAAGAACTGTTCCCGCTCAACCATGGCATTACCGTGCAATCTGAGTGCCCGATCGGTCTGATCGGTGACGACATCGAAGCGGTATCCAAGAAGAAGTCGAAGGAATTCGGCGGCAAGACCATCGTACCTGTACGTTGCGAAGGCTTCCGTGGCGTTTCCCAGTCGCTGGGGCACCACATCGCCAACGACACGATCCGCGATTACGTTTTCGACAAAGCCGAAGACAAGCATCCGGAATTCAAGACAACCCCGTATGACGTCGCCATCATCGGTGACTACAACATCGGTGGCGACGCCTGGTCTTCCCGCATCCTGCTCGAAGAAATGGGCCTGCGCGTGATTGCCCAGTGGTCTGGCGACGGCAGTATTGCCGAGCTTGAAAACACCCCGAAAGCGAAATTGAACATCCTGCACTGCTACCGCTCGATGAACTACATCTCTCGCCACATGGAAGAGAAATACGGAATTCCCTGGGTGGAATACAACTTCTTCGGCCCGAGCAAAATCGAAGCCTCCCTGCGCGAAATCGCCAGCCACTTTGACGACAAGATCAAGGAAGGTGCCGAGAAAGTCATCGCCAAGTACCGCAAGCTCGTCGACGACGTCATCGCACGTTATCGCCCGCGCCTCGAAGGCAAGACCGTCATGTTGTATGTCGGTGGTCTGCGCCCTCGCCATGTGATTGGCGCGTATGAAGATCTGGGCATGGAAGTGGTCGGCACCGGCTACGAGTTCGGTCACAACGACGATTACCAGCGCACCACGCACTACGTCAAAGACAGCACCCTGATCTATGACGACGTGAACGGTTACGAATTCGAGAAGTTCGTCGAAGCGGTTCAACCCGATCTCGTTGGCTCCGGCATCAAGGAAAAGTACGTCTTCCAGAAAATGGGCGTGCCCTTCCGTCAGATGCACTCCTGGGATTACTCAGGCCCTTATCACGGCTACGACGGTTTCGCGATCTTCGCCCGGGATATGGACATGGCCATCAACAATCCGGTCTGGAAATTAACCAAGACGCCTTGGAAATAGGCGTCTGGAAACAGGTAAGAGGCGGCGGATTCGCGTCCGCCACTGTTCGGGTGGACAACTGCCGCCCTTTGATCAAAGAGGAATGAAGCCATGAGTCAAAATGCAGAGAAGGTGCTTGATCACTTCGAACTGTTCCGCGAGCCGGAATACGTCGAGATGTTCAAGGACAAGAAAGAAAACTACGAATTCGCCGAACCCGAGGAGCGACTGGTACAGATCAAGGACTGGACCAAGACTTGGGATTACCGGGAAAAGAATTTCGCCCGCGAAGCCCTCACCGTCAACCCGGCCAAGGCCTGCCAGCCACTGGGTGCCGTGTTCGCAGCGGTGGGCTTCGAGAACACCATGCCGTTCGTGCACGGTTCACAAGGTTGCGTGGCCTACTACCGCAGCCACCTGAGCCGCCACTTCAAGGAGCCCAGCTCCTGCGTATCGTCTTCAATGACAGAAGACGCCGCGGTATTCGGTGGCCTGAACAACATGATTGATGGTCTGGCCAACACCTACAACATGTACAAGCCCAAGATGATTGCGGTTTCCACGACCTGCATGGCCGAGGTTATTGGCGACGATCTGAACGCCTTTATCAAGACCGCCAAGGAAAAAGGCAGCGTACCGGAAGACTACGACGTTCCCTTCGCTCACACCCCGGCTTTCGTCGGCAGCCACGTCACCGGCTACGACAATGCGCTCAAGGGCGTCCTGCAACACTTCTGGGATGGCAAGGCTGGAACGACCGAAGTGCTGAAGCGTGTACCGAACAACTCGGTCAACATCATCGGCGGCTTCGACGGTTACACCGTTGGCAACACCCGCGAACTCAAGCGCATCCTGAACCTGATGGGCATTGAGCACACTGTTCTGGCCGATACCAGCGATGTGTTCGATACACCAACCGATGGTAAATTCCGCATGTACGATGGCGGCACCACGCTGGAAGCCACTGCGGCTGCACTGAACGCTGTCGGGACTATCTCCATGCAGGAATTCTGCACCGAGAAAACTCTGCCCTTCATTGCCGAGCACGGCCAGGAAGTCGTTGCCCTGAACTCGCCAATCGGCGTCGTCGGCACGGACCAACTCCTGATGGCCCTGTCGAAAATGACCGGTAAGGAAATCCCTGCGGAACTCGAAAAAGAGCGTGGCCGCCTCGTGGATGCCATCGCCGACTCTACCGCGCATCTGCACGGCAAGAAGTTCGCCATCTACGGCGACCCGGACATGTGCCTCGGCGTGACTGCCTTCCTGCTGGAACTCGGCGCGGAACCGACCCACGTCCTGGCCACCAACGGCAACAAGGACTGGGCCGCCAAGGTTCAGGCGCTGTTCGATGGTTCTCCGTTCGGCAAAGACTGTCATGTCTATGCGGGCAAGGATCTGTGGCACATGCGCAGCCTCCTGTTCACCGAGCCGGTGGACTTCCTGATCGGCAACACCTACGGTAAGTATCTCGAACGCGATACCGGCACGCCGCTGATCCGCATGGGCTTCCCGATCTTTGATCGCCATCACCATCATCGTTACCCGATCTGGGGCTATCAGGGCGGCATGAACGTGCTCGTCAAGATTCTCGACAAGATCTTCGATGAGATGGACAAAAACACGAACATCGTCGCGAAGACCGACTACAGCTACGACATCATTCGTTAAGCATCAGAAGCAGGTCCGTGTGGGGCATCAGCCCGCACGAAGCCTGCTTTTCACCAAACAAGAGGTTTCACATGGCTAATGTGACATTTTCATCGCCGGCAATGAAGAAAGACCTGACGGTCTATGCGATTGCCGGTGATACCCGAACACTTCTGGCGGTCGCCAAAGAGCACAGCGTTCCCGTTCATTTTGAATGCGAAAACGGCGAATGCGGCTCTTGCACCGTACAGGTCAGCGTATTGAGTAAGAAGACGCCTATGGCGATTCATCTGACCGAGAAGGAAAAGACCGTGCTGAAACTGAGCGGCAAAATCACCCAAGCCCAGATTACCGACGCGGAGGTCAATGACATGCCGCCGCCGTGGCGTCTGGCCTGCCAGTACATCGTCCGCGATGAGGATGTGCTGGTGCAATTTTAAACATGACGTTTTGATCGCGCCCTTGGGCGCGATGGATTTGAACAGGAGCAACAGATTGCCTCGGGCGCTGATGCTGTATTGAGAACACGTGGTATCCGTTTGGAGGTACAAGATGTTGCAGAACAAAATCCTGGAAGTCTTCAATGAGCCTGGTTGCGACCTGAACCAGTCCAAGTCGGACAAGGAACGCAAGAAAGGCTGTACCAAACAGTTGCAACCGGGTGCCGCCGCCGGAGGCTGTGCCTTCGATGGCGCCAAGATTGCGTTGCAGCCACTGACGGACGTCGCACACCTGGTCCACGGCCCCATCGCCTGCGAGGGCAACTCGTGGGACAACCGCGGCTCGAAGTCGTCTGCATCCAAACTCTACCGGACCGGATTCACCACCGATATCACCGAGCTGGATGTGGTCTACGGCGGCGAGAAACACCTGTTCAAATCCATCAAGGAAATCATCGACAAGTACGATCCGCCGGCCGTCTTCGTCTACCAGACCTGCGTGCCCGCCATGATCGGCGACGATATTGAGGCGGTTTGCAAGGCGGCGTCCGCGAAGTTCGACAAGCCGGTCATCCCTGTGAATGCACCGGGATTCGTCGGCAGCAAGAACCTCGGCAACAAACTCGCCGGTGAAGCCCTGCTCGATTACGTGATCGGCACGGAAGAACCCGAATTCACGACGCCCTACGACATCAACATCATCGGGGAATACAACCTCGCGGGCGAACTCTGGCAGATCAAACCCCTGCTCGACACACTGGGCATCCGCATCCTGTCCTGCATCAGCGGCGACGCCAAATACCACGAAGTCGCCCAGTCGCACCGCGCGAAGGCGGCCATGATGGTGTGCTCCAAGGCGATGATCAATATCGCCCGCAAGATGGAAGAGCGCTACGGCATCCCCTTCTTCGAAGGCTCGTTCTATGGCATTTCCGATTCCAGCGAATCGCTGCGTCAAATCGCGCGGCTACTGGTGCAGCAAGGCGCCCCCGAGGAATTGCTGGCCCGGACCGAACACCTGATCGCGCTAGAAGAAGCCCGTGCCTGGACCCAGATGGCCGGTTATGAAAACCGTCTGCGCGGCAAACGTGTGCTGCTGATTACCGGTGGCGTGAAGTCCTGGTCGGTAGTTTCGGCCCTGCAGGAAGTCGGCATGGTCGTGGTTGGCACCAGCGTGAAAAAATCCACCAAGGAAGACAAGGATCGCATCACCGAGATCATGGGGAACGATGCTCACATGATCGACGACATGACCCCACGCGAGATATACAAAATGCTCAGCGAGGCGCAGGCCGACATCATGCTGTCCGGTGCACGCACCCAATTTGTCGCACTGAAGGCCAACACGCCTTGGCTGGACATTAACCAGGAACGGCATCACGCCTACGCAGGCTATGAAGGCATGGTCGAGTTGGTGAAACAGATCGACCGCGCGCTATACAACCCGATCTGGAGCCTTCTGCGCAAGCCGGCGCCCTGGGATGCGCGTGAAGCGGCCCAACGGGATATGGATGCAGCCGCCCCGATCAGCACAAGTACCGAAGCCAACCAAGGCAGGGCTCAAATGACTCAGGAGGTGCTGGCATGAGCACCGTCAACACCACCCACAAAGCCTGCACGGTCAACCCGCTCAAGTTGAGTCAACCGGTTGGGGGCGCCCTCGCCTTTCTCGGATTGGAAGGTTGCATGCCCCTGCTCCACGGTTCACAGGGCTGTACTGCCTTCGGCATGGTGCTGTTTGTCCGCCATTTTCGCGAATCCGTCCCGCTGCAAACCACGGCCATGAGCGAAGTGGCCACGGTGATGGGTGGTCTGGAAAACATCGGCAAGGCCATTCTGAGTATTCATCAAAGAGCCAAACCCAAGGTTATCGGCATCTGCTCCACCGGCGTAACCGAAACGAAGGGCGACGATGTAGACGGTTACCTCAAGACTTTCATGGCCGAGCACACGGAGCTGGGCGATCTTCAAGTGGTGTACGTCTCGACGCCGGATTTCAAGGATGCCTTTCAGGATGGCTGGGGCAAGGCCGTCAGCCAGATCATCCAGTCACTGGCCGAACCTAGGGTGCCTGTCGTGACCGGCGCGGTAAATTTTCTGGTCGGTTCGCACCTGACGGTCGCCGACATCGAGGAATTGCGTGATCTGAGCGAAGCCTTCGGCCTGAAACCGACCATCCTACCCGATCTGTCCGGCTCAATGGACGGGCACATTCCGGATGATTTCTCGCCCATCACGCTGGGCGGTACGAGCCTGGATGCCATTCGCAACCTGGGTTCAGCCGAACTAACCATTGCCGTGGGTGAACAGATGCGCCCGGCTGCCGAAATGTTAATGGCGCGGACGGGGCAATCGTATGTCCTGTTCGATCGCCTCACCGGCCTTGAGCCCAACGATCAGCTGCTCGATTGCCTGAGCCAGATCAGCGGCCGCCCCGTGCCGCTCAAGTATCGCCGTCAGCGCAGCCAGCTCATGGACGCCATGCTCGACAGCCACTTCTTCTTCGGTGGCAAGAAGATCGCCATCGGCGCCGAACCCGACCTGCTCTGGACGCTGGCAACCTGGCTGACAGAAATGGGTGCCGAGATTGCCGCCGCGGTAACCACAACCCATTCGCCGCTGCTGGAACAGATGCCCTGCAATGAGGTGCTCATCGGCGATCTGGAAGATCTGGAAAATCGTGCCCTCGGCTGTGACCTTCTGATTACTACCTCGCATGGACGGCAGGCCGCCGAACGGCTGCACATCCCCTTCGTTCGCATGGGGCTGCCGATTTTCGACCGGCTCGGCGCCACCCATCGCATGTCCGTCGGCTACCGGGGTACGCGTGATCTGCTGTTCGAGGTCGGTAATCTGTTGATGGCTCATGAGCATGAAAACCACCCCGACAGTTGGCCATTGCCAGAGGCATACCATGCAGCACGTTCGCCGCTTGCGCTTAGTTAAGAACGCAGACGCCAGCTCGGATTTTTCAACACGACTGCACCCGGGAGGGACTATGAAAGTCGCATTTGCCACCCAAGACATGAAAAGAGTCGATGCCCATTTTGGCTGGGCAAAGCAGATCGCCATCTACGAAGTAAACGAGAGCGGTCACGAGTTTCTGGAAGCCGTGCAATTTGATGGCGAACTGGCCGAAGACGGTAACGAAGACAAACTCGCCCCGAAACTCGAAGCCATCAAGGACTGCGCGATCCTCTACGTTGCCGCCATCGGTGGTTCGGGTGCCGCTCGGGTCATCGCCTACAAGATCCACCCCATCAAGGTGAACGAGCCTGAAGCGATCGACGACATTCTGAACAAGTTGCAGACCGTTTTGCGCGATGCGCCACCGCCCTGGTTACGCAAGGCATTGCGTAAAGGCCAGGACGTTTCACTCGATTTTGACGAAGAGGAATTAACCCATGTCTGAACCCACTACCGAAGCCGTTGCCGCAGCGACTGCCGCACCACCGATGGAAACCCTGTTCATCCGTGAACTGGTCAAGCAGTGGCGCGCCCAGGATAGCTATGGCACCTGGGAAAAGAAATCCGACGAGGAATTGCTGGCACCCTATGTCATCGACAAGGAGGCACGCAAGGCCATGCCGATCATCGGCGACCCCGACCCTGAAGTGCTCTGGCGGCTCGAACTCTTCTACAACGCCGTCGGCCTAGCGACCGAACGCGCCACTGGCGTGATGGTGTCACCCATGATGAAGATGAGTCACGAAGGCTTCGGTCGGATGATCCTGACCGCCGGTCGCCTGATCGTCATCAACAAGCAATTGCGTGACGTGCACCGCTTCGGTTTTCCGACCATGGAAAAGCTGGCCGAGGAAGGCGAAAAGCTGGTCAAGAGCGCCGAAGAAATGATCGAGCGCTTCCCTGAAGTGGCCCGTTACTGACACCCGAATTCCTGCACAGAGGAGTGATCCACCGTGGATGAAAAAGAGACTTTGAAAGCCGAAATCAAGCGCTTGAACGGCCGTGCCACCCAATTGAAGATGGATCTACACGATCTGGCAGAGGACCTGCCCATTGGCTGGGAAAATATCCCGGACGTGGCGACGCAAGCGCATTCGGCCTATCAAGATTTGATCGCGGCCAGAGCGCGTCTGGCCGCCCTGAATGGAGACTGAAGCCATGAATAGCCTGACCGGTATCTCTCTCACTGGAATCACCAAGGGGGGGCTGAACTGGACCCCTCAGTTCGTAGAACAGATTGATGACGAGAAGTGCATCGGTTGTGGCCGCTGCTATCGCGCCTGCGGGCGGGATGTGTTGATGCTCATGGGCATCGACGAGGATGGTGGACTGGTTGCCGCCGACGATGACGAAGCCGAACGCAAGGTCATGATGATCGAGCACCCGGAAAACTGCATCGGTTGCGAAGCTTGTGCGCGGGTCTGCCCGAAGGACTGCTATACCCACGCGCCAGCAAGCGCCGCTGTCGTGATGAAGGCCGGCTGAAGGCAGGAGGTATCGAGATGTCTTCTGGAATCTACAACTATCTGATGGATCGGCGCGACCAGCACGAAGATGTGTACGAAGCGCACATCTTCGCTCAGTGCATCGCCCACAACGCCAAGGAGCCAGCCGGTTCGTTGAGTGAAGCAATGGGGCTTACACAGACCAAGTTCCGGATGCTCATCAACCGGTATTTCGCCCGGATACTCGACGACAAGCCGATCGATCGCTGCATCAAGGTCCATCTGAACCTGTGCACCGGCCAGAATTTTTCCTGCCGATGCGACAGCGATCTGGCCGAGCTGCCAAAAAATGCGCGCACCGAGGAAATGAACGACCTGAAGCAGCTGCTGCTCGACCATTGCTCAAGCTTTGGCGAACACGTGGACTGGATCACCTCGATGATCGCAACCGGTTGTCTACGTGACAACCACCTCTGGCAAGATCTGGGGCTGGGTTGCCGCGAAGAACTGAACCAGTTGCTGGCGCGCTATTTCCCGATCCTGTTCAACAAGAACACCGGCAACATGAAATGGAAGAAATTCCTTTACAAACAGCTCTGCGAACTGGGCGACGTATCGGTCTGCCTGGCGCCCAGTTGCCAGGTCTGCATCGACTACGACCTCTGCTTCGGCCCTGAGGAAGCCACTGACCGGAGCCGGTCGGTTACTGCCATGCGTTGAATACGCCCACTATCCCACATGAGATTGCTCGAAACCCACCGGAGAACGACTGATGAGTACCATTGAACAGCCTGCAATCGAACAGAGCGCCTTCGCGCGTCTGGAGCAGGAAAAACGCCTGCAAAATCCCGTGTTCCGCGGTGAAATCAACGACAAGGGCCGTTTCGGCTTTCGCGGGGAAATCGCCATCAAGTTTGCCCCAAGCATTGCCGATGAAGCCCGTCCACCGGAAACCGTCGCCCAGCAGGTGATCACCGGCGCCGAACCTGGCCAGGATAAAATCAACTTTCTAGCCTGCTATCTGCTGTCGTTCGGCTATCTGCCGGATCTGGCCGAGGTGCTAGGCGACACCCTGACGCCCGACGGCAAATACTTTATGTTCTGCAACAATATCGATCTGCGTAAACGGTATCTGGTCACCATCAACGGCATTCCGTTCTACATCATCCCGATCGACGAAGCCACGGTATACAACGAGCTGCTGGAATTGCTTTATCTCGAACGCGGCGACCTCAAGAAGCTGGACACCGCCCAAAAAATCGACCGTATCATGGATACCGCGATGAAGTTCGATACCAAATTCCCGCAAATCAGTCTGGAAGACTGCCTCGCCGGAATGGGCCCCGTGCGCAACCCCAATGAGAACCGCCCGGTGTAACAGAGGGCATGCCATTTTCACCCTGTAATCCCTGTTTGCCCGCTACTGCGGGCTTTTTTT
>NZ_DAIESY010000037.1:0-4031 GCF_027346185.1 Halothiobacillus sp.
GGCAGTTCACGCCGCAGCAGGCGATGGCCATTGGCACTGCGGGCTATACCGCGATGCTTTGCGTGCTGGCGCTGGAGCGGTATGGCGTCAAACCCGAACACGGGGAGATTCTCGTGACCGGCGCGGCAGGCGGCGTGGGCAGCGTGGCGACGGCGGTTCTGACCCGGCTTGGTTTCACTGTCGTCGCGGTGAGCGGTAGACCGGCGGAGACCGAATACCTCAAGAGCTTGGGTGCAGTGGAGATGCTGGATCGTGCGACGTTCGCGACGCCCGGTAAGCCTTTGGGCAAGGAGCGCTGGGCCGGTGCGGTGGATGTCGTCGGCAGCCACACGCTGGCGAATGTCTGCGCGACGACCAAATACCGGGGTATCGTCGCGGCGTGCGGGCTGGCGGGCGGAATGGATTTACCGGCCACCGTCGCACCGTTCATTCTGCGCGGCGTGACGCTGGCTGGCATTGACAGCGTGATGTGCCCCCGGCGTGAGCGACTTGAAGCATGGCGACGCTTGGGCAGCGATCTCGATGTCTCGAAACTAGCCACGATTAGCAAAGAAGTCGGCCTGACAGACGTGTTGCCCCTCGCGTCGAAGCTGCTCAACGGCGAGGTGAGGGGACGCGTGGTCGTAGACGTGAACCGCTGACTGGCCAACCAAAACGATCGAAACACTTAACGATTGCGTGCAGGGAATGCCGGTCAGTCCTGCCTATTGTTTTCGTGAGCGTCAGGTCCGGCATCCCTGACTCAGGTGTTAGGCTTACGGGAGAACCCTGCCGGTGGATATATCTCAGTTACCATTTAACCAACTAATTGGCTTGGAATTGGTCGGGCCAGAAAATGGATTCTTGGTCAGCCTCCCAGAAAGTCCAAAATACGCCAACCACCTTGGCACCGTTCATGGCAGCGCACTTCTGGCCGTGGCCGAGGCTGGCTCTGGAGAATTCCTGCTGCGAAATTTTGGTCACATCAAGGGATTCATTCCTGTCGTTCGTAAGATCGAGGCCAAATTCCGTAAGCCCGCTACAGGGCGGGTTTCGTCCCGGTGTTCGCTGGCAGAAGATGTCGTAGTTGGTTGGGCTACTGAATTAGCCTCCCGTGGACGCCTATCTGCATCAATACCGATTGAGGTTGTGGACTCTAAAGGCATTCTTGTCGTGTCTGCCGTTGTAGAGTGGTTCATATCCAATGGCACCAATGCCTAACCAGCGCTTCGAGAGGGCGCAAAAGCGCGCGGCAGCCCCTCACTTTTACGTTGACGCTGTAGAAAAACCCCTTTTCAGCCAAAACATCGACACAAAAAAACGGCGTGAATTATTCCACGCCGTTTTCAATTCCTGCCGTGCAATTCACCTCACTGTTTCAATGCGATGCCTTGATCAAGTCATGGCGACCTGCGTTGCTCGCAATGCGGGCATCTACCCCTCGTCTACTGCGCATACCCATGATGTGCCAGCTTCTCAATGTTGTGCACCAGACAGTAGAGCCTTCCACTGCGCATCCACTTTCTTCTGCCCTCTGAGGGTGAAGCGGTTGAGCTGCTTGTTGTGGCGGATGTTACCGAACACCGGTTCCACCGTGGCAAAGCGGCGTCCGTATTTCGCTTGCCCTTCGGGGCTGTCGATGCGTGCCTGCATCTTGTTGGTGAAGCTTGGCTCGCCGTCGGCCTTGCCATGGAAGAAACTTACTTGCCGGGTCTTGGTCTTTTCCGGGGTGCGCAGACATTTGTCTCGTTGTTTGCACGGCACGCAGTCCTGTTGCGCGGCCTGAAACTTGACGGCTGCGAATCCATTGATGATGCAGTGGCTGCCGTTGCCGTAAAGCGTCTTGCCCGCCGGGCAGACGCAGGTATGCGCGTCTGTGTCGTACTGAAAGTCTTCGGGGCGATAGACGGCTGCCTGTTTCTTTGCTTTCTTGTTGCCTGATTTGTCGTGCAGGGGGTCGGGAGCCTGCTTGTGCTTGTCCTGATCCTTGAAACGCGGATCGCGTTGCCGCATGCCATTGTCGGCAATGAGGGCGTCGACATCGAGTTGGGCGAGTTGCTTGAGGTTGGCTTCGCTGTGGTAACCGGCGTCTGCGGTGATGAGGCTGGTCGGGGTGATAAGCGCCTGTTCATCGGCCAGTGCGTTCTGGATTGCCTTGATCACGGGTACCAGCAGTTCCTGTTCGCTGCCGGTGCCATGCGCCTGGGCATCGACAATGATCTGGTGTTTGGCGTCGACTGCTGCCACGCCGGTGTAGCCTTGTATCACGCCCTTTGATGTCGCCATCTTGGCGGATTCGTTGTCGGTGCGGTTGCTCTTGCGGATTGCACCCTTGCTGCCCTTGCGGTCTTCGGGGTGGGCAGCCAGCCACTGACGGAGTCGCGCGGCGTCCGTTTGCAGGCGGGTGATGCGCTGGGCTTCTTTCTGTCTGAGGTCGGCTTCGACAGGCTTCTGGTCTTCTTCCCGATGGCGTTCGAGCATGACGCGGGCAGCGGCTTCGAGTTTGGCGGCCTGGTGTTCGAAGTCGGCACGGGTGCCGCTCTTTTGCTTGCTGGCGTTGCTCGGCAGTTTGACGCCGTCGATGGCGAACATCTCACGCCCGATCAGGCCCCGCCGGTCGCACAGGTAGAGTATCTGGGTGAAGACGCGGGCGATGTCATCGGCAAGGTTCGAGACAAATCCGGCAATCGTGGTGAAGTGGGGCTGGGTGTCGCCGGACAGGGCGATGAAGGTGACGTGGTCGCGGCACACGCGCTCGATGCCTCGGCTGGAAACGATGCCTTGGGAGTAGGCGAACAGCACGACCTTCAGGAGCATGGCGGGCGGATAGGCGGCCGCGCCGGTTTCATCATTCTTGAACCGGGCATCGAAGCCGGATAGATCCAGCTCAAAGTCGATTAGATGGTTGAGGGCGTGCTCGAATGTGCCGGGCAATAGTTGCCGTTGCAGGTCAACAGCAAGAAATCGGGGGCTGGTATCGATGGGTTTGTAGCGCGCCATTTGCATCTCCAAAATATCGTCCTCCACTTCGACCTTGATATTTATTTTGGTTCCCGGCACGATTGTGGGCATAAAGATACTTTTTCTACAGCCTCGTTAGGCATCCTTACAGATCACATCAAAAAGGATATGTTATGAATGCCAAAGAGGTGTCTTGTCGTTGTGGCGCCGTGGAATTGCGAATTACTGGAGAACCCGTCGTGCAACTCTACTGCCATTGCGATGACTGTCAAGCGGCTCATGGGGCAGCCTATGTGCCAGTAGCAATCTACCCGGCACAGGCGGTGGAAGTCATCAAGGGCAACCCCACTCCGATGACTGCCAATACGCTTCCAAGAATACGCTGTGCAGAATGCGGTCAGCACCTGTTTAATGACGTTCAAAGCCATGGTTTAAGAAATGTTAACGGGTACCTTCTCCCCAAGGGGGAGTTCAAACCTCAATTTCATGTTCAGTGCCAGTACGCCGTTCTTCCTGTTGTAGATAATCTGCCGCATTACAAGGGATTTCCAGTTGCGTTCGGCGGCTCAGATGATCTTGTTTCCTGGTAAGCGTGATGCCCAACACATTTATTTCAAACGCTCAGAGGAAGAATATCATTCATGGATTATTTAACGGATATTACAAGACCATAGATAAGCCGGTTATTTTTGACACCAACAGATCCTGGTGCATAAAAATGGACCTATTAGCCGATTTGTTTACCGAGTCCAGGGTGATCGCCTGTGTGCGACATATTCCATGGATTATCGACAGTATAGAGCGGTACGCCGTGAAAAATCCGTATCAACCATCCCTGATTTATGATTACAAGTCAGGAGGAACGGTTTATATGCACGTGAAAGATGTGTTCCAGCACGATTTCGATAATGTGCATCAAGAGACAGTCTCTTATGATGAAAAAATGGGCACCCCAGGTCTTCATTCTGTGTTGATGGTTTGTATGGCTATGTGCAAACTGAGGTGGGAAGTCTTTGCTCGCATCAAACCCGACCAACCTCCGTTTTGTGCAAAACATGGTTGCAAGCCCACTTGATTTTTTGCGGGCTCCA
>NZ_DAIESY010000051.1:0-23188 GCF_027346185.1 Halothiobacillus sp.
GCTGTCAAGCGTACCGTGCAGAAGCTCGAAGTGGTCCGTATCGACGTCGAACGCCAGTTGGTGCTGGTCAAGGGTGCCGTCCCCGGGTCGAAGGGTGGTCATGTTGTGGTGCGGCCCAGCGTGAAGGCAGGTGCATGATGGAACTCAGAATCATTGACGAAAAGGGTCAAAGCACCCGCAACCTTGCCGTGTCCGATGGACTGTTCGGACGTGAATTCAACGAGCCGCTGGTTCACCAGGTGGTTACGGCCTATATGGCCAACGCTCGTAGCGGCAACCGCAAGCAGCAAGACCGGGGCGAAGTCAGCCACACCACCCATAAGCCGTGGCGTCAGAAAGGTACTGGCCGTGCCCGCGCCGGTATGTCTTCCAGTCCGCTGTGGCGTGGTGGTGGCCGGATTTTCCCGAATTCGCCTGAAGAGAATTTCAGTCAGAAGGTCAACCGCAAGATGTATCGCGCCGGCATGGCGTCGATATTCTCGCGTCTGGCCAGCGAACAGCACCTCTCGGTGGTGGAAACCATCGCTGTCGATGCTCCCAAGACCCGCCAGCTGGTGCAGAAGCTCAAAGGGATGGGGCTGATGGATGGGCGCGTGCTCATCATCACTGATTCGCTGGATGACAACCTGTGGCTTGCATCGCGCAATCTGCCCAATGTGCTGGTTCTTGAGCCGCGCCATGTCGATCCGGTCAGCCTGATTCGTTACGATCAGGTGGTCATGACCCAGGCGGCGGTGAAAATGGTTGAGGAGTTGTTCGCATGAGCGCGCATGGATATTCAGAAGAACGCCTGTTGCAGGTGATCCTGGCCCCGCTGATCTCCGAAAAGAGTACGCGCGTTGCCGACAAGCACGAGCAGGTCATCTTCCGCGTCACAACGGACGCTACCAAGCCTGAGATCAAGGCTGCGGTCGAGCTGCTGTTCAAGGTGGAAGTGGACACCGTGCAGGTGTTGAACGTCAAGGGCAAAGAGAAGCGCTTCGGTCGCATGATGGGCCGTCGCAGCGATTGGAAAAAAGCCTTTGTCTGCCTGAAGCCTGGGCAGGAAATCCAGTTCGTCGGTCAGTAGGGAGCAAGTCATGGCATTGATCAAAGTAAAACCTACCTCTCCTGGCCGGCGTGCAGTGGTCAAGGTGGTGACGCCCGGGTTGCACAAGGGACGTCCCCACGCCGCGCTGGTGGAAAAGAAGAGCAAGACGGCCGGCCGCAACGCCAATGGCCATATCACTGTGCGTCACATGGGTGGCGGACACAAGCAGCATTATCGTCTGGTCGATTTTCGTCGCAACAAGGACGGCATTCCGGCCAAGGTCGAGCGGCTTGAGTACGATCCCAACCGTTCCGCGAATCTGGCTCTGCTGTGCTATGCGGATGGCGAGCGTCGCTACATCGTGGCACCCAAGGGTGTCGCAGTCGGCGCGCAGGTGATGAATGGCTCGGATGCGCCGATCAAGGCGGGCAACACGCTGCCACTGCGCAACATTCCGGTGGGTACGACCATTCACTGTGTGGAAATGCTGCCTGGCAAGGGTGCGCAGCTCGCGCGCTCCGCTGGCGCATCCGTACAACTGCTGGCGCGTGAGGGCAGCTATGCCCAGCTGCGCCTGCGTTCGGGTGAAATTCGCAAGGTGCACGTCGATTGTCGTGCGACCATCGGCGAAGTCGGCAACGAAGAACATTCGCTGCGTTCGCTCGGCAAGGCGGGTGCAACCCGCTGGCGTGGTATTCGCCCGACGGTGCGAGGCGTGGTCATGAACCCGGTCGATCACCCGCATGGTGGCGGCGAAGGCAAGACTGCGGCAGGACGTCATCCGGTCAGCCCATGGGGCGTGCCGGCCAAGGGCTTCCGTACCCGTCGCAACAAGCGCACCGACAACATGATCGTGCGTCGTCGTCATCAACGTTAATTAGGTGGAAATATGCCACGTTCGATTAAAAAAGGCCCGTTTGTCGACGCGCACCTGCAAAAGAAAGTCGACGCAGCGCGCGCCGGCAACGACAAGCGTCCGATCAAGACCTGGTCGCGCCGCTCTACCGTGCTGCCTGATTTCATTGGGCTGACCATTGCAGTGCACAACGGCAAGCAGCATATCCCGGTGTTCATTTCTGAAAACATGGTTGGCCACAAGCTGGGAGAATTTTCCCTGACCCGCACGTTCAAGGGTCACGCTGCCGACAAGAAGGCGAAGAAATAGGAGCCTATGATGAGAGTATCTGCTGTTTTGCGCGCAACGCATCTTTCTGCCCAGAAAGGGCGGCTGGTTGCGGATCAGGTGCGCGGCCTGCCGGTAGACAAGGCACTGAACATCCTTGCCTTCAGCCCGAAAAAGGGCGCGTTTATCATTCGCAAGGTGCTTGAATCGGCCATTGCCAATGCCGAACACAATGATGGTGCCGATATCGACGAACTGAAAGTGGCGGAAATCATCGTCAGCGAAGGCCCGTCGATGAAGCGGTTTATTGCCCGCGCCAAGGGCCGTGGCAACCGCATCACCAAACGCACCTGCCATATCGTCGTAACGGTTGGCGACCAATAAGGAACGGACATGGGTCAGAAAATTCATCCAACAGGTCTCAGGCTGTGCGTCAACCATAACTGGAGTTCGAAGTGGTATGCGAATAGCCAGGACTTTGCCACCAAGCTCAATGAAGACATCAAGGTTCGCGAATACCTGAAGAAGAAGCTTGCCAACGCATCGATCAGCAAGATCGTTATCGAGCGTCCTGCCAAGAATGCGCGCATCACCATTCACAGTGCGCGTCCTGGTGTGGTGATCGGCAAGAAGGGCGAAGACATTGAAGTGCTGAAAGCTCAGCTGCAGAAAATGATGAGCGTGCCGGTGCATGTGTCTATCGAGGAAGTGCGCAAACCCGAAATCGATGCCCAGCTGATCGCAGCCAATATTGCCGGACAGCTCGAGAAGCGCATCATGTTCCGTCGTGCCATGAAGCGCGCAATGCAGAACGCCATGCGTCTGGGTGCCCAGGGCATCAAGATCATGAGTTCGGGGCGGCTGAACGGTGCGGAAATCGCCCGTACTGAGTGGTACCGTGAAGGTCGTGTGCCGTTGCACACCTTGCGTGCGGATATCGATTACGGTTTTTACGAAGCCAAGACCACTTATGGCGTGATCGGTGTAAAGGTGTGGGTTTACAAGGGTGATGCGCTGGCCAAGGGCGAAGTTGCTGCTGCCCAGGTCCCCGCCGAACCGGAGAAGCGCGTAAGGAAGCCAGGAGTCAAGCATGCTGCAGCCAGCTAGAAGAAAATACCGCAAGGAACAGAAGGGTCGTAACACCGGGATTGCAACGCGCGGTAACACCGTGAGCTTTGGCGATTTTGGTTTGAAGGCCGTAGGCCGTGGTCGTCTGACCTCGCGCCAGATCGAAGCCGCACGTCGTGCCATGACGCGCCATATCAAGCGCGGTGGTCGCATCTGGATCCGCATTTTTCCGGACAAGCCCATTTCCGAGAAGCCTGCCGAAGTCCGTATGGGTAACGGCAAGGGCAGCCCGGAGTATTATGTGGCCGAAATCCAGCCCGGCAAGGTGCTGTATGAAATGGACGGCGTTGACGAGGCTCTGGCACGCGAGGCGTTTCGCCTGGCTGCTGCCAAATTGCCGCTGGCGACCACGTTTGTTACGCGAATGATAGGCGGTTGACATGAAGGCGAGTGAATTGCGCGTCAAGACGACGCCCGAAATCAAACAGGAACTTCTGGAGCTTCTGCGTGCCCGCTTCGGCATGCGCATGCAGATAGCAACCCAGCAGAGCACAAAGACGAGCGAACTGGGCAAGCTGCGCAAGAGCATTGCGCGCGCCAAGACTGTGCTGCGCGAAAAAGAACTGCAGGCGGGTACGAAATGAGCGATACGGAAAACAAGGTGGTTCGCAGCCTGACAGGCCGCGTTGTCAGCGACAAGATGGACAAGACCGTCACGGTCCTGGTCGAGCGCAAGGTGAAACATCCGGTGATCGGCAAGGTTGTGCGTCGGTCCAAAAAATACCATGCGCATGATCCGAAGAATGAGTTTGGCGAAGGCGATCTGGTTGTCATCGAAGAGTGCCGACCGATTTCGCGCACCAAGACATGGCGCGTGTCGCAACTCGTCACCAAGGCGGCGGGCTGACACCATTTCCGGCCGCACCTGGCCGGAGCGGGACCGGTACGTAAAAGGCCCGGTATCGCGAGAAGATGCGGATCTGCACGGTTGGCAAGCTTAAGGTGCATTTTTGCTTGCCATGTTGCCGCGCAGCTGATATGATGTTGAGCTTCGTTCTGCCGGCAACGGCAATCTGCCCGTACGGGTCCAAAACTGGCTGTCATTCAGGTTTGCCTGTCGACAGGTAAGTTGGAGAAATGAAATGATACAAATGCAAACCCGGCTGGATGTGGCCGACAATACCGGCGCACGTTCGGTGATGTGCATCAAGGTGCTCGGCGGTTCCAAGCGTCGTTACGCCAGCATCGGTGATGTCATCAAGGTGACCATCAAGGATGCCGCACCGCGTGGCCGCGTGAAGAAGGGCGATATCTACAATGCTGTGGTCGTGCGCACCGCCAAGGGCGTGCGTCGACCGGATGGGTCGCTCGTCAAATTCGACGGCAATGCAGCGGTGCTGCTCAACAACAAGCTCGAACCGATCGGAACCCGTATTTTCGGACCGGTCACGCGGGAGCTGCGCACGGAACGCTTCATGAAAATCGTTTCCCTTGCGCCTGAAGTGCTATAAGGGGTCAGCGCATGAACAAGATTCGTAAGGGTGACAGCGTCATTGTCAGAACCGGCAAGGACAAGGGCAAGCGCGGTACTGTGCTGTCCGTTGTCGACGAGCAGCACCTGCTTGTCGAAGGTGTGAACATGGTCAAGAAGCACGTCAAGCCGAACCCGGTCAAGGGCGAGCAAGGCGGGATTGTGCCGCGCGAGATGCCGCTGCAGGTGTCCAATGTCGGGCTGTTCAATCCGGCGACCGGCCGCGCTGACCGCGTTGGTTTCCGTGTGCTCGAAGATGGGCGCAAGGTGCGCGTGTTCAAGTCGACAAACGAAGTGGTGGATGTGTAAGAGGTGGATATGGCTCGCTTGCAGTCGTTTTACAAGGAAACTGTCGTGCCGGAACTGATTCGCCAGTTCGGCTACAAGTCGATCATGGAAGTGCCGGTGATTGAAAAGATCACGCTCAATATGGGTGTGGGCGAAGCTGTGGCTGACAAGAAGGTCATGGATCACGCGGTAGCGGACATGCAGAAGATTGCCGGGCAGAAGCCTGTGGTTACCAAGTCGCGCAAGTCGATCGCAGGTTTCAAGATTCGCGACAATTACCCGGTGGGCTGCATGGTGACGCTGCGTCGCGCACGCATGTACGAATTTCTCGACCGCCTGGTGACGGTTGCCATTCCGCGTGTTCGCGACTTTCGTGGCTTGTCCGCCAAGGCGTTCGATGGTCGCGGCAACTACAATATGGGTGTGCGTGAGCAGATCATCTTCCCGGAAGTCGAGTATGACAAGATCGACGCGCTGCGCGGGATGAACATCACGATCACCACCACCGCCAAAACCGATGCTGAAGCGCGCGCCTTGCTGGCTGCCTTCAAGTTCCCATTTAAAAACTGAGGGTCACATGGCTAAGACTTCTTTGATTAACCGCGAGGCCAAGCGTCGCGCCATGGTCGAGAAATTTGCTGCGCGTCGTGCCGAATTGCTCGCGACCGTCAACAACCAGAAACTGGACGACGAAACCCGGTACGAGGCGCGCGTCAAGCTGCAGCAGCTGCCGCGCAATGCCAGTCCGGTGCGCTTGCGCAACCGTTGTGCCATTACCGGTCGCTCGCGCGGCGTGTTCAAGAAATTCGGCCTGTCGCGCATCAAGTTGCGCGAATATGCCATGCGTGGCGAAGTGCCTGGCATGGTCAAGGCAAGCTGGTAAGCAGGGAGAATCCGCATGAGTATGAGTGACCCGATTGCCGACATGCTGACGCGTATCCGCAATGCGCAGATGGTTGAGAAGTCGGAAGTAAGGATGCCCAGTTCCAAGGTCAAGGTATCGATTGCCAAAGTGCTTCAGGAAGAAGGCTATATCGAGAACTTTTCCGTGGTCGACGTTGAAGGCAAGTCCGAGCTGCATATCCAGCTCAAGTATTATGCTGGTCGCCCCGTAATCGAGACCATCGAACGTGTGAGCCGTCCCGGCCTGCGCATCTACCGCGGCAGCGATGAGTTACCTAAAGTGATGAATGGTCTGGGTATTGCGATTGTGTCGACTTCCAGTGGCGTGATGACAGATCGTCGCGCGCGCGCCAACGGTGTTGGTGGTGAAGTTCTGTGCATCGTGGCCTGATGGAGGAATGTCATGTCTCGCGTAGCTAAAAATCCGGTAACCATTCCGGCAGGCGTTGAAGTCGTTCTGGGCGATGAACGCATTGAAGTCAAGGGCCCGCTCGGCAAGCTCGATCAGGCCGCCAACAAGGATGTTCAGATCACCCGTGAAGGCGATGCGCTGCATTTTGCTCCTGTGGGTGAGTCGATTCGCGCCAATGCCATGTCCGGTACCATGCGTGCGCTGCTTGCCAACATGGTGCAGGGTGTAACGCGAGGCTTCGAAAAGAAATTGCTTCTGGTCGGCGTGGGTTACCGGGCACAGGCCGCAGGTGATACGCTGAATCTGACGCTTGGTTATTCGCACCCCGTTGTGCACAAGATGCCGCAAGGGATCAAGGTTGAAACCCCGACCCAGACCGAAATCCTGATCAAGGGTGTCGATCGGCAAGTGGTTGGGCAGGTTGCAGCCGATGTGCGCGCATACCGTCGTCCCGAGCCCTATAAGGGCAAGGGCGTGCGCTATGCCGACGAAGTGGTGGTAATCAAGGAAACCAAGAAGAAATAATACGGGCTGACAAGGGCTTAATATCATGGACAAGAATACTGCGCGTCTGCGCAGGGCGCGCAAAACCCGCGCTCGCATCGCAGACCAGAGGGCAACCCGATTGGTTGTTTACCGCTCCAATTGCCACATTTACGCTCAGATCATTGATGCGAGCGGCGGCAAGGTGCTGGCGAGCGCGTCAACGGTAGAAACCGAGGTGCGTGGCGAGCTGCCCCACGGCGGCAACATCGCCGCTGCGACACTGGTGGGCAAGCGCATTGCTGAAAAGGCGCGTGCGCTGGGAATCGACCAGGTTGCTTTCGACCGCTCCGGATTCCGCTTCCATGGCCGCGTCAAAGCGCTGGCGGACTCCGCGCGTGAGCACGGACTGAATTTCTGATCGAGGGTCATATGGCTAAAATCGAAGCGAATCAGCAGGAAAGCAGCGACGGCCTGCGTGAGAAGATGGTGGCGGTCAACCGCGTCACCAAAGTGGTGAAGGGTGGCCGTATTCTTGGTTTTGCCGCACTGACCGTAGTCGGTGATGGTGACGGTGGCATTGGTATGGGCAAGGGCAAGTCGCGTGAAGTGCCCGTGGCGGTACAGAAGGCTATGGATGAAGCACGCCGTAAGATGCGCAAGGTCAACCTGAAAAATGGCACCCTGCATCATTCGGTGATTGGTCGTCATGGAGCGGCGGTAGTCTACATGCAACCCGCATCGGAAGGTACCGGGATTATTGCTGGCGGTCCGATGCGTGCCGTGTTTGAAGTGATGGGCGTGCACAACGTGCTTGCCAAGTGCATTGGCTCGGCCAACCCGTACAACGTGGTGCGTGCGACGATCGACGGACTGCTGAAGATCAACACTCCGGCCGAGATTGCCGCCAAGCGTGGCAAGTCTGTCGCCGAGATTATGGAGTAAGTGATGACTGCGGCCAAATCCCTTAAGGTTACGCTGGTCAAAAGCCTGATTGGCACCAAGCAGGCGCATCGAGCTTGCGTGCGCGGTCTTGGTTTGCGGCGTATCAACCATACCGTTGACGTGCTGGATACGCCGGCTAACCGCGGAATGATCAACCAGGTGTCTTATCTGGTGAAATGCGAGGGTTAAATGGAACTGAATAATTTGCATCCCGGTCCCGGTAGCCGCAAGGCTGCGCGTCGTGTCGGTCGTGGCATTGGCAGCGGTCTGGGCAAGACTTGCGGCCGTGGTCACAAGGGGCAGAAGTCTCGTGCCGGCGGTTTTCACAAGGTGGGTTTCGAAGGCGGTCAGATGCCACTGCAACGTCGCCTGCCCAAGCGCGGCTTCGTCTCGATGACTGCCGGTGATACGGCGCAGGTGTTGCTCGGCTCGCTGAACAAGCTGCCGGTCGCCGACATTGACCTGCAGGCGCTCAAGCTCGCTGGTATCGTGCCTGTCGGAGCACGTGCTGCCAAGATCGTGCTCAACGGTGAGATCGGTCGTGCTGTGACACTGCGTGGTCTGCTGACCACCAAAGGCGCCCGTGCTGCGATTGAAGCGGCTGGCGGCCGCTGCGAGGAGTGAAATTGGCTGCGGGCAACGCGTCACTGGCTGGGGCTGACAAATTCGGTGATCTGAAGCGGAGGCTGCTGTTTCTGCTCGGCGCGCTGATCGTCTACCGCATCGGTGCGCATATACCTGTGCCGGGCATTGATCCTGTGGCGCTGGAGCGGTTGTTCAGAACCCAGCAAAATGGCATCCTGGGCATGTTCAACATGTTCTCGGGTGGCGCACTGTCGCGTTTTACCGTGTTTGCGCTCGGGATCATGCCCTACATTTCGTCGTCGATCATCATGCAGTTGCTCACGGTGGTGTCGCCACAGCTTGAGGCACTGAAGAAGGAAGGCGAGTCCGGTCGGCGCAAGATTACGCAGTACACGCGTTACGGCACCGTTGGGCTGGCATTTTTCCAGGGTCTGGGCATTGCCATGGCGCTGGAATCGCAACCCGGTCTGGTGGTGGATCCCGGATTTGTGTTTCGCATCACTGCGGTGATGACGCTGGTTGCCGGAACCATGTTCCTGATGTGGCTGGGTGAGCAGATCACCGAGCGCGGTATCGGCAACGGGATTTCGATGATCATTTTTTCCGGGATCGTTGCAGGTTTGCCGCATGCAATTGGTGGCACGCTCGAATTGACATCAACCGGTGCGTTTTCGATTCCGGTTGTGCTGATGCTGTTTGCAGCAGTGGTGCTGGTGACTGCGCTGGTGGTGTTTGTCGAGCGGGGTCAGCGCAAGATCCTGGTGAATTATGCCAAGCGCCAGGTGGGCAACAAAATGTATGGTGGCCAGAGTTCGCACCTGCCGCTCAAGCTGAACATGGCAGGCGTGATTCCTCCGATTTTTGCTTCCAGCATCATTTTGTTTCCGGCGACGCTGGCCGGCTGGTTCGGTAGTCACAACAGCCTGTACTGGCTTAAAGACGTCGCGGCGGCGATTTCTCCGGGCCAACCGATCTATGTGATTCTGTATGCATCGGCGATCGTGTTCTTCTGTTTTTTTTACACGGCACTGGTGTTTAACCCGAAAGAAACCGCTGACAACCTGAAGAAAAGTGGTGCGTTTGTTCCAGGTATCCGGCCGGGTGAACAGACTGCGCGTTACATTGACAAGATCATGGCGCGTTTGACGCTGATTGGTGCGATCTACATTACGCTGGTGTGTCTGGTGCCCGAGTTTCTGATCGTCAAGTTCAATGCACCGTTTTATTTTGGTGGCACATCGCTGCTGATCATTGTTGTGGTGACCATGGACTTTATGTCGCAAGTGCAGGCTTACATCATGTCCCAGCAATATGAAGGGCTGTTGCGAAAGGCCAATTTCAAGGGTGGGGGATTGTGATGCGTGTTGACTGGATGAGAGGCTGAGCATGTCAAAGGAAGACATCATCCAGATGCAGGGTGAAATTCTCGAAACCTTGCCCAACGCGATGTTCAGGGTCAAGCTTGAGAATGGTCACGTGGTACTGGGGCATATTTCGGGCAAGATGCGGATGCACTACATCCGGATCCTGCCGGGCGACAAGGTGACTGTGGAACTGACGCCCTATGATTTGAGCAAAGGCCGGATTACCTTCCGTGCCAAGTGAATGAATGGAATGAATCCGCCTGGCGGCGGGTCGCATCAGCAAGGAGTGAGCAATGAGAGTACAGGCGTCCGTCAAGAAGATTTGTCGCAAATGCAAGATTGTGCGCCGCAAGGGCGTGGTCCGCGTGATTTGCGAAGATCCGCGCCACAAACAGCGTCAGGGCTGATCTGCTCGCAGATTTTATGTTAGTATTCAACGTTTTGAGTCCGGAGTAATCGAATGGCCCGTATTGCCGGGGTGAATATCCCCAATCACCAGCATGCTGAAATTGCCTTGACCGCAATTTACGGCATTGGCCGTACTACTGCGCGCAAGATCTGCGCGGATGCTGGCGTTAGTTCCAGCACCAAGATCAAGGATCTGACCGACGCCGACATGGAGCGTCTGCGCGAAGGCGTGGCTCGCCATACGGTTGAGGGCGATCTTCGGCGTGAAGTCACCATGAACATCAAGCGTTTGATGGACATGGGGTGCTATCGTGGCCTGCGTCATCGTCGCGGCCTGCCGGTGCGTGGTCAACGCACTCGTACCAACGCACGCACGCGCAAGGGGCCGAAGAAAGCCATTCGCGCCTCCAAATAAGGATTGAACAGACATGGCCAAAGCAAATATCCGTGTACGCAAGAAAGTCAAAAAGAACGTTGCCGAAGGCATCGCGCACATTCATGCGTCTTTCAACAACACCATCGTGACCATTACCGACCGTCAGGGCAATGCGCTGTCGTGGGCAACTTCGGGTGGTGCCGGCTTCAAGGGTTCGCGCAAGAGCACTCCTTTTGCTGCGCAGATCGCTGCCGAAAATGCCGGCAAGCTGGCCCAGGAATGCGGTGTGAAGAACCTCGAAGTTCGCATCAAGGGTCCAGGACCTGGCCGTGAGTCCGCCGTGCGCGCACTCAACAATGCTGGTTTCCGTATCACAAGCATCTCCGACGTGACCCCGGTGCCGCACAATGGTTGCCGCCCTCCCAAAAAGCGTCGTATCTAAGCAGGAGTTCTTTCAGTGGCTAGAAATCTCGATCCCAAATGCCGTCAATGCCGCCGCGAAGGTGAGAAACTGTTTCTCAAGGGAGAAAAGTGTCACACCGAGAAGTGCGCCATCGAACGCCGCGCCTATCCGCCCGGACAGCACGGTCAGAAGAAAAATACCCGCCTGTCGGACTATGGTGTTCAGTTGCGTGAAAAGCAGAAGCTTCGTCGTAGCTACGGTGTGCTGGAAAGCCAGTTCCGTGATGTCTACAAAGAAGCCGACCGCCTGCGCGGTGTGACCGGTGAGAACCTGCTGCAACTGCTTGAAAGCCGTCTGGACAACGTCACCTACCGTATGGGCTTCGGTGCGTCGCGTGCCGAGTCGCGCCAGGTGGTGCGTCACAACAGCATCAAGGTCAATGGCCGTCGTGTCAACATTCCGTCGTACCAGGTCAAGCCGGGCGACGTGGTTGAAGTGGGCGAAAAGTCGCGCGCGCAGTTGCGCATCAAGGCTGCGCTGGCTGCAGCCGAGCAGCGTGGTTTCCCCGAATGGGTCGAAGTCAACACCAAGGAAATGAAGGGTGTGTACAAGGCCCGTCCGATGCGTGCAGAGTTGCCGGCAACGATCAATGAGCATCTCGTGGTCGAATTGTATTCCAAGTAATTCCGCGAAGCTTTAAAAGTAAGGAATCACTTATGCAAAGCAGTACAGCTGATTTGTTGAAACCGCGCATTATTGAAGTAGAGAATATTTCATCACAGCGTGCGCGGGTTATCATGGAGCCGTTCGAACGCGGTTACGGACATACGCTTGGCAATTCCCTGCGGCGGATCCTGCTGTCGTCCATGCCGGGTGCAGCACCTACCGAGGTCAGCATCAGTGGCGTATTGCACGAGTATTCCACGATAGAAGGCGTACAGGAAGACGTGGTCGATATTCTCCTCAACCTGAAGGGGATCGCACTGCGACTCAACCAGCGTGGCGAAGCTACGTTGCGCCTGACAAAGTCCGAAGAAGGCCCAGTCACTGCGGGTGATATCGAAGTCGGACACGACGTCGAAATCATTAATCCCGAGTATGTGATTGCTCACCTCAATAAGGGTGGCAAGATCGAGATGGAGATCAAGGTCGAGCAGGGACGTGGCTACCAGCCCGTGTCGGCACGGCGTTTGCCGGACGATACACAGACGCTGGGCGCGATCCAGATTGATGCCTCGTTCAGCCCGATCCGTCGTGTGGCCTATTCTGTCGAAAGCGCCCGTGTTGAGCAACGCACCGACCTCGACAAGCTGATTCTCGATGTCGAGACCAACGGCACCATCGATCCGGAAGAAGCGGTGCGCTATGCTGCCCGTGTGCTGGTGGAACAATTGTCGCTGTTTGCGGATCTCAAGGGGACGCCTGCCACGGCAGAATCGCCCAAGGCGCCGCAAGTTGATCCGCTGTTGTTGCGTCCGGTCGACGACCTCGAACTTACGGTGCGTTCGGCGAATTGCCTTAAGGCGGAAAACATTTTTTACATTGGCGATCTGATCCAGCGCAGTGAAAACGAGCTGCTCAAGACACCGAATCTCGGGCGCAAGTCGCTCAACGAGATCAAGGACGTGCTTGCGTCCAAAGGCTTGGTGCTTGGCATGAAGCTGGAAAACTGGCCGCCGCTCGGGCTGGAAAAGCCGTAATTACAATCAAAGGAATACACCATGCGCCATCGTCTTGCCAATCGCAAGCTGAATCGCACCAGCAGTCACCGCACTGCGCTGTTGCGCAACCTCACCAACGCCCTGCTGCGTCATGAGGCGATCCGCACCACCCTGCCCAAGGCCAAGGAGTTGCGACGTGTGGCTGAGCCGATGATCACTCTGGCCAAGAATCCGACGCTGGCCAATCGTCGCCTCGCGTTCAATCGGCTGCGTGACCGTGAAATGGTCGTCAAGCTGTTCGACGAACTTGGACCGCGTTTTGCTGCTCGCAACGGTGGATATCTGCGTATCCTCAAGTTCGGTTTTCGCCCGGGCGACAATGCGCCGATGGCATTGATCGAGATGGTTGATCGCTCCAGTGCCGTTGAAGCAGTCGAGGAAGCCAGCGCCGCCTGACGCTTTTCCAGGAGCGCGCAGCTGCCGCACATGGGCGACATGCCCGTTCTGACAGCTGTGCGCTTGCCTCCACCAGGTGCGCAAGATATAATCCGCGCCTCCGCCCGGTTAGTTCTAATGGTAAAACAAGGCACTCGTAACGCTTAGTCGTCAGTTCGATTCTGACACCGGGCACCACCCATTCGTTGCATGTAATCCAGAGCAGTCCAGAAACACCACTTAACCCAGCGTAAATGCTGGGTTTTTGCTGTCTGTCGTACATGGCTGTCCATACCAGTCCATTGACAGCCGGGGTAATTTTCGGGGTAACACACTTACCCTGTACGAACAGTTACCCCCAATGCCATTGACCGCACTGCAATCCGCAAGGCAAAGCCCGCGGAGAAGACTTTCAAACTGTACGAAGAAAAAGGTCTGTGCCTGCTGGTGAATCCGGTGGGTGCGAAGTGGTGGTGCTTCAAATACGCGTATCTCGGCAAGGAAAAGTTGCTGTCGTTGGGCGTGTACCCGCAAATCAGCCTGGCGAAAGCGCACAAACGGCATGACTGCGCGCGAGCAGGTGACAAAGGGTGTATCCCCTTGCGAAGTCAAAAAAGCGGCCAAAGCTGAATTGAAAGAGGAAAGGGTGCTGGCGGCGATCCCGGCTCGCAATTCAGCCTGGCTTCATGACGATAGCAGGTTTCGCTGATGCCCATGATATTGCAGGCCACCCGGATCGAAATTCCTTTGTTTGCCACCATCTCCCTGGTACCTCGCGGTGACGAGATGGCCGGGTTGTTTTTTTCCGAGCATCTCCTTCAGGATGTCGCCATTCAGATGTTCTTCGGACGTGGTGATTAAATTCACATCTTTCCTGGAGTATTCAGCAAAAACTAACTGTAACTTTATAAAATCAAAACATAATCATCACCGCTCTGTCACGGGCAATCACTACACTTAGCGGATGCACACAATCGGAGATCAACGTGTCATCCGAATCCAGTTTTTCGACCATTGACGAAGAAAAATTCAATTCTTTTCATTGGCGGATGATTTTCACCACTGGCATGGGCGTGTTTTGCGATGGCTATGACCTGACTTCTATTGCCATCGTTTTACCAATGGTACTCACTTCTTTTGGCATCAGTCAGATTGGCGGGTTGCAATCAGCGCTGCTGGCCGCATCGGCACTGGTGGGATCAGCCTTGGGTGCGCTTATTTTCGGCATATTGGGGCAATTTGGTCGCAAGCGTTTTTACGGGCTTGATTTGTTGTTGATGGGTGTTATGGCGGCAGCGCAAGCTTTTTCACCTGACCTGGACTGGCTCATTGCGTTCCGCTTCATTCTTGGTATTGGTATTGGTGCAGATTATGTGCTCTCACCCACCATCACGGTAGAACACGCCAACCGTGCCGATCGTGGCCGAATGATCGGATTGGGATTCGCGGTCATGTGGACGCTTGGATCGATTGCCACCGCAACGCTCAATTTTTTACTGGCGCATGCCGGCGTGACCGAAAACTGGCAATGGCGCATCGTGTTAGCAGCTGGGGCTGTTCCCGCGCTGGCAACATTGTATTTACGCCGCACCATGCCAGAAACGGCACGTTATCTATCCCGGCTGGCAGCTGAGCCGAATGCTGCGCTCAAGGTCATGCGCGAAATCAGCAGTCAAGAACCCTCGCAACAACCACCACTGACCGCCCCCAGCACAGATACCCGACCCTTCGCACAAGTGCTTACCAAACACGCACACAGCATTCTTTCTGCCACTTTGCTGTGGATGATCTTCGACATGGTTGTCTACCCGGGCGACCTGTTCGGACCCTCACTGATTGCCAAAAGTCTGGGTATGACACCCATTGGCTTCTCGCTGTTCACACATATCATCTTTTCTGTACCCAGTTTGTTGTTCTATTCATTCTTTGCTCTTGATCAGCTAGGCCGCAAAAAGCTTCAAACAATGGGGTTTATTGGTGCGGCCATCTTTCTAACCTGTTTCGGTTTGCTCAAACAATTTCTTCCTGTTGCTCCAATGATGGCACTCATCAGCTATGGTTTGTTCACTGTTGCACTCAATGGAGCAACCATTGTGAGCGGTACAGGTATTCTCGGTGTGGAATTGACGCCTACCCGCATCCGCACATTTGGACAGGCCATCACTGTTATTGGTGGACGTATTGGCGCATCCGTCAGCGGATTCTTGTTCCCCCTCATTTTTACCCAGTTTGGCGAGGTATCCGCCATTTTTGTGCTGGTTCTCCTGTCAATGCTCGGTGCATGGTTTACCCATACGCTGATACCCGAAACAGGAGGACGGTCTTTGGAGTTCATCAACCAAGAGGATATGAGCTTTGACGCAGCGCCGTATCCTATCATGCCGCCCCTGTTGCCCATTGCCGAATCCAACGAACCATCACCATTGCATGTTATTGCGGAACTCGAATGAAACCATCGATTATGCTTGATGCCAATCTGGGCAGTCAGATATTTCCGCCAGACGGATCACCAGTCATCGACCCAACTGCGCGAATTAAAGAATCAGAACTCGGACAATACTGCGAAATCGGTGAACGCAGCCGTGTCGCTGACAGCATGCTCGGTGATTATTCTTATATTGGTAATGACAGCGATGTCATTTATACACAAATTGGCAGGTTCTGCTCGATTGCGGCCAATGTCCGAATCAACCCAGGTAATCACCCACTCGAACGGGTTGCCCTGCATCACTTCACCTACCGCGCCAACAAATATGGCATGGGTAACGAAGAAAATGGTTTTTTTGACTGGCGGCGCAGTCACAGCGTGCAAATCGGCAATGATGTCTGGATAGGTCATGGCGCAATCATTTTGCCCGGCGTGTGCATTGGTGATGGCGCGGTAGTTGGCGCGGGTGCTGTTGTCTCTAAAAATGTTCCAGATTTCGCCATTGTGGTGGGCGTACCTGCACGAATACACCGTTTTCGCTTTGAGCCTGACTTGTGCCAACAGCTCAAACAAATTGCTTGGTGGGACTGGCCACACGAACAACTGCATGCCGCACTGGATGATTTTCGTTCACTTTCGGCTACGGATTTCTGCGCTAAATACAAAACAATTCAAGCAACCGACCAATGATTAACTCCACCACCGAACCCGAACAACCTGCTGTTGCAGCACGCCAACGCTGGCTGAGCATCTTGGCTCGCGCGCAAGATACCGATCTGATTGCTTGTCTGGAGCAGGCGCCCCCACTGCCAGCATTTCACTGGCTACGGAGTCCTGAGGTGGGTCTCATCATGGTGCAAGGCCGCATCGGCGGCAGTGGTTCCGCCTTCAATCTGGGCGAAATGACGATTTCTCGCGGTAGCATTCGTGATGTCGCCGGTCGGATTGGGCATGGTTATACAACCGGACGCAGACTGAAATCCATTGAATGGATCGCAAGGCTGGACGCCGTCTTGCAAGATACAACTCTCGCACCGGCTTACCTGACAACGGTTATCGAGCCGCTTGCCCAGATACAACAAGCACAACGACAAACACTGGCTGGTAAAGCGGCAGCGACCGAAGTCAAATTCTTCACGCTAGAAACCATGCGATCATGACATCACATCCAATAACCAACAACGAACTCCTGGCAGGTTTTACACATCCGGTACAACACGCCCAAAGCTGCTTTCGCAGCATTCTGCAAGCCATGAGCACCCCAGGGTGCCTGATTGACCTGACTGTCGAATTATCACCACCACCTGCCATCTCATCTGCAGCGGCAGCCATTCTACTCACGCTGGCTGATTCCACTACCCGAATCTACCTACCGCCCTTATCAGCAGAATTATGCCATTGGGCAGCGTTTCACTGTGGCGCGCCACAAGTTGACATGAAACAAGCCGACTACCTGTTTACCTCTCAACGGCCACCACTGGCAAGTCTGGCCAGCGGTAGCGACGAAATGCCGGAACGAGGCGCAACGTTGGTTCTTGACATGGCAATATTCGGTCAAGGGCGGCACTACCGTTTGACTGGGCCGGGTATTGCCAAAGATCAACACCTGCATGTGCCATTCGATGAATCCTTCGCTGCTGAATGGCAAATCAACCACCAAAACTTTCCTCGCGGACTCGATATGATCCTATGTTCAGGGCAACAAATCATCGCTCTCCCGCGCAGTGTTTGTATTGAGGAGATTATTTAAATGGCTTATGTCGCCGTCAAAGGAGGGGAGCGCGCTATCGACGCAGCTCATGCATGGCTGGCAGAAGAGCGGCGCGGCAACCCAAATGTTCCGGCACTGACCATTGCGCAGATCAGCCAACAACTTGCCCGATCGGTCGACCGAGTGATGGCAGAAGGTTCGCTTTATGACCGGGAACTGGCCGCGCTGGCAATCAAACAGGCGCAAGGCGACTTGATCGAAGCCGCGTTTTTGCTGCGAGCTTACCGCACCACTTTGCCACGTTTTGGTCAAAGTGAACCCATTCAGACAGAAAAAATGTCGTTGCGACGTCGTATTTCCGCAATCTTCAAAGACATGCCAGGCGGTCAGCGGCTGGGACCCACCACCGATTACAGCCATCGTCTGTTGGATTTTAGCCTGCTGGATGAACCTTTAATACCGATTTCTGTTCCATCCAGCGAATCTGCAGATGATTCTGCTCCACTGGTGACCGATTTGCTGGGTGCCGAAGCGCTGATTGAGCCTCATGCCGACACTCAGCAACCTCCTGCAGATCTGACCATGACGCCACTGGAATTTCCAGCATCTCGCGACGCTCGCCTGCAGGCATTGGCTCGTGGTGACGAAGGTTTCCTGCTTGCCATGGGTTATTCCACCCAACGCGGCTATGGCAATACACACCCCTTCGTCGGCGAACTGAGAATGGGTGATGTGGCGGTATCCATCACGCCAGCCGAACTGGGTTTCAGCATTGAAATCGGCGATATCACACTAAGCGAATGCCAAATGATCAACCAATTTACAGGTTCAAAACACCTGCCCGCACAATTTACCCGTGGCTACGGATTATGCTTCGGGCACGCGGACCGGCGCGTCATCGCCAGCGCGCTGGTCGACCGTTCATTGCGCAGTGCCGAGCTGGGTGAGCCTGCCACCGCGCCTGCACAAATGGTCGAGTTTGTGCTCTCCCATTGCGACAATATCGAAGCAACTGGTTTTGTCGAACACCTAAAACTACCACACCATGTTGATTTTCAAAGTGAGCTTGAAATGGTTCGTGCCCTGCGTGCGACAGCAGCTTTATCATCCTCCGAAACGGATGCTGCCTCATGATTGGCTATAATTTCGCTTATCTCGACGAACAAACCAAGCGAATGATTCGTCGCACCATACTAAAAGCAGTGTCAATTCCTGGCCACCAAATTCCGTTTTCCAGCCGGGAAATGCCTTTGCCTTATGGCTGGGGTACAGGTGGCATCCAGCTAACGGCGGCACTGCTTGGACCAGATGATGTTCTTAAAGTCATTGACCAAGGCGCAGACGACACCACCAATGCTGTGTCTATCCGACGGTTCTTTGCGCTAACTGCTGGCGTTGCCACCACTTCCCGAACTGCAGAGGCCAGCATCATCCAGACCCGCCATCGCATTCCTGAAACTCCCTTGCGAGCCGGGCAGATTTTGGTATACCAAGTGCCAATGCCCGAACCGCTGTACCGACTCGAACCCAGCAAGAGCGCGGCCAGGCGGCTACATGCGCTGGCCGATTACGGCACCATGCATGTCAAACTGTATGAAGACATTACCCGCTATGGACGCGCTTCCGTTGCTTACAATCACCCAGTCATGGTCAATCACCGCTACCTGGCATCTCCATCACCCATACCCGCGTTTGACAACCCAAAAATGCACCACATGCCAGCCTTGCAATTGTTCGGCGCAGGTCGTGAGCAACGAATCTATGCCATTCCACCTTATACCGAAGTACGCTCCCTTGATTTCGAAGATCACCCCTTTCATCCGACCCGGGCAAACCAGACTTGTTCGCTGTGCGGCGCGCAGGAAAGTTATCTGGATGAGATCGTCATCAACAATGAAGGACATCGCATGTTCGTCTGCTCTGATACCGATTACTGCCAACACCGACAGGAGACTCTTCGGTGACCACCCTGCTTGAAGCCCTTTCCCTACATCATCGGTTTGGTACCATGCCAGCACTGAGCGATGTATCGCTCAAGGTGCGACATCATGAAATCTTGGCCATTGTCGGCGAAAGTGGTTCAGGCAAAACCACGTTGCTCAATGTGCTTTCCGGTCGTCTGATCGCTGACCAGGGTGCCGTATTCTGGCGTGATGGCGACAACCTGCGCAATCTGGCTGATCTTAGTGAATTCGAATTGCATCGGTTACAACGCACGCACTGGGGCTTTATCGATCAAAATCCCCGCATGGCATTGCGCATGAATATCAGTGCTGGCGGCAATATTGGTGAACGATTAATGGCCAATGGCACGCGACATTACGAATACATCCGTGAGACCGCAGCGCATTGGTTACGACAGGTCGAAATCGACCCGCAGCGAATGGACGATCTGCCGCTGAGTTTTTCCGGTGGTATGCTGCAACGCCTACAAATTGCCCGCACACTGGTCACCGAACCCCAATTGGTGTTCATGGACGAGCCAACCGGCGGGCTCGATGTTTCTGTTCAAGCACGAATTCTGGATCTCATTCGTTCGCTGGTACGTCGCTTTGGCTTGGCCGCCATATTGGTCACACATGACATTGGAGTGGCACGCCTGCTGGCTGACCGATTGATCGTAATGCGCCACGGGCACATTGTTGAATCAGGATTAACCGACCAGGTTCTCGACGATCCGCATCATGCCTATACCCAGTTATTGGTTAGTTCGGTGCTGCCAACATGACTGAATTTATGTTACACGCCAGGGACATCACAAAAAGTTTTACTCTGCACGAACAACGTGGTGTCCAGCTGGATGTGCTACAAGCAGCCGAGCTCACCGCACGTGCCAACGAATGCGTCGCACTCGCCGGACCTTCCGGCACCGGAAAATCCACTTTGCTCAAAGCGTTGTATGGCAATTATCGGGTTAACGAAGGCGAAATTCTTGTTCGGCATCTGGGTTCAGTAATTGATCTCGTGCGAGCCTCAGCCGAACAAATACTCGCCGTGCGCCGCATCACCATCGGTTATGTTTCGCAGTTCCTGCGTGTGATCCCACGCATCCCGTCGCTTGAACTGGTTGCTGAACCGCTCATAGACCGGGGCATAGCCCCGCAAGAAGCCCTCATGCGCGCAGCTGAACTGCTTGAACGACTAAATATTCCCAGCCGATTACAAAGCTTACCGCCAGCCACTTTCTCTGGCGGTGAACAACAACGCATCAACCTGGCGCGCAGCCTGGTGTGCGATTGGCCGATTTTGTTACTCGATGAACCTACTGCATCGCTTGATGCCGTCAATCGCGCCATCGTCGTGGAACTCATCGGAGAAGCCAAAGCCAAGGGTTGTGCAATCATTGGGATTTTTCACGACCCTGATATGCACGGCACGGTCATCGACCACGTTTTACAGTTACAGCAAATCAACCAGAAAACACAGGAATCTCCAACATGACTGTTCTGACCAACGCACAGCTGGTTCTGGCAGATGAAGTGATACAAGGTACGCTATTCATTGAGCATGGTCGTATCGTGGACATACGGCGTGACGTTAATGGCAGCCGTTTGCCACCAGACGCCATTGATCTGGACGGTGACTACCTGACCCCGGGTCTGGTCGATCTGCACACGGACAACCTTGAACGTCAAGTCTCGCCACGCACCCGGGCGCGCTGGCCATCGCGCTCTGCGCTCATGACGCATGACGCGCAATGTGCAATCGCTGGGGTCACAACTGTATTCGATGCGCTTTGTCTGGGCGAAGCCGGATTTGAAAAAGCACGTACACAGACTTTTCGTGACGGGCTCATCGATTTGCAAACCATGGCAACAACCAATTTGCTTAAAGCAGAGCATTTTCTACACCTGCGCTGCGAACTGCTGGCGCCAGAAATGCCTGATCTGCTGTCTCAATCGCTTGACCACTCACTGGTACGACTGGTCAGCATCATGGATCACAGCCCGGGTGTGGGTCAGTACGCAGACATTGATCGGTTCCGTCTTCTACGTCAAGAAGAAGGATTGCCTGACGAACACATTGATACACTTATTAACCAGGCAAAACTAAAACGTGCCACTTATAGCCAACTTCATCGCGAGCGTGTACTCAACCTATTGCGCGAACGCGACATCCCGCTCGCATCACACGATGATCGTACCACCGCTGAAATCGAACAGAATCACCAGGATGGCATCACCATTTCAGAATTCCCTGTATCGCTAGAAGCCGCACGTCACGCAAAGCTGAAGGGGATACGCTGCATCGCTGGCGCACCAAACATTGTTCGTGGTGGATCACATTCTGGCAACATCGCTGCCACCGATTTGATCAGCGAAGGACTGCTCGATGCACTGGCATCTGATTACGTACCAGCAGCCATGATGGAAGCTGCCTTCATTCTTGCCCAGAAAAACATTCTCAATCTACCAGCGGCAATCGCACTGGTCAGTTCTGGCCCAGCCGCTTTGGTCGGCCTAAATGATCGTGGCCAGATCGCCTCCGGCCTGCGTGCCGATCTGGTGCGCGTGCATGTCCACGATGGGTTGCCAGTGATACGATCGGTCTGGCGTGCAGGGGAACGAATCGCTTAAAGTGAACACGATGCGCATCGCAGTGTATTACGCACCAGAAGTCAACGACCCGCTATGGCAACTTGGTTGCGCTTGGCTGGGTCGGGACGCCTGTACGAATCATGCGGTCGTACAACCCAATCTGCCTGACCTTGCTACCAACACCCGATCCCCACGTCGTTACGGGTTTCACGCCACGCTCAAGGCGCCTGTGCATCTCGTAAGCAGCTTGACCGAATTTGAACAAGATGTCGCGCAGCTGGCGCGTCAATTCGAACCATTCACATTGCCACCACTTTCCGTTCTGGCAATTCAAGATTTTGCAGCACTTGTACCATTGTATTCATCTGCACCGCTGCATGCGCTGGCTGATGCTTGCGTCACGCAACTCGATCACCATCGCCTGCCGGAAGACTCACAACGTCAAGCAGAACGATCTTCTGGGTTAACACCAAAAGCTCAAGCGCACCTGGCACGGTGGGGTTATCCGTTTGTACTTGATCAATGGCAATTTCACATGACGCTGTGCAACAGCGGCGTTACCAACCCAACATTACTGACTCATGCCAAACGCCACTTCGAAGAAGCACTAAACCAACCCAGACAAGTCATTTCAATCGCCACGTTTATCGAAGACAGCCCAGGCGCACCATTGCGGCTAAGCAAACGATTCCAGTTAGGACAAGTTGCTGGCCATTTTGCAAACCGTCAACCTGAGGTTATCCGTTAAAGACGCGGTGATTAAAGAAAACCGTCGCACACATACAACCAACAACAATGCGGTGGGTGCCTCCGAACCTATTGATAATCCAACGCCATGGTAACGCTGATCACCAACACGACAATAAGTAGAATATACAAACAGTTTTTTGACCATGCGCTGTCATCAGTCGTAGTAAAGTCGGCCAGCGCCAAATACAACTCAGTATCCGCTCAAAGCAAGCGCAACCAGTAAAAAATGTCCCCGTATAACCCGCCCAACTCAGCCAGCTGATGCCATGGCATAACAGCGCGAAACTCAGTCGGGGTTGACTTCGCCAGTCCAGTCGCAATACAACCCGCTGATATTGAGTGCGCGTTCCATGCTGACGAGCATGTCTTGCAGGTCGGCGAATTCGTGAGCATTGCCTGCGCTGGCATGACGCACGATCCAGCAGTATCTTGCATCGGTACGCGCAGCGCTCGAAATGAACGATTGTACCGAGCGTACGCCGTCATGCGCGGCGAGCCACTCTCGTCCCTTGCGCAGTAGCGCACCGGTTTCCGTCTCCGGGATCGGGGTTGTCGGGCGCAGGCAGATGCGCAGTCCGGCTTCCCTCCACGCGCGGCATTGCTGTAGCACTTCGGCAGCGCGCCCGCCACTGCCCCACAGGCGGATCATGTGCGCCACCCGGTCACGAATCGCTTGTCCACTGTGTTCCAGCCACTGTGCCGGGTCGGCGTCGCCATGTTGCCGGACCGCTTCGCGGATGGCACGG
>NZ_DAIESY010000064.1:0-3327 GCF_027346185.1 Halothiobacillus sp.
CACCCCGCTGGGCCAGGCAGCCAAGGCAGCCATGGATGCGGGGCAGTTGGTCAGTGACGACATCGTCCTCGGCATGATCAAGGAACGGCTCGATCAGGCTGATACCAAGCGCGGTTATATCCTCGATGGCTTCCCGCGCAACATTGCTCAAGCCGAAGCACTTGACGAGATGCTGGCCAATTTGAACCAGTCTCTTCAGGCTGCAATCGTCCTCGATGTTCCCTTCAAGGATCTGATGCAACGCCTCACCGGTCGCCAGACCTGCAGCCAATGTGGCGCGGTATTCAATAAATACACGCACCCCAGTGCAAAACCGGGCATCTGCGACGTCTGTGGCGGTGAACTCATCCAGCGGGCAGACGATAACGAGGCGACCGTCGAGAAGCGCCTCAAGGTCTTCGAAGAGCAAACGGCTCCTCTGATTGCGTTTTACGAAAAGCAGAACAAACTGGCGCGAATCGATGGTACACAACCCATTGACGACATCACCGAAGCATTCCACGACGTTCTGGCTCGCATGGCCACCTAAGCAGGATCAGGATGCGCCCAATCACTTCTCGCGCCCGCATGAAGCGGCATTCGAATCCACAACGGCTGGCTCTGTCGCTGGCCATATCCTGCATACTTGTTTCCGGTATCTTCTCCGCAGGCGCACAAGCCGAAGACACCGCCCCTGCTGATCAGGCAGCCGACAGCAAGTCTTGCAGTCTGTGCCCGCCATTCGGCCCGGACCGTCCCCCACTTCGGGTTCAACCACTCGACACGCCGACGCAGGCAACCGCTGACCATGCTCAGTTCGAGCAGAACGGTACGATTCAACTCAAGGGTGATGCGCGCATCGTGCGGCCAGCCGACCGCATCACCGGCAACCAGCTCACCTATCAAAAACAGCCAGAGGAACGTATCACGGGCACGGGCGATCTGTGGTACGAAACGCCGGATTTTACCCTCAATGCCGATCATGGCTGGCTTGAGCCGCAGTTGCACCAGGGCGAATTGAACGATACCCGATACTGGCTCTACAGCCGCCGGGCCTCGGGCAGTGCAAGCCGGGTCGAGCAACACAGCGAATCAACCTACCAGCTGTTCACGGCCGACTACTCCACCTGCCCGCCTGCAAAGCGGGCCTGGGATATTTCGGCAAAACAAATCGACCTCGACCGTGAGTCCGGACGAGGCCAAGCCTATGACGCCGTTCTGCACGCGGGTGGCGTCCCGATCTTCTATTTCCCGTACTTCAACTTCCCGATCGATAACCGTCGACAAAGCGGCCTGCTCTTCCCGACCTTCGGTAGCAGCACATCGGGTGGTATTGAATACGTCCAACCTTATTACTGGAACATCGCGCCGAATATGGACGCGACGATCTCACCCCATGTATTCACGCGCCGTGGACTGGGTCTGGATACGGAATTCCGTTATCTCCACCGCTTCGGCCAAACGGGTGCAGGTTACGATCAGGTCAACCTGTTCTGGCTCCCCAACGACCGGGTTTACGGTGAAAAGCGCTGGGCGCTGACGCTCAAGGACCAAGCGCAGATCACACCGAATCTTAACTACGCCCTGAACGTCAATCGGGTATCCGATCAGCAGTTTTTCCGTGATTTCTCCACCAATCTCAATCAGGCCACCACAGATTATCTGCCGACCCAGTTCAATCTGAATGCGACAACGGGTGGTTGGTCGCTTGGGCTGATGGCATTGCAATACCAGACCGTGAACCCGTTGATTCCCCAGTCGGCCTATCCGTACCGGATCATGCCCAGAATCACGGCCAGCAAAAATTTTGATCTGGGCTTGGCCGATCTATCTCTGGTTGCCGATGCCACGCGGTTCTCAAACCCTTATTCCAGTGCAACTACCGGTCAACGGTTGCATGTTGCGCCGTCGCTATATCATGAGTTCCGCGACAGTTGGTATGAAATCACGCCGAAACTGACACTTGATGCCACAGCCTATCAGTTGACGCGCGGCTTGAGCGATCCTCTGTACCAGGCAAGTGATCCCCAGGAACACCCCACACGCGTCTTGCCGATCACCAGTCTGGACTCGAAACTGTTTTTTGAGCGAAGTTACGGTGAGACGGGCCGCTATCGCGCGCAACTCGAGCCCAGACTCTATTACCTGAATGTTCCGTATCGGGATCAAACGAACATCCCCTTGTTCGACACCGGCTTGACCAACATGAGCTACAGCCAGCTATTCACAGCCAATCGGTTCAGTGGCGGTGACCGCATCAGCGATGCCAATGCCCTGACGTACGGCGTGAGCTGGTCGCTTATCGATACGCTGCAGGGCACCGAGCCATTGAGCTTGCGGATTGCGCAGCGATACAACTTCAGGGAAAGTCGCGTCATCCCGACTGTCGATAAAGGCGGCTCTACCGTGGTGGCCGAGGCTTATTCCGACATCAACAAACACTGGAATGGCTCGTTTACGGCCGAATACGACAGTGACAGCGGCCACATCGGGCGCACGCAAACCCGCATGGGTTACCGTGCCGACCAAGGCAGCGTGGCCAACGTCAGTTACTTCACAAAGCCGCAGGACACCACACTGGCCTATCGACAGGCCGATGTTTCATTTGCCTGGCAAGCCAGCCTCCACTGGCAGATTCTTGGACGCCTGGGTTACGATTTCAATCAGAATAAGGTAGTACAATCGCTGCTCGGCGTGGGTTACGATTCCTGCTGCTGGGCCGCACGGGTCGCTTTGAAGCGTTATGTTGTCAATCCAGATACCATCGGTGCCTCGGCCACGCCAAAATATTCCAATGCGATCTTGTTTGAGGTCGAACTCAAAGGGCTCGGCAGTTTTGGTCAGAAGAACCGGTTCCAGCAGGAAATTCTCGGTTATGATCAATAAACTTATAAAAGCCAGGCATCATCACTGCTTCCCGATTACCGGCCTTGCCGCCGCATTGCAGGCCGACCATGGATCATCAACACACTATTCTAGATTCAGGAACACCGGAATTTTTATGACCACATCGCCACGTTCGTCTTTTCTGCTCCCTATTTTTGCGCGTCTGACGCCCGCCTGGCTAGCCCTGGCTGCCGGGCTCTCTTTTGGCGTTGTGTTCAGCACACCCACGATTGCAGCAGACCTCACGCCTGCCGCCGGTGAACAGATGTTCGATCGAATCGTGGCTGTGGTGAACCAGAGCGTGATCACGCAACGGCAGTTGAATGACCGCCTCCAGCAGGTTTCCAGCCAGATCAATATTCAGGCTCTGAGCCCCTCCGACTTCAAACAACTCGAAGAGCGCGTACTTGATCGGATGATCACCGAAGAAGTCGAACTGCAACGGGCCAAACAAATCGGCAT
>NZ_DAIESY010000075.1:0-30826 GCF_027346185.1 Halothiobacillus sp.
TGAAGCTTTCGATCAACGTCCGGATCTCATCAACGGAAATATCCTTGTTCGCGCCATCACGAACCAGAAGTTGAATATCGGGATGCGTACCCGCGCGGCGTAACCGCCAAGCAGCGCATTCACCGCAGGCGCGCTCCGCCCCCGGCGTCGTAACGGGGTCGGCGCACAATAGATACGCCGCCATTTCCCGCGCCAGAATGAGCGACCCCAAACCCGAGGCACCGGTAACCAGCAAGCCGTGGGGAAGCCGATCCTGCCGGTGCATCGATAAAAAGCGCTCCCAAGATGGTAGAAGCCATGGCATGTCGGCCACACCAACCGAGGAATTGGGCCAAGGCGATTCCGCCGCAAGATCTTCTCCCGCGTTTTTGGGTTTTGCCTTATCGGCGCCTACTTTGCTGGTTCTGGCCCTAGCCACGATCGGCTCCCCCCTGCGGGAAACGTGCAGCAAGTACAGTCTGTATCTGGGTCTGCACCTCCACAATCGGCGCGGCGGCATCGATCAATGCAAAGCGCGTCGACTGCCTGGCCAACTCAAGAAAGCCTGCGCGGACACGTTCAAAAAAATCATGGCGCTCACGTTCGAATCGGTCGTGGGCACAGGCTCCTCGCCGGGCCGCTGCTCGTTTCATGCCGATATCCACGGGCAGATCGAGTAACAAGGTCAAATCGGGTGATACGCCCTGCTCTGCCGCCTGCGCCAAGGTTTCGATCAAGGATCGATCCATGCCGCGCCCCGCACCCTGATAGGCACGGGAGGAGTCGGTGAAGCGGTCGCTGATCACCACCTTGCCCGCTGCCAATCCTGGCTTGATCCTTCCGGCCACATGTTGCGCACGGGCTGCAAACATCAGCATGAGCTCAGTGGGCGGCACCAGATCTTCATCTGCCGGATTGAGCAGGAGTTGACGAATTGCTTCGGCAATTGGTGTACCGCCCGGCTCCCGTGTGCAATCCACTTCCCGACCGTGGGCGCCAAACCACTCAGCCACGCCCGCAATGGCGGTGGACTTGCCCGCGCCTTCGACACCCTCAATGGTGATAAATATTCCGGGTAGGTTCATGAATGCTCAGTCATTGGTGGGTTCATTGCGTTTTTTGGGGCTCGAATGCACGCGTGTTTTCGATACGACGCCAGGTCTGCACGGCTTGATTGTGGCCTTTCAACGTGCGCGAAAAGGTGTGCCCGCCCGTGCCATTGGCTACAAAATACAAGGCATCCGTTTTATCGGGATGCGTAACAGCCTGCAATGCGGCTGCGGAAGGCAGGGCAATCGGCGTCGGCGGCAATCCGGTACGGGTGTAGGTATTGTACGGAGTATCGGCGCGCAGTTGGCTTAGCGTCAGACTTCGCGGCGAACTGTCCTCGTCAACCTGCCCCCGAGTTGCCTCGGCCACACCGTAAATGACAGCAGGATCGGTCTGTAATCGCATCCCGATGTTCAATCGGTTGATGAACACACCCGCCACCATGGCACGTTCATCGGGCAGGCCGGTTTCCTTTTCAACGATGGAGGCCAGAATCAACGCGTCGTAGGGCGTTTTCAAGGGTAGACCGGGTGCGCGATCCGCCCATGCAGCATCCAGATGCGACCGCATCGAGCGGTAAGCTTCCTGCAGAATCTTTTTGTCCGTAGTGCCGCGCGTGAACACATAGGTATCGGGGAACAACCAGCCCTCAAGATGGGTGATGGGCCAATGCATCTCGGCGATGATCTGGGCCTGATCCAGCCCGTTCAGGGTGTGTTTAATTTCTTTTTGCGCCGCGAGCTTGTTCAGAAAATCCTGGGCCGTATCTCCTTCGGGGATGGTGATGTGATAACGCACCACATCGCCCGCAACCAAACGATCGAGAAAACCGAGCAACCGATCCTGATCGGTAATCCGGTATTCACCCGCCTGAATCGAGCGCGCTTTACCACTCAATCGAGCCGCCCACGAGAACACAGTCGGATTGACCCGGGCACCGGAAGCATCAGCTATTTTGGCGATTTGCCGCGCGTCCGCACCACCGGGGATTTCAATCGTGACCGCCGCAGCGCCAGCAGGCAGCAAGGGTTGGGTGAGAAAAACACCAACCCGGCCGACCATCCATACGGTGGCGAACAAAAGCCCCATCGTGAACAGCCAGACCCACAAAAAACCGATCGCCCTATTCATAGTATTCAGCCATTTCACCAAACATTTTCCGACAACGCACTTGGCTGCCGCTATCAAGAACCGCTACCTGACGCTGCAAAGCGAACCAGGCCGAATCGACAGGTTCACCCCCTTCACCTGCCCGAATAGCACACAGGCGATGCCAGCGCGCCACCAGCTCCATGGATTGGTCAACAGACAACACACGCCCCGCCAGACGACCAATCGGCAGCACGCCCCGGACGGCATTGCTGATCGCAGCGGCCTGCGCCAAAGCCAGGCGGCCGATGGACACGGGTGCAATCGTCACATCCAGATAGCGACACAACAAGGCACGAACTATCCCGGCAATGGCAGCCCCCTGAATCGGCGGCGTAAACCAGCGACCTTCTTCCTGCCAGTAAAAATTACTTTGTGTTCCGCCCAGTACCAGACCATTCTCGTCATGGATTAGGCACTCATCGACCCCCTCCGGCCAAGCCGCGCGCGCCAGCACTTGGGGCAGACGATTGAGATGCTTGAGTCCGCTGAGTGCCGATATTGGGATACCGCCGGATTGCTTGAGCAGACCAACGCTTAATCCCTGAACCGACCATTGCGAATCCGCCGCAGGCACACCACCGATCAAAACAGCAAGTGTTGGCTCAACCGGTTCCGCACGATGATAGCCCCGCTGCCCCGATCCTGCCGTGTACATGAGTTTTACCACGGCCTCCGACTTGCCACTCTGCTCAACCGCCGAATCAATGGCAGCGCGCACGTCGTTTTCATCAGGGATCGGCAAGCCCAGCGCGCAACAGGTGTAACTCATTCTGGCGAAGTGCTCCGACCACCAGGACAACTTACTACGGGATAACCGCATCGTTTCAAACAGACCATCGCCGTAGGCCAGACCGCGATCCTGCATGGTGAAGGGTGCAAAGTGCTTCATGGCAGATCACCACGTACACCGGAGCCGGTCAACGCCATCAACAGCCCCCGGGCTTTCTCTTCGGTTTCCGTGCATTCACGTTCGGGCTCGCTATCGGCCACAATGCCAGCGCCGGTTCGAAATTCGCCCTGGCCGTCCTTCGCCAGAAACACGGTTCGAATCAGAATGTTGCTGTCCATCCGACCATCCAGACTCAAATAGCCGACGCTGCCCGTGTAGGGGCCACGGCCGGTCTGCTCCAGTTCCGCCAGAATTTCCATGCAACGCACCTTGGGGCAACCGGTGATCGTGCCGCCCGGAAATACGGCGGCCAGCAGATCGAACACCGACTGACCGGGACGCAACTGTCCAGATACATTCGATACCAGATGATGCACGTGCGCAAAAGACTCCAGCACCATCAATTCATCCACGCGAACACTACCCGGCTGGCACACGCGGCCAAGATCGTTGCGTTCCAGATCGATCAGCATCACATGCTCGGCGCGCTCCTTGGGATGCGCTCGGAGCTCGGCCATCAGCGCAGCATCACGCGCGCTGTCGGCATCCCGACGGCGCGTACCGGCAATCGGACGCGTCGAAACATGGCCACCACTATGATCGGCCAGACGCTCGGGCGACGAGCTGATGATCTCGCCCTCTGGCAGGCGATACCACGCCGCAAACGGCGCGGGGTTATGCTGCTCCAAACGGCGGAAGATACTCAGCCCGGCATCGGCTTGAGGCGCGCGGAATCGCCAGGCGCGCGATAGATTGGCCTGAAAGACATCACCGGCACGAAGATACGCCAGAATCTTCCGCACACCCGACCGATAACGCGCCGGATCATCTGCCTGCAAGGCTTGAATCTCCAAGGTTGAGTCGGCCTGAGGCGTGGCGCTGAACGCAGCCAGGAATGAACGCAGGGATTCGGCATCAACAGGCGATTGCCCGTCGTGAACCAGCCAGGTTTTGTGATGCAGATGATCGAATACCAGTGCGTCGCTGTGATACTGGGCCACAGCGACCGGGAACCCTACCCGGTCGGCCGCAGCAAATCGCGGCAGACCCAGGCTCGGTTCGATTTGCCCCGCCAGTTCATAGGAAAGATAAAAACTCCAACCGCCGACAAAAGGCAATTCGGTCGAGAAGTCGGCAGGTGGCTTTGGAAAGGCCTTCACTGCCAAACCAAAGGCGGAGAGGAAATGGGATTCGGTCGTCAGCGCCTGATGCAAGCCTGTCGCGTGCAGTATGCCCTGCGCATCCAGACGTAATTCGGCGCGCGCCGCGCCAAACAGGATGGACCAGCGAGCATTGTTCTGCCCCGACTCGCTCGCGGCCCCCGACGCCAGACTCGCGAACAGATGCGAGAATCGCCCGGGCGCCTGAGAGATAAGATCCGGAAAATCGGCCGCTGTTATGCCTTCAATTTGTTCGATGACCGGTGAACACGTCCTCGCGGAGGGTGTTTTACTGGACATGGAACAGATGAAACCGGTTCACGTCGATCACACGCGCCGGAAAATCAGCGTGCCATTGGTGCCGCCGAAACCGAAGGAATTGGACATGACCACATCAAGACCGCGAACCTCGCGCGCTGTGTGGGGCACGAAATCCAGATCGCAACCTTCGGAAGGCTCAAAGAGATTGATCGTCGGTGGCAAAACCTGGTCGCGCAAGGCCAACAGGGAGAACACCGCCTCAATACCTCCGGCGGCACCCAACAGATGGCCGGTCATGGATTTGGTGGAGCTGATCGGGCAACGCTTGGCGTGCTCGCCGAAGGCTGCGTGCAAGGCCGCCACCTCGGCCAGATCACCGGCCTGTGTCGAGGTGCCGTGGGCGTTCACGTAACCGATGTCTTCAGGATTGACCTTGGCATCCTGCATGGCCGCCAGCATACAGCGGCGCGCGCCGTCACCGTCGGAAGAAGGTGACGTCATGTGATAGGCATCAGCACTCATGCCAAAACCGATCAACTCACCATAGATGTTCGCGCCGCGCGCCCTGGCATGATCCAATGATTCGAGCACCAGTACGCCAGCGCCTTCACCCAGGACGAAACCGTCACGATCCTTATCCCAAGGCCGCGAGGCATGTTCAGGATCATCGTTACGGGTCGACAACGCACGCGCAGCGGAGAAACCGGCCACGCCCAGCGGGGAAACGGCGCCTTCAGCACCACCGGCAATCATCACATCCGCATCACCGTATGCGATCAAGCGCGCCGCCTGACCGATGCTGTGTGTACCCGCCGCGCAGGCGGTAACTGTGGCCAGATTTGGCCCGCGGAAGCCGTAACGGATTGAAAGTTGACCGGACACCATATTCACGATCGCACCGGGCACGAAGAACGGGGACACACGTCGCGGGCCCTGTTGCGCCAATGTCATGGTATTGCGCTCGATCCCCTCCAAACCACCAATACCGGAACCGATCAATGTACCGACACGATCGTAGTTCAATGTGTCACTGATCAGACCGGCATCTTCGATCGCTTCGATTGCAGCCGCGATCCCGTAATGGATAAATGGCTCCATCTTCTTGATTTCTTTGGCGGGAATGAACTGGGCTGCATCGAAATCGCGTAACGTACCTGCGATTTGCGAAGCCATCGCACTAACATCGAAACGATCAATCCTGCGAACCCCCGAGCGGCCTTCAAGAATGCCAGCCCAGCTGGATGCCACCGTATTACCCAGAGGGGTCAACGCCCCCAACCCAGTCACCACCACACGTTGCTTGCTCATGCGTTCAAATCCATATCTTTTCTTTTTTCATATAAAAAAACCGCGCCGGGATAACCCAGGGCGCGGCCTTTTATTCAATCAACCACCCAGACCCCGGGGCATACCCAGGGCCGCGAGTTATGCGTCTTTGTGGGCGTTGATGTAATCAATGGCCAACTGTACGGTTGTGATTTTTTCAGCTTCTTCGTCAGGAATTTCGCACTCGAACTCCTCTTCCAAAGCCATCACCAACTCGACGGTGTCGAGAGAATCAGCGCCCAGATCATCAACGAATGAAGCTTCATTGGTGACTTCTTCTTCCTTAACACCCAGCTGTTCTACAACAATCTTCTTCACGCGTTCGTCAACGGTGCTCATAACGATTCAACCTCGATTTAAGACAAATTGGTTCAAGGGCGCTTGCCCGAGATGGCAGGCATTCTAGTTAAAACCGGCCAAACCGCAAAATAAAAATCACTTCAGCGCACTCGGGCTACCTGATCAAAAAACAAAGAACATTAACATAAATAACTGATTATTTTAATAAATACAGATCAGCTCATGTACATACCACCGTTGACATGCAGGGTATGACCGGTCACATAAGCGGCATCGTCGCTCGCCAAAAAGCGAACACAGCCGGCAATTTCTGCCGGATCGCCCAGCCGCCCCAGAGGAACATTCGCCAACAATGCTGTCTTATGCGCCTCGGGCAGGTCGCGCGTCATGTCGGTATCGATGAACCCGGGTGCCACCACGTTGACCGTGATGTTTCGCGCCCCCACTTCTCGGGCCAAGGACTTGGAAAAGCCCATCAGACCGGCTTTGGCGGCCGCATAGTTGGTTTGGCCTGCATTCCCCATGGAACCAACCACCGAGGCAATCGAGATGATCCGGCCCCAACGAGCGCGGGTCATGCCACGCAAGACCTTTTGCGATAGACGGAATACCGAGGTGAGATTGGTATCGATGATGGCGGACCAGTCATCGTCCTTCATGCGCATGAGCAGGGTATCACGAGTAATGCCCGCGTTGTTGACCAACACTGCCACAGTGCCGAAACGGGACTCGATCTCGACGAGAACGGCATCGATTTGTGCACTATCGGTCACATCAAGACGCATCCCAGCACCACCCAGCGGTGCCAGGCGCTCGTTGATGGCCGCCGCACCCGAATCGGAGGTTGCCGTACCGATCACCACCGCGCCTGCTTGCGCGAGCTGCTCGGCGATGGCCGCACCAATGCCGCGGGACGCTCCCGTCACCAACGCGACCTTGCCATTCAAACCATCAGTCCGACCTTTTGTTTCATTACTCATCTTTAATTCCTCTTGAAAATGGCTCTCGAATAAGTGATCAGCGAACGTGGGGGGGTCAGGAAATAACCGCAGCCAGAGTGGCTTCGTCGAATACGGCTTTGCCAGTCACCCCTTTTTCGATACGCTTTGCCAGACCAGTCAGCACCTTACCGGGGCCAAATTCGAACTGACGGTTGCAGCCGCGACCATGCAGGGCCTGCACACAAGCCACCCACTGTACCGGACGGTACAACTGCTCAACCAATGCATGACGGATGGCAACCGCGTCGTCGTGGGTTTGCGCATCAACATTATGCAGGACGGGAAGCACGGGCGGTTTGATCATAACCTTGGCCAGATAGGCATCCAATTCGCGGGAGGCGTCAATCATCAGACTCGAATGGGAAGGCACACTGACCGGCAGCGGCACAAAGCGCTTGGCACCGGCCGCCTTGGCCAATTCTTCGGCACGCGCCACGGCAGCCGCATCACCGGTGATGACCACCTGCCCGGGCGAGTTGAAGTTCACCGCTTCGCAAACCTGCCCTTGCGCAGCCTCGGCACAAACGCTCAAAACCGCTTCATCAGTCAGCCCCAGCAGGGCCGCCATGGCTCCGGCTCCAGGCGCAACGGCTGCCTGCATCAGACGTCCCCGTTCAAACACGAGGGCCACGGCATCGGCAAAGTCGATACTTTCTGCAGCGACGAGCGCGGCATACTCGCCCAGACTGTGCCCGGCCAACGCAATCGGCTTGTGCCCACCCGCCGCCAGATAAATGCGCCACGCCGCCACATCAGCCGCCAGCATGGCCGGCTGGGTGATTTCCGTGCGATCCAGTTCCGCCGCATCCCCATTCGCCACCAAGGCCCACAAATCCAAATCCAGCACGTCGCTGGCCTCACGATAAACAGCCTGAGCCAGGGGCTGATACCCATTCCAGCCGCTACTCATGCCAATGGACTGCGAACCCTGTCCCGGAAAAACACCTGCAATCATGCTGATTCCCCACGATCATTATTTTTATGAAAAAAACTGCGCGCCATGCTATCACAGTCAAAATCATCGCCCGATTCTGACCACTGAGTGATGTCTCATGGGATAAATCACGAAGTTGTCATATAAAGTCGACAACCTATTTCATTCTCCATAAATATTGAGCTGTCATCCGTGCATATTCTAATGATCTCCGATGTGTACTTCCCGAGAATCAACGGTGTATCGACCTCCATCCAGAGCTTTCGCAGCGAATTGATCGCCTCGGGACATCGGGTAACCCTGATCTGCCCGGACTACCCCGAATCAATCACACTGGAACGCGCCAAAGATCAACACGATGATGAAGATATTTTGCGCCTGCCTTCGCGTAAGGTGCTGCTTGATCCAGAAGATCGGATGATGAGTTACGGCGCCACCACCAACCTGTTACCGATCCTGCGGGGACGAACGATAGATCTCATCCATATACACACCCCCTTCGTGGCCCATTACGCGGGGGTAAAACTGGCACGCAAACTGGCCATTCCGGTCGTCGAGAGCTATCACACCTTCTTCGAGGAATATCTCTACAACTACATTCGCTGGGCACCCAGAAACTGGCTGAAGCGGGCAGCGCGTTTTTTCTCGAAAAGCCAGTGCAATGCCGTCGATGCCCTCGTCGTGCCCTCCTCACCCATGCGCGACGCCCTGCAAACCTATGGTGTGAGCGCCGAGATGCACATCATCCCGACCGGACTCAACCTCGATGCATTCCGCACACCGCCGACATCGGATTTCAGAGCAAAACTATCGATCAGAGACGACCAGCCCATTCTTTTGTATGTCGGCCGGGTCGCACTGGAAAAAAATATTGATTTCCTGCTGGACATGATGCCCTTCGTCCTGAAAGAAACACCCGAAGCCATTCTGGTCATCGCCGGCGAAGGCCCGGCAGAATCCCACCTTCAACGCAAAGTTGCGGATATGGGATTACAGGCTTCTGTCAAATTTGTGGGCTACATGAGGCGGGATGGCGCCTTGCAGGATGCCTATCGTGCCGCCGATCTGTTCGTATTTGCCTCCCGAACCGAAACCCAGGGACTGGTTCTGCTGGAAGCACTGGCGCTCGGCACGCCGGTTGTCGCGCTGGGGGTCATGGGCACACTGGATGTACTGAATCCCGACGGCGGCTGCGTGATCGCACCGGATGATCCATCCGGGTTCGCCGAGGCCGTCAATCAAACCCTGAATCAACCCGATCGCTACCAGCAATTGGTCGATCAGGCCCCGCGCTATGCAGAGACCTGGACCGCCGCCCAAAAGACACAACAGCTACTGGAAATGTACCAGCAACAACTCGCCAAGCATACAACCTCTTGATATAAGCAAAAGAAATTAAAGACAAACAGATCGTTTTCAGGTAATATGCGCCGAAATTCCATCACGGCTCGATAAGCGCGACATTCCAACGCGCACATGTCGCGCCTTTTCTGTTCGTCCAATTCGGACGACATTCCCCCTAGAAGAGCCCTGAAATACTCATGTCTGAAGAAAACACCATTCTATTTTCCGATTTCGCCCTCGCCGCACCCCTGCTGCGATCGGTCGAAGAACTGGGCTACGAAAGCCCTTCACCCATACAAGCCAAAAGCATTCCAGTCCTGCTGGAAGGCAAAGACGTACTGGGCATGGCGCAAACCGGCACCGGCAAAACCGGTGCGTTCGCCCTACCTTTGCTGAGCCGGATCGACATCAACCTGCGTGCACCCCAACTGCTGGTACTGGCGCCAACACGTGAACTGGCAATCCAGGTCGCCGAAGCCATGCAGACCTACGCCCGTCACCTGCCGGACTTTCATGTTCTGCCCGTCTACGGCGGACAGGCAATGGAGCCCCAACTGCGCGGCCTGAAGCGTGGCGTGCACGTGGTGGTTGGCACACCGGGACGCATCCAGGATCACATCAAGCGTGGCACCCTGAAACTCAATCAAATTCAGGCCGTTGTACTGGATGAAGCCGACGAAATGCTGCGCATGGGCTTTATCGATGACGTGGACGAAATCTTAAGCAAGACCCCGGCAAACCGTCAGGTCGCACTGTTCTCCGCCACCATGCCCGATCAGATTCGCCGCATTGCCCAGCGTCATCTGCGCAACCCGGTCGAGATTGCGATCAAATCCAGCACCTCTACCGTCAAGGCCATCAACCAGCGCTACTGGGCCGTCAGCGGCATGCACAAACTCGATGCGCTGACCCGTATCCTGGAAGTCGAAGAGTTTGACGCGGTGATCATTTTCGTGCGCACCAAAGTGGCCACCACCGAACTGGCCGAAAAGCTGGAAGCGCGTGGCTACGCTGCCTCTCCGTTGAATGGCGACATGAATCAAGCCATGCGTGAAAAGGCAATCGATCGCCTCAAGCGCGGATCACTCGACATCATCATCGCGACCGACGTGGCCGCTCGGGGTATTGATGTGCCGCGGGTCAGCCACGTGATTAACTACGATATTCCGCTGGACACCGAATCCTATGTTCACCGCATCGGTCGTACCGGTCGTGCCGGTCGCTCGGGTGAAGCCATCCTGTTTGTCGCCCCGCGCGAAAAACGCATGCTGGGCGCCATCGAACGCGCCACAGGCCAGTTGATCACGCCCATGCGTCTGCCGAGCCAGAGCGATATCGCAGACAAACGTTCTGCCGCGTTCAAGAATCAGATCAGCGAAGCGATGGAATCGGAAGATCTGTCTTTCTTTGAAACATTGATTGAGGAATACCAGTCTGAACACGACGTCGGCTTGCCGGAAATCGCAGCGGCACTCGCCTATCTGGCGCAGAAGGATCGCCCGCTGCTGCCGGCCGAAATCAAGGAATCGGCGCAGGTCAGCTTTGGTGACCGCCAAGATCGCGGCCAAGGTCGGGATCAGGATCGTCGCGACGAGCCCCGTCGTCCACGTCAGAACGATGATATGGCGCGCATCAAGTACCGGATCGAGATCGGCCACGAGCACGGCGTCCAGCCGAAGAACATCGTCGGCGCACTGGCCAACGAAGCGGGCATTGACAGCAAATACATCGGCGCGATTCGCATCTTCGACAGCCACAGCACCGTAGACTTGCCCGAGGGCATGCCAAACGAAGTGTTCACGCAGCTCAAGCGTTTGCACGTTTTGGGCGTACCGCTCGATATCAGCGAAGCCGGTCCCACTGATAGCGAAGGCGAGCGTGGTGACAACCGCCGCCCACCGGCCGGCCCGCGCAAATTCGGTCCTCGTGGTGGTGCTGATTCCTTCGGTGGCAAACCCCGTCGCTCGAAACCACGCAGCTAAGGAAAGGTTTGCACAAATGCAAAGCCCTCTTAAATCCCCCTCACTCCCCCTTTTTCAAAGGGGGAGAATCTCACATTCAAAAAGAATGGACTGATTCCCCCTTTTACGGAAACGGCACCCCGAAGAAATTCGCCGGTGCCGTTTTTTTTCGTCCCGAATTCACCCGTATCATGCAGAATGACAAGTTCACAGCAGGTAGTGAAGTGAGGGAATAAAATGTTGCAGAAAAAGCAAAACGCGACCATTACCTACACCGGAATCGAGACACCGATCGGGCTTGTATTCGCCGCTTTTTCACGCGGCGCGCTGTGTCGAATCTCCTCTGGAACCGAAGCCGAATTCCTGCGAATCATCACACCATCGGCGGGTGAAGCCCCCATCAGAGCCGATTCGATTCTGCATGACTATTCACGCCAAATTCTTGCTGTTTTCATGGAAGATGCCACTATGAAGCTGCCCATTTGCCTCAACACACTGACACCCTTCCAGCAGCGCGTGCTCGGCAAGACGGCCGAGATTCCCCGGGGTCAGGTTCGAAGCTACGGCTGGGTCGCTCAGGCGATTGGCAGCCCCAATGCCCACCGGGCGGTCGGCACGGCGCTGGCACTAAATCCTTTGCCGTTTGTGATTCCCTGCCATCGGGTCGTGCGCTCAGATGGCAGGCTGGGCGCGTATTCTGGCGGCGGCACGGCGGTCAAAGCCCGCTTGCTGACACTGGAAGACGTTCAGGTAGCACAGGCTTCTGGTAATTTCATCGTTCAAATGCCGTTCAACCCCACTTGAAACATTACCAAAGCTGGCTGGGTAATCAGACGCCATTCAAACGCGCTTCAATTTGCTTCGCAGCGGCTTTCAGGCTTGCAACCCACGCCTCCTGGCGACGCTCGATCGGACAGGAAATCGACAACCCGGCCACCGGAACGCCATCCATGTCCCGCACCAACACACCGATGCAGCCGACGCCAACTTCGGCCTCTTCATTATCGAACGCCACGCCGGTTTGCGCGGCTTCAAGACAGGTTTTGATCAGCGTGTCCGTATTGCGGATCGTATTGGCGGTCATGGCCAGCAGACCGGTGCGTTCGGCGTAACGGGTCATCGCGGGCACACCCTCCGCACCCAACAGGATTTTGCCCACGGATGTCACGTGCAGCGGCGCCCGAGTGCCGATTACCTGTTCCACACGCATCATGCGATTGGGAACGGAGCGCTCCACATACACCACCTCATCCCCTTCCCGCACGGTGAGATTGACACTCTCGCCCAACTCATCGCGCAGGGCATCCAGTACGGGTAAGGCGATTTCCCGCCAGCGCGGGGCGGGGCGCGCCCTGGCCGCCAGTCGCACCATGGCGCTGCCCAACGCGTAACCGTCCGGATGTTTGTCGACCCAGTGATGATCCGCCAATGCTGCCAGAATGCGGTGCGCGGTAGAGGGGTGCAGACCACATTCTGCCGCCACGACTTTCAATGTGACCGGATGCGGGTAACGCGCCAGCGCCTGCATCAGGCACACGGCGCGGTCGATGACCTGAATACCGCCTGCGCGTTCGCCGGATTCGTTCATGCCAGATTCACTCATCAAGGGCGCTCCATCTCAAGGACCAATCAGATAAATTTCACACGATCAAATCAAACCCAGTTTAATTTCACATTGTGAAAACGATTTTGCATTGAGAAATTATGAAAGCTCGTTAAAGTCCCCGTCAAGGTAAAAAACACCGTCAACCCACCTATCAGATCGACTGCACAGAACAACCGAAACTTAAGGAACGCGACATGAGCAACCCGACATTCACCCAAGGCATTCAATACTTCAATCCCGCGTGGCCGCGTTTCGACGAACTCGCCAGGACACCGGCCGTTCCCGAAGGCGCGACCGCGATTGCCGACGTCCACAGTGAGGCAGCGGCGTTCCAGACCCTGCTCACCGCCGACGCGCTGCGTTACCTCACGCTGCAGATCACCGGCTCCAAGGGTTCGGGCCACCCCGGCGGTTATGCCTCCTCTGCCGATGTTCATGCAGCGCTGATGCTGCTGGGCCACAAGAACATGGTCACCGAAGTCGGCCACCACGCGCCGGGCTTCTACAGCGCCATGTTCCTGGATCGGTCACTCGAACACATGGGCATCCACACGGTTGAAGAAATGCGCGCACGCTTCCGTGAAAAGCATGGTCTGCTCGGTCACCTTTCCGGTGCGATTCCCGGCTTGCTGGCACCGGCAGGCCCGTTGGGTCAGGGGCAACATTTCGCCATGGCGGGCGCCTACCTGCATCGCGACAAGCTGTTCCCGGTCACCATCGGCGACGGCGGCATGGGCGAACCGTACATCCTGAACTCGATGATGCACTTCAATACCTCCTTCCCGGACATCACGAACTTCCTGCCGATTCTGGTCTGGAACGGTTATAGCCAGGAACACCATTCCATGTGCTCGCTGTGGAGCAACGAACGCATGAAGGAATACTGGCATGGGCACGGCTTCAAGGAAGTCATCCTCATCAACGCCAAAGATTTCGACGATGCCGAGCAGAAAGGCGAGTACGTCGATTCGACCCTGTTCTCGCACGAGGCCCGTCTGGCCTTCGGCAAGGCTGTCCTCGAAGCCACCGACAAGGCGGCGAAATCCGCGCTGGGCGGCACGTTCACCGCGCTCATCATCAAGCAGATCAAGGGGGCGGGCGTCCACACGCACGGTGCCAAGTCGCACAACCTGTATCCGGCCGATACGCTCGACAAGCCACACATCATCGATGCGCTGAAGACACGTGCGCTCGCGCCGGAGGCCTGGGTGCTGGTTCGCAGCAATCTCGTTCGCGCCGGTGGCGGATCGGCCGTTCATACCGCGGTGACCGAGCACGAATTGCCGCTGGCCGATCTCGGCACGCTGCCGATCCAGAATTTCACCGTCGGCGAGTCGCAGGTTCCGGCCACGGTATTCGGTGCACTGGTTGCGCACGTCGGCCAGAAAGATCCGCGTTTCATCGTCACCAATGCCGACGGTAATGAAGCCTCGGCCATGAAGAACATCAACGACGCGCTCAAGATTCGTCACCCCTCGACCGACCCGCTGTACAACCAGGTTCCAACCGGCCGTGTCTACGAGCCGTTGAATGAAGACGCCTGCGCCGGTCTGGCTGCCGGTCTCGCGCTGTTCGGTTCGCGTGCCATCTGGTTGTCGTATGAAAGCTTCGCGATCAACGGCTGGCCGATCGTTCAGACCGTCGCCCAGGCAATGGCCGAACTGCGCCGCAAGACACCGTCGATGATCAGCATGTTCACCGCCGGTGCGCTGGAACAGGGCCGAAACGGCTGGACGCATCAACGTCCGGAAATCGAAGGCCACTTCGCCGCGATGATGAAGAACGGCAACAGCTTCCTGCTCTACCCGGCCGATGCCAACATGATCCAGGCCGCCTACGCCTGGGCACTGAACAGCTACAACAAGTGCATCACCATCGTTGCGTCGAAAACGGCACTGCCGGTCTACACCACACCGGAACAGGCCAAGACGGCCATCGAACAAGGTGGCGTTGCCCTGTACGAAAGCGCGGGTGGCGACAAGACCGTCGTCCTCGCAGCCACGGGCGACATGGTCTTCCTGCCGGTTTTCGCCGCGAAGGATGAATTGGAAAAGGCAGGCTTCAAGGTACGCATCGTTGCCGCCGCCAATCCGCGTCAGCTCTATCGTCCGACCGATGTCGCCTGGGACAGCGTGCCCGAGTCCGACAATGGCTTCATGAGCGACGCGGCGTTCAACGCCCTGTTCGACGGCGACATGCTCGTCGCGGTCAGCGGCGGTTCGTCCGCACCGTTGGAGCCGATCCTGGTTCGCAGCCGTGCCGCCCGTCGCGACGTATTCTCGTGGAAGCGCGGTGAAACCACCGCCAGCCCGCAGGAACTGTTCGAGCTGAACGGCATGACCGGCACCGACATCGCCGCACGCGTCAAGGCTGCGTTCTAAGCAAGAGCCGTCGATCAGCTACACCCAAATCAGGCCATTAATTGGCCAAAAATTAGGTAACAGATTGTGCAAACCAAGATTATTGCGCTGGACGACGACCCGACCGGTTCACAAACCGTCCACGGTTGCCTGCTGCTGACCCGGTGGGATGAAGCCACGTTGCTCGAAGCGCTCAATGACGAGTCGCCGCTGTTTTTCGTGCTCACCAACACCCGGGGCATGGATGCGGCCAGTGCGGCGCGAGTAACCCGTGAGGTCTGCCGCAACCTCAATGCGGCACTCAAAACCCGCAGCGAGGCCGGGCATCCGATCAATCCGATCCTGGTCAGCCGCTCAGACTCGACTCTGCGCGGTCACTACCCTGTCGAGACCGACGTGATCGCCGAAGAACTCGGCCCGTTCGACGCACATTTCCTCGTTCCGGCCTTCATCGAAGCGGGGCGAATCACGCGTAACAGCCAGCATTACCTGCTGGTCGATGGCAAGCCGGTACCCACGCATGAAACCGAATTCGCCCGCGATTCGGTCTTCGGTTACAGCACCAGCTACCTGCCCGATTACGTGGCCGAAAAAACAGCCGGGCGCATTCCAGCAGAAGCGGTCACACGTTTCGTGCTGGACGAAATTCGCAACAACGGCATCCAGTCCAGGCTTGCCAATTTGAGCGGCAATGCCTGCGCCGTGGTCGACGCGGAAACTCAGGACGACCTGAACCGCTTCGCCCGCGACGTGATGGCCGTGGCCGCAACCGGCAAGCGCTTCCTGTTCCGCAGCGCCGCCAGCCTGCTCACGGCGCTGGCCAACCTGCCGCCGCAATCGATTTGCGCCGAATCGATGCATCACTTCGTGCGAAACGGCAAACCGGGCGCGGTGGTCGTAGGCTCGCACGTCAAAAAGACCAGCGAACAACTCGAAGAACTGCTCAAGGAACCGGACATCGCACCCATCGAAGTCGATATCGAACGCATCGATACCGATAACGACGCATTGGTGGGCGATGTTCTGACCGCCGCCGAACGGGCATTTGCCGACGGCAAGACCTCGGTCATCTTCACGAGCCGGGTGGAAAAAACATTTGCCGATCAGGCGACTCGATTGGCCTTCGGCGAGCGGGTTTCGGCTACGCTGATGAAGATCGTCGCCGGGCTGCCCGGGGAACTCGGCTGGTTGATCAGCAAGGGAGGCATCACCTCCAACGACGTGCTGTCCACCGGCCTGAACCTCAAGGCATCCCGCGTGCTGGGCCAGATCCTGACCGGTTGCTCCGTGGTGCGCTGCCCCGCCGATCACCCCCGCTTCCCCTTGTTGCCGGTGGTGATTTTCCCCGGCAATGTGGGTGATCGCTTCGCCGTGGCCGAAGCCTGCCGCCGATTGCGTAGTCGCTGAGCCTCAAAAAAAGATAGGGGAAGACGCATGAGTATTGCCGCTGAACTCGCCGACGAATCGACGCCGCTCTGCCCGGAGCGGCGAAACACGCTGATCCAGCGACTGCGCGCCATCCTGCCGGATGCCGCCCTGCTCACCACGACCGAAGCCATGAAGCCGTTCGAATGCGACGGCTTGGCAGCGATCAAACGCATGCCCGCCGTGGTGGCACTGCCTGAAACCGTCGATCAGATTCAGGGTGTGTTACGACTGTGCAGCGAACTGGAAATTCCGGTGGTGGCGCGCGGCGCAGGTACGGGATTATCCGGCGGGGCGCTGCCCAGTGCGGACGGTTTGCTGCTCAGCCTGGCGAAGTTCAAGCAGATTCTGCACATCGACTCGGTCAACCGCACCGCGCGCGTCCAACCCGGCGTACGCAACCTCGCCATCTCCGAGGCGGCGGCGCCCTACGGCCTGTATTACGCGCCCGATCCGTCCTCGCAGATCGCCTGCACCATCGGCGGTAACGTGGCGGAAAACTCCGGCGGCGTGCACTGCCTGAAATATGGCCTGACGGTGCACAACGTGCTGGAAGTCACCTTCATCACCATGGAAGGCGAGAAGATGACCGTCGGCGGCCCGACGCTCGACACGGCGGGTTACGACATTCTTGCCCTGATGAACGGCTCCGAAGGCATGCTGGGCGTCATGGTCGAAGTGCTGGTACGCCTGTTGCCCATTCCGGAATGCGCCAAGGTATTGATGGCCGAGTTCGATTCCCTCGAAAACGCGGGACAGGCCGTGGCCGATATCATCGCCGCCGGGATCATTCCCGCCGGGCTCGAGATGATGGACAACAAAGCCATCCATGCCGCCGAGGCGTTTGTGCACGCGGGCTATCCGACCGAGGCCGCCGCCATTCTGCTCTGTGAACTCGACGGCACGGCCGAGGAAGTCGCCGAACTCCTGGCCGAAGTGGAAGCCGTGGTTCAGCGCTCGGGTGCCACGGGATTATGGATCGCCCGCAACGACGAGGAACGCGCCCGCTTCTGGGCCGGTCGCAAAGCGGCCTTTCCCGCTGTCGGCCGCCTCTCGCCCGACTACTACTGCATGGATGGCACAATCCCGCGCCGCGAACTCGCCTCCGTGCTCACACAGATCGACGCCATGAGCCATGAATTCGGGCTGGAAGTCGCCAACGTCTTCCATGCGGGCGACGGCAATCTGCACCCGCTGATTCTCTTCGATGCAAACAAACCCGGCGAACTCGACCGGGCGGAAGCCTTCGGTGAACGCATCCTGACGCTCTGCGTCGATGTGGGTGGCAGCGTGACTGGCGAGCATGGCGTCGGCGTGGAGAAACTCGCCCCGATGTGCGCGCAGTTCAAGCCAGAGGAACTCAAGCAGTTCTACGCCATCAAGGCCGCTTTCGATCCGCTCGGCCTGCTGAACCCAGGCAAGGCGGTGCCGACGCTGCAACGTTGTGCCGAATTCGGCGCGATGCACGTGCATCACAACCACCTGCCCCACCCCGATTTACCGCGTTTTTAAGAGGCGCGCATCACCGTGATCGATCAAGACATCAGCGCAGAACTGGCCGAACGCGTCAGGCAGGCCTACAACCAAGACCAGCCCGTATCGATTACCGGCAGCGGCAGCAAGTCATTTCTCGGACGAGAACCCGGCCCGGAATCGATCCGGCTCGATCTCACGTCCCACAGCGGCATTCTCGATTATGAACCGGCAGAACTGGTGCTAACCGCGCGCGCCGGGACACCACTGGCCGAGATTGAACGCGTACTCGCTGCGCAAGGCCAGATGCTGCCGTTCGAACCGCCCCAGTTTCAGGGGCAAGTGGATGGAACGGGCACATTGGGCGGCGCCGTTGCCACTGGTCTATCCGGCCCGGCCCGGCCGTGGCAAGGGGCGGTGCGCGATGCCGTGCTGGGCGTTCGGCTCATCAACGGCCAGGGGCAAATCCTGAAATTCGGCGGTCAGGTGATGAAAAACGTCGCCGGATATGATGTCTCCCGCCTGATGGTCGGCGCATTCGGCACCCTGGGCGTGCTGCTCGACATATCCGTGCGCGTCGTCCCCATGCCGCGCGCGCAGCAGACCCAGATCGTCGCCGCCACAGCAGAACAGGCTTTGATCCGCTTCGCCGAGTGGAACCAGAGCGCATTGCCGATCACGGCGGCTAGTTTTGCCGATGGGCGACTTCGAGTGCGACTGGGAGGCGCGCAAAGCGCCGTCCATAAGGCCGTGTTGCGCATCGGCGGCGACACGCTGACCGAAATGGATGCCACGCGCTACTGGCAGGACCTGCGCGACCATCGGCTCGATTTCTTCCAGCCGGATGTCGCGCCCGTCGATAACGATCTCTGGCGCGCAGCCGTCCCGCTGACGACACCGATCGACGCACTACCCGGTACCCCGCAACTCATCGACTGGGGTGGACAGCAGCGCTGGGTACACCTGACATCGGATCAAGCGACAGAATTCCGAACGCTGGTTGCCAGACAGTCAGGGCACGCCACCCTGTTCCGTCCGGCAAAATTCAAGTCGGCGGATACGGAGCGCTTCCAGCCGCTACCTCCACCCCTGCTCGCTCTGCATCAACGCATCAAGAAGGCGATGGACCCCAAGGGGATCTTTAATGCCGGGCGGCTTTTTCCGGAATAAACCTCTCGTTATCCCAAGGCGACACGTTATCGTATGCAAACCAATCTCCGCGCCGATCTGATCAACACACCCAGAGGCATCGAGGCCGAACGCATTCTGCGCGCCTGCGTGCACTGCGGGTTCTGCAATGCCACTTGCCCGACTTATCAATTGCTGGGCAATGAAGACGACGGCCCACGCGGGCGTATTTATCTGATCAAGCAAATGCTTGAAGGCGCACCGGTGACCGAGACCACCCGCACGCATCTGGATCGCTGCCTGACCTGCCGCAACTGCGAGACCACCTGCCCCTCCGGTGTGGAATACGGCAAGCTCGTCGATATCGGCCGCGCGGAGGTCGAAACCCAATCGCCCCGTTCACCCGCATCTCGCTTCTATCGTTATGTTCTGCGCCGGAGCCTGCTTTCACCCCGGCTGTTTGCGTTGGCACTGGGCGGTGCGCGCCTGTTCCGCCCACTGTTGCCCGACAGTCTGAAAAAGAAAGTCCCTGCGTTTCGAGTTGCTGGCAGCTTGCCCGCCTCCGTTCACTCCCGGCAGATGATTCTGCTCGAAGGCTGTGTGCAACCGGCACTCTCACCCGACATCAACGGGGCCGCACGCCGCGTGTTCGATGCACTGGGCATCAGCCTCGTGGCCGCACCTTCGGTCGGCTGCTGCGGTGCGATCGAACACCATCTGAACGCTGAAGAAGCCGCGCGCGCGACCATGCGCCGCAACATCGATGCCTGGTGGTCACTCGTCGAATCCGGCGCGGAAGCCATTATCGTCACGGCCAGCGGCTGCGGCGTGCAGGTCAAGGACTATGGCCAAGCACTGGCTCAGGATGCCGATTACGCCGCCAAGGCTGCGAAGATTTCCGCCCTCACCCGTGATCCCATCGAGGTCTTGCTGGCCGAACAGGACAACACCAAATGGGCGGATTTGCGTTCGCACCACGCGGCAAAGAAGGCGCGTCGCATTGCCTTTCACCCCCCGTGCACGCTTCAGCATGGGCAGAAGCTCAAGGGCAAAACGGAAAAACTGCTGACTGATCTCGGTTTTGAACTCACGCCCGTACCCAATGCGCACCTGTGCTGCGGCTCAGCAGGTACCTACTCGATTCTGCAACCGGAACTTTCCGGCCAGCTCAAGAAACAGAAGGTCCAGGCACTGGAGTCCGGCGAACCCGAACTGATCGCCACCGCCAATATCGGCTGCCAGACGCATCTGGCAAGCGGAACCAAACGGCGCGTGGTGCACTGGCTCACGCTAATCGACCCGGCAGCGGCCGCCTGACTACCGCCGTAGCTTCTCGTTGTACGGTGCAGTCACACGCGCTGTTGCAAGGTCAGAGCAAACGGATATGTGCCGCTGCGCGGCGGGCTTTTTCGCGAGCGGCATCCGTCGTTTCATCCAATGCCAACATCACGCCCATCCGACGTTTGCCCGCAATCTCAGGCTTGCCGAACCAGCGCAATTGAGTATCCGGCGCTTCGAGCGCTTCAACCAACCCGGTCACCACCGGTGACGTACTGTTGCCATCAAGCAGCAAGGCCACCGAAGCGGCCGGACCACGAGTGCGGATATTGGGAATCGGCAAGCCGAGAAAAGCGCGCACGTGCAGGGCAAACTCGGAGAGGTCCTGCGAGATAAGCGTCACCATGCCGGTATCGTGTGGGCGGGGCGACACTTCACTGAACCAGACCTCATTGCCCCGCACGAATAGCTCCACGCCAAACAGACCATAGCCGCCCAAAGCATCAACCACCTTGGCGGCGATTTGCTCCGACTGCGCCAAGGCAGCCGCCGACATGGCCATCGGCTGCCAGCTTTCGCGGTAATCGCCATCGACCTGTACATGACCAATCGGTGGACAAAACGCGACACCACCGCGGTGGCGCACCGTCAGCAAGGTGATTTCATAGTCGAAATCGATCATGGATTCCACGATCACCCGGCCGCCACCGGCACGACCGCCCGCCTGCGCATAATCCCACGCTGCTTGAATCTGCGCTGTCGAGCGCACGACCGACTGCCCTTTGCCCGAAGAACTCATGACCGGCTTGACGACGCAGGGCAAACCGATCTGCTCGATCGCCTGGGTAAAATCCGCCAGCGAATCTGCGAAGACATAGCGACTGGTCGGCATCCCCAACTCTTCGGCGGCCAGGCGGCGGATACCCTCACGATTCATCGTCAATCGGGCCGCACGCGCATTCGGCACCACCTGCCAGCCTTCGGCTTCCAGCTCCACCAGCGTCTGGGTCGCGATCGCCTCGATTTCCGGCACAATCAGTGAAGGCTTTTCCCGTTCGACCAAGGCACGCAAGGCACTGCCATCCAGCATATCGATTACGAACACGCGGTGGGCCACCTGCATAGCGGGCGCGTTCGCATAACGATCCACGGCGATGACTTCCAGCCCAAGCCGCTGCGCCTCGATCGCCACTTCCTTGCCCAACTCACCGCTGCCCAGCAGCATGATGCGCACAGCAGAAACGGACATGGGCGCGCCCAGTTGGGTTACCGGTTGATTCATATGCGCGGATGGAGAAACCATGTTGTCAGTACCAAAATCAAGTTTGAAGCCAGTCTGGATAACGACGACCAGATCCGGATGAAAAATGAATTAATGCAATCAGTCGGCCAGCGTACGGGATAAATCCAAATCAACTGAATGTACACCGCTGCCATAAAAGACGATGAGGCCGGGGTATCGAGCAGCGCCGGAGGGCGAAAACTCGAACCCGAAATGACGCTCAATGATGAAGTGACCATTTGATCGGCGCAAGCGCAGGCGCCGCATTCCGACTGAATCGTCCAACAACTGTACACCTGCCCGATCACAGGCGCTTTTGGCCAACGCCAGAGCGCGTCGATGAAATGTGTCCTGTTGCCACCAGAAGACAGACATACCCACGATAATCATCAAAATCAGCACATCACCAAAACTCAAGATAAAAGCCCCTCCGGTGATCATGCGGCCAGCGCAGCATCATAGACCAGAGAGCCAAAACATTTCACACCTCATAAAAAATCTCCAGAAGCAACAACCTACTTGCGTCCTTGGCCAAGCGCTTTATAATGCAAGGCCTTTTTATTGCCCGGTTGCGAATTACCACTTGACTCGCACCTTGAGAAAAGTTCATGCTTCAGGCAGTTTTTACCAAATCAATTCAATAGGATAGACATTTTCATGCCATCAGTACGTGTTCGGGACAACGAGCCCTTTGAAGTTGCAGTTCGTCGGTTTAAGCGCTCTTGCGAGAAAGCAGGCATCATCAGTGAACTGCGTGAGCGTGAGTTCTACGAGAAGCCGACGACCGAACGCAAGCGTAAAAACGCTGCCGCTGTCAAACGCAACCAAAAGCGCCTGTCCAAAGAACAATCACGTCGCGTTCGCCTGTTCTAAGAGACTGTTGTTACCGCGTTACAGAGGAATATCGGCATGAGCGCCCTCAAAGCCCGGCTGACCGACGACATGAAGCTGGCAATGAAATCCGGCGACAAGTCGCGCCTGGGCGTTATTCGCCTGTTGCTGGCGGCCATCAAGCAAAAGGAAGTCGATGAACGCATCACATTGAGTGATGACGACGTTCTCGCCATTCTGGTCAAGCAATCCAAGCAGCGGCGCGAATCGATCGACCAGTTCAAAACAGCCGGTCGTGATGATTTGGTAAAAACCGAGCAGTTCGAACTCGAGGTCATCGAAACCTACCTCCCAGCAAAACTCAGCGAAGCGGAAATCCGGCAGATCATCACCGATGCCATTGCCGCAACCGGAGCGCAGGGTGTTGCCCAGATGGGCGCCGTCATGAACGCCGTTCGAGCCAAAGTAGCCGGTCGCGCGGACCTTGCAACTGTCAGCCAGTGGGTCAAAGCGGCACTCGGCGCCTAAACATTCGACGCCCAGTATCAAGTTGGCCTAAACTGATACTTCAACCACAGGCAAGCTGCCTCCGACATCTGCGGATGAGCATCCCTTTCTTATAAAATTTAAATCAAATGGGTAATGGGCAATGGCTGATCATTTCCAATTTTTGAACGTACCGCGCCAAGATCCGGAAAAAAAACCGGCCACCGTGCGTGTGACTCAATTCGGCGAAATTTACGGCCAATTCAATCCGGAAAAGGCAGCGGAGCAAGCCGATCGCTGTCTTGAGTGCGGCAACCCGTACTGCGAATGGAAATGCCCGGTCCATAACTTCATTCCCAACTGGTTGAAACTGATTGCAGAAGGCAACCTGCTCGAAGCGGCTGAGATGTCGCACAAGACAAACTCCCTGCCCGAAATCTGTGGCCGTGTTTGCCCGCAAGATCGCTTGTGCGAGGGTGCTTGCACACTCAACGACGGCTTCGGTGCCGTCACCATCGGCTCAATTGAAAAATACATTACCGACGAAGCGTTCAAGCTCGGTTGGCGACCAGATATGTCCAAGGTTGTCCCGACCAACAAACGCGTCGCCATCGTCGGTGCCGGACCTGCAGGATTAGGCTGCGCCGATATCCTCGCCCGTCACGGCGTCAAGGTGGTGGTATTTGACCGCCACCCGCAAATCGGCGGTCTGCTCACCTTCGGCATTCCCCCGTTCAAGCTCGAGAAATCCGTCCTGGAAACCCGTCGACGCATTTTCGAAGAAATGGGCATCGAATTCCGCCTGAACACGACCATCGGCACCGACATTACGATAGATACCCTGCTTGATGAATATGACGCCATTTTCCTTGGCATGGGCACCTATGCGGCAATGGCAGGTGGCTTTCCGGGCGAAGATCTAGATGGCGTACACAAGGCTCTGTCTTTTCTGATCGGCAACATCAATCACCTCATGAACTACCCAGGCAACGATCCATTTATCGACGTTTCAGGCCAACGAGTCGTCGTATTGGGCGGCGGCGACACCGCGATGGATTGCACCCGGACCTCGCTTCGCCAACAAGCGGCGCAAGTGACCTGCGTATATCGCCGGGATGAGGAGAACATGCCCGGTTCCCGGCGGGAAGTGGCCAATGCACGTGAAGAAGGCGCCGAATTCCTGTTCAACCGTCAACCGGTCGAAATCGTAGGCGAAAACGGCCGCGTGACCGGCGTTCGCTTCGTAAACACGCGTTTGGGTGAACCGGACCATCGGGGACGTCGCAGCCCCGAAGTCATCCCTCACTCCGAACATATTGTTGAAGCCGATACAGTGCTGATCGCTTTTGGTTTTCGACCCTCTCCTGCCCCGTGGTTCCAGAGCATCGGCCTTGAAACCGACAGCAGTGGTCGCGTGGTGGCCAATCAGAGCGCTCATAGCCCCGCATTCCAAACCAGTAATGCCAAAGTGTTTGCTGGTGGCGACATGGTACGTGGCTCCGACCTCGTCGTTACGGCCGTGTTTGAAGGCCGCAATGCCGGATTCGGTATCCTCGATTACTTGGACGTTTGAAGCCAACCCGGCCTGCCACACTGTCCTGTCGAAACGGCAGACATGGAACCGCCTTGACCAACCAACAAGACGAAACTCAAGCCCGCCGCCCATGGCGCCGGAACCCATGATCGACAGGCCCTGGCCCAATTGCCCGCTCGTCGCGCACAGGTTGAGCGTGTTTAATTTCTACTCTGCCAGAGACTTTGCAGCATGACCCCAGACATCATCACATCAACCGCCACCGCGACGCTCAAGAATGACCGCTTTATTCGCGCACTGCTTCGAGAACCGGTTGACTGCACCCCGATCTGGATCATGCGCCAGGCTGGCCGCTATCTGCCGGAATACCGGGCCACGCGGGCGAAAGCTGGCAGCTTCATGGATCTGTGCCGTTCGGCGGATCTCGCCTGCGAAGTCACACTGCAGCCCCTTGAGCGCTTCGATCTGGATGCCGCCATCCTGTTCTCAGACATCCTGACCGTGCCTGACGCCATGGGCCTTGGCCTGAGCTTCTCCGTCGGAGAAGGCCCCGTCTTTGCAAACCCGCTGCGTGATCGTCGCTCCATTGAGAAACTCCCTCAGCCCGACCCCGAAGGCGAGCTGCGCTATGTCATGGACGCAGTCAGCACCATTCGGGTCGCATTGAATGGCCGGGTGCCGTTGATCGGTTTTTCCGGAAGCCCCTGGACGCTGGCCACCTATATGGTGGAAGGTGGATCGACCAAGGAGTTCGCCCACATCAAAGGCTTGATGTACAGCGACCCTGCAAGCGCTCACCTGCTGCTGGACAAACTCAGCCGGGCGGTGACCGACTACCTCAATGCCCAAGTGCGTCGTGGCGCACAGGCACTGATGATTTTCGACACATGGGGCGGCGTGCTCTCTCCAGAAAAATATAGGGAGTTCTCACTTGCCTACATGCAGAAAATTATCGACGGCTTGATACGGACGCACGAAGGTCAACGCATCCCCGTCATACTCTTTACCAAAGGTGGCGGAGCCTGGGCACCGGAAATTGCCGCCTCGGGCGCGGATGGCGTTGGACTGGACTGGACCGTGGACATCGGGGCTGTACGGCAACAGATTGGGGAGAAAGTCGCCCTGCAAGGCAACCTCGATCCCAGTGTGCTGTACGCACCAGAGGCGGTGATCGAGCAGGAAGTTGCGCGGGTCTTGAGTTCATACGGTCAAGGCAGCGGCCATGTGTTCAACTTGGGTCATGGCATTCACCAACACGTCAACCCGGACAATGTCAACGTACTGGTCGATGCCGTACACCGCCTGAGCCGCCCTTACCACCAGTCCTGAACCGTGCCGCGGCTGCCAGCCGCGATTAGCTGGTCAACCAGAAGGTGAAAGCAGTGATGCCACCTTCGTCACTGAAGCGCGTGTCATGAGCCCTCCACGACTATTTGCCACTGGGGCCTCCTTGATATCATCAAGACCGAACACCACCAGATCGAACGGCACATCGAAAGCCACAAAACTCAGCACGGGGACGCGAGTCTGTCGCCCGTTTCGATAGTGATAACGGCGCTCGGACTCGGTGAACGGAATGCTCTTCGCCAGTAAAAACGTCATAACCGACTCCGGCGTATCCGCAAACAAATGCAAGGTCACTTTAGATTGACGATCCGCCGTCCCCGTCAACACCGAGCCGACTAAACGCGGCGAAAAGTCACTCAAAAAGGTCATGGCTTTCATCGCCTCGGCACGCAGATTTCGGATCACAGCCTGCTGATCCGGACGAAAAATCAATTGATACTGGCGAATCTCCACCTCCAGGCGCTCGCAATCCACTGCGGCAAACCGCTGATCGATCGACTCACCCAAACGGTCAGCAGCCTTTTGCAGAGCCTTGATGCGGTCGAGTGTTGCATCTTCGACGCATAATCGTGTAGCAAAAGACAAAACAGCTTGAGACACCGGACCGGTTGTTGCCACTGAGGCCACCTCACACGATCAAAACAAATTATTCATCAGATTCTGCGGCACCACATCCGCCGGAATCGGGGCAGAGAGCCCGGACTCGTCCGCCGGACTATGTGTCGTATCAAAATACTCACGCACGCCACCAGTTGAACCTGGAGACAACTTATTGCCGGTGTCTGGGTTGATCATGACCTCGACCAAACCGGGCGGTGGCACATCTGCATTACCAGTCGGTGGTGGCAACATTGCCTGCATGAAATCTATCCAGATAGGCAATGCCGCACTCCCCCCTACCTCACGATGCCCCAACGGAGAGTTGTCATCGAAACCGACCCACGCTGTTGCAACCCAATCCGGGCCGAAACCAGTAAACCAAGCATCGCGCTGTTCATTGGTCGTGCCTGTTTTTCCGCCAATATCGTTTCGTTTTAATGCACGATAGGCGCGAACCCCGGTCCCCATGCGCACCACATCGCGCAAAGCGGAACGCATCAGAAAGGCGTTTTGCGGTGTGATTATTCGTGGTGCGACACTCGGATCGGGCGAATCCATAGGGCAAGTGTCACATAATTTAACCGATGGATGGCTGTAGAATACCTCGTTATCGCCATTATCCACTTCGGTAATCAGGTAGGGGGTAATTCGATAACCCCCGTTCACAAAGGCAGAGAAGCCGCCAATCAACTCCATTGGTGTCAAGGTGTAACTACCCAAAGCCATTGAAGGCGTTGGCGCCCAGTTTTGCGTAGGCAGACCAAAACGGCTGACATACTTGAGTACATTTTCCGGCCCCAGCGCCTCGATCAAGCGCACTGACACCAGATTGACCGAATGCACCAGCGCCATCCGCAAACGCATCGGGCCGCCAAAGTTTTTTTCATAATTCTGCGGGCGCCAATCGACCCCTTCTCTGACACCATTCTTCACCACCACAGGTGAGTCGTTGATCATCGTGGCCCATGTAAAACCATGATCCAGTGCTGCTGAATATAGGAAAGGTTTGAAACCCGACCCTGGCTGACGCTCCGCCTGAGTCACGTGATTGAATTTGCTGTCATGCGCAAAATCAAAACCACCAACCAGTGCTCGAATGGCGCCTGTATTCGGATCCAAAGCGACAAAGCCCGCACTGGCCGCAGGAATTTCTGCAAGCTGCCAATGCTGGTCAGCCTCAGCCTGCAAACGAATCAAATCACCTGCCTTGAGCACATCACCCATCTGCTTGGGTTTGGGGCCGCAACGGTTCACAGACTCATAATGACAAGCCCAGCTCAATGCATCCATCCCCAGCGCGATTTTTGAACCATCGGGCATCAGAACTTCTGTCGATTTAGGATCAACCGACAAAACCACTGCGGGGATCAGCCCACCAACGACAGGTGTAGCCTGAAGCTTCTCCAGAAGCGCTTTCGGCTGGGAAAGCAAAGATTCCCAATGATCCTCAGCCCCCCGATAACCGTGACGACGGTCATAAGCCAGAAGGCCGTCTTTCAGTGACATTTGGGCCACTTGCTGCGCCCTGGGATTAATTGAGGTATGAACCACAAGACCCATTTCGTACAACTTATCACCATATTGGGCATACAATTTCTGACGAATCATTTCAGCCACAAAAGGCGCCTGTGTTTGTATATCGGAACCCACAAACAGGTGCCCTGGAAGCGGCTCCAGCATGGCTTGATCATAAGTTGTCTGATCGATTTTCCCGAGAGAAAGCATGCGTCCGAGCACATAAGCACGGCGGGCTAACGCCTTATCGGGATTAGAAACCGGATTCACGCTCGAAGGTGCCTTGGGCAGTGAGGCCAGCATCGCGGCTTCGGCAGCCGTCAACTTATCCAACGACTTACCGAAGTACACCTGGGCTGCTGCCTTGACGCCATAACTTCGGTTCCCAAGAAAAATCTTGTTCAAGTAAAGAGTCAGAATCTGCTCCTTGCTCAAGCTGTGCTCAATCTTGATCGCAAGCAGGATTTCCATCAATTTGCGGCTATAGGTTTTTTGCCTGCCCAGAAAGAAATTGCGGGCAACCTGCATCGTAATTGTTGAGCCACCTTGTCCTTTATGCCCCGTCTTTACCAGCTCATAAGCCGCACGGAACAAACTCTGGACATCCACTCCACCATGTTCAAAGAAACCATCATCTTCCGCAGAAGTGAACGCATCGACGACCACTTTGGGTAATTCGGCGTACGTGACGGGGAAGCGACGCTTCTCCCCAAATTCGGCGATCAAGCCGCCATCTGCGTCGTAGATTCTCATCGGAATTTGGTATTGAACCGTCGCCAAATCCTTCACATCGGGCAACTGCTTGTTGTATATCTGATACACAACACCCACCCCCCCGATGGCAAAAATCAATAAAAAACCAAGCACATATAACGCAAATTTGATAAGTTTCATTTAGTTCATTTTAGCAATGGATTTTTTTTGCACAGATGGATGCAAGGTTAGCAAGAATATTCGACAAACCCACAGGTTTTACCCTAGGATGCGCCGGTGGACTACAAAGTGCGCGCAACCTTAGCGCACACTCAAAGGGAAGGGAATGATCGTGCCATTATTTAGCTCAAAAAATCCTCGTCTTGGCGTTGATATCAGCTCAACTGCCGTCAAAGTGTTGATGCTGGAGAAGTATCGGAACAGTTTCCGCCCGGTTGGCTTTGCTATCGAACCCATTTCGCCCGGGGCGGTTCAAGACAAAACCATCACAGACACGGACGCAGTCGCAGGCGCCTTAAGTAGAGCGTTGTCACGCTCCAGGGCCAAGACCAAACACGTTGTCATGGCAGTACCCACCAGTGCCTGTGTCAGCCGGGTGCTTAACATAAGCAATCCTGGCAATGAATTCGAACTGGAAGAGCAAGTTCGAATGGAGTCGGATCAGTATATCCCCTTTCCTATTGAAGAGGTCAGTCTCGACTTCGAGCCGCTTCATCCTGAAGCAGGAACAAAACAAAAAAAACAGTCGACCAATGATGACAGCAGCATCCTGGTCATTATGGCAGCCACTCGATCAACCAACGTCGAAGCGCGTGTCGCTGTAGCCGAGGCGGCGGGACTATCCGTCGATGTCATGGATATCGAGTCGTTCGCGATACAAAACACGTTTACTGAAATCATCGCCTCTACACTGACGCCAGAAGATCGTGCTCAGCCCATCGCCTTGCTGGATGTGGGTGCCAACACCACCACCATCAATGTATTCAGTGGCAACGACATCATCTACAGTAAAGAACACCCGTTTGGCGGCAAACAGCTGACCAACGAGATATCCTTGTATTACGGTCTCTCCCCAGAAGAAGCGGAAGAAAAAAAACGCAATGACACTTTGCCCGATGACTACCATCGCAAAGTATTGCAGCCATTTATTGACAACATGGCGATGCAAGTTGGCCGATTTATTCAATACTTCTATTCAGAAACTAATCGCGGCACCATCGGACTGATCCTACTTGGCGGAGGGACCGCGAACACCCCGGGCGTTATCGAACGGATTAACAATGAAACCGGCATACAAACGCGCGGTGCGAATCCGTTTATTGCCATCGGCCAAGGATCAACAATATCCGCAGAGTTGCTCGCCAATCATGGCTCATCAATGCTGGTTGCTTGCGGCCTCGCTTTACGGAGCTTCGACCGATGAGAAAAATCAACCTCCTTCCCTGGCGGGATGAACGCCGCCAGACCTTGCAGCGCAATTTCGTTGTGCATCTTGCGGGGTCAGTCGTCGCGGCATTAATCATTGGTGGCGGCATTCATCTCTACGAACAGAACCAACTCGACTATCAAGACCAGCGCAATCAGTACCTCAACGGGGTCATCAAGGATCTTGACCGAAAAATTCAATCCATTAACAAGCTGAAAAAGAAAAAGGCAGAACTGATCGCGCGCATGCAGGTGATCGAGACGCTTCAATCCAGCCGCCCTGTTATCGTCCACTTGATGGAAGAGTTTGTTAAAACACTGCCCGATGGCATTCAGTTGACAGACATCTCCATTAAAGGAGACAAAACGATATCCATCCAAGGTTATGCCGATGCGCAGGCACGGGTCGCTGATTACCTTCGTCAACTCAACGGCTCGGATTATATAGAGAGCGCCATAATTGTC
>NZ_DAIESY010000128.1:0-37039 GCF_027346185.1 Halothiobacillus sp.
CGTCTCGGCTCACCCGAGGGCGAACTGGCGCTGGGGCAGGCGGTTATCTACCTCGCCATTGCGCCGAAGAGCAATGCCGGTTACAACGCCTTCAATCAGGCAATGGCGTTTGTTAAACGTGACAAGAGCCGAGAAGTACCTATTCACCTGCGCAACGCGCCAACCAAGCTGATGAAACAGCTGGGGTATGGTCATGACTACCGTTACGCCCACGATGAACCCAATGCCTACGCGGCCGGCGAGGTCTATCTACCCGAAGGCATGCTGGAGCCGGGCTGGTATCAGCCGGCGCCGCGAGGTTTAGAAGAAAAACTGGCTGAAAAGCTGGCCTATCTCAGACGTTTGGATGAGGAAGCTGGGCAGTAGTGCTAAAGGTCTAATCGTACAGGTCAGTGGTCTGCATTTTCCTGTTTCCTGCCTGTCCGAATCGATCGGTTAAAACGGCCCCGTTCGGGTGATAGCAAGCCGAGGATCATCAACGCAAATCGGAGCATTTTTTCCAGCAGCCAGATGAAGGGGAAAAGCAGGATATAAAACACGCTCGTCCACCCCAGCAGTAAGGAAAGCCAGGCCGGTGCGCCCAGCAGTTCTCCCAGATGCACGAACAGGCTGGAGAGTAACTCGGGGTGGGTGATGACGATGTATGCGGTTGCAAGCCAGGCCGCTTTTCTCAGGAAACCCGGTGCGAGACCACGCGCCAGTATCCCCGTTCGTTCGACCCATCCGACTTTGGCGGCTTTGGTTAGCCCATCGGCTGTTTTGCCTTCCTTGGCTGCAAGTTTCCCTGCTTTGGTTGTACCGATGGCTTCCACCGCTTTGGTCTCTTTGGCGGTTTGCGCCCCCGCCTTGCCCAATTTCAGCAGTTTCAATCCCGCTATGACCGGCAAGGCGTCGACAGCGGCCCAGCCGATATCTGCGGCTGTGATCTTCTCGTTAAGATCCTGTTTTCGTTCGACGTCGGCGATGCCGCTGGTCAGGAAACGTCCCACATCCTGGGTGATGCGATCCGTGGTGTTCCAATGCGCGTTCCCCGCGCTATCGATATCAAACTGTCCGAGAAAGTGGTTTCCTTCCAGACGAATATCGTGGATTGCCACCCAGCCGCGTTGTTCGGGCGTGAGTCCGCTAAGTGGTTTCGCGGGTTGATCATTCGGTAATGCATTTGTCGGCTCAGAACCCGTCAGGTTGTGCCACAGGGATTTTGACTCGAGTGCGATCGACGTTGCGGTTTGCGTGATGGCGTTGAGTGCATTGAGGCTCTGGATGGAATGCGTGATGAAATAATCGATGACCGGGATGACGTCCGGGCCGAATCGCTCAAGGATGTTTTGGAATTCCGGGTTTTGCCCGTACCAGTCCAGTATTCGGAGTGTCTGTTGCGGGTATTCTCGCAATGCCAGCCACGCTTGCATGGTGAGTGCCTGATTTTTCGAGTAGCTGATCAATTGCGCCTGCACGAGCGGTGGCTGTTTCAAGACTTCTTTACCCAGATAACCCAAACTGTTTTCAGCCTGTATGCGAACAAGCAGGTCATCGTAGTCCAGGTGGTTTGCGTGGAAGGCTAGTGTGCTGGCCGCGAGCACGGCGATCAGGGCGAAGGTACATAGTTTTCGAGTCGTCAGAAATGGCGTTGGTCTGCGGGTGCTGGCTTGATCGGCCTGCGTATGGCTGTCTTGGTTTTCCATTTCCAATTCGACTGGCTGTGCGTCGGCCTGTTTTTTTGACTGAAGGGTCAACTCAGAGTAATTCATGGACATGATTACCCTATCCTACTTGCCCGTTGGATTTGCTTGTTGATCTGTGAGCTGGGGCTTCACAGAAGTTTTGGCCGGTGGTTCCTGCGCAAGATTTAAGGTGAGATCGAGCGTACCCAAGGTTTGTTCGATTAATTGCTGCTCAGCGTCCATCCAGGCGCGTGTGACGGGATAGAGCTTGTGGTTATGAACATCTGGTTGACCCCATAGAGCCGCCCGGACTTGTGCCAGATTGAGTCGATCAGTCGGCATGGCCGGTACCCAGCCTTCTCGCTTTTGGGTGATCACGAGATTGATCAGCCCGCCTTTGGCCAGTTGTTCCAGGGCTTGCTGTGTGTCGTCAGGATCTATGGTCAGCACTTCGAGCAGCCTGTGTTTCAGATCATCGGTGCTGAGTGCCGCCTTGGCGTTATGAAATTGAGCTTCGATTCGGGAAAGGGCTTCAAGTGCGGCAGTCATCAAGACGAAAGGATGATTCTCCTGAGTTTTTTCACGGATCTGGAGTTGTTCTATGTTTTGCCACGCGTATGAAACCGTGGCGCCCAAAAGTACAATCAGCCAGGCCAGTTGCAGCCAGACCATGAATAGGATCAACGAAGCAAAAGCCGAGTAAATCGCGGTGTACTGCGTGGAACTGGCAATCATGCTACCGAATGCCAGACCAATAACATTCCACAGAATTGCAGCCACGACACCGCCCGCTAACGCGGAAGAAAAACGTACCGGCGTATTGGGCACCAAGGCGTAGATAAAGGTGAATACGGCCACCCAGACCATGAACGGTAACAGCCAGGCGACCGACGCGAGCGCGTCCCGGAATAGGAAATATTGCGTGATGCCGGTCACGAAATGGTTGGAAAGCAGGCTGGCTGTGAGGCCGGTGGCGGCCAGCACGAGCACGGGGCCGACCATCAGAACAATCAGGTACATCGATAGACGAGTTGTGATCTGTCGGAGTTGCTGGACATGCCATATGCCGTTGAACACCGATTCGATTTTCTGCATAAGTGTTAAGACGGTGAAAAACAGCATGGCAATGCCCACTGCACCCAGAACCCCGACCTTGATATTGTCAACGAACGTCAGGATTTGTGTGGTAAGCCCCTCGGCAGAGCTGCCCAGTGGTTCGAGTAGGGTGGAGAGAAAGGGTTCGATCACCTGATCGGAGCCGAAAGCCTTGATTACCGAAAAGCTCACGGCAAGCAACGGTACAAGCGAAAGCAGGGTGATGTAGGATAAACTCATGGCGTTGAGTTGCAGATTGCCTTTGAACGCTTCACGGCTCATATACAGGCCGATGCGACTGAGGCGTTGCCCGAAGCGGTGATAGCTCCGGTGTGGTTTGGCATACCAGATCCAGCGTTGGGCGGCGGTTAGCTTGCCCATCAATGATGTGTTTTTCATAGACTCTCGTTCGGGCGATCGTAACGGTTCTGGCATTCTATGGAATCTCTGCACGAATCCATCTGTGGCTTCTTGCAGATTCGCTCGGACCGGTTGGCTTGTGCCAGCTGAATGCGAAGCAGGCGAAAGCCCGCGTTCAGGTCCGGTCCGAGCTCGGTATTTCAATGGCTTGCGTCATTGAGCGGCAGGGTATCCATACCCTACACGGTAAGGTCTGCATTTGTGCAGACCTTACCTAAACTACCCCAAACACAGCCAATTTGCAGTACCCTTTTCTCAAGTACAACTGATGGTGAATTATGAGCAAGTCTGATTTGAGTGTCCCCGTCGTTCTCGTTTTTTCCGGGCACGATCCTAGCGGCGGGGCGGGCGTTCAGGCGGATATCGAAGCAATCATCAGCCAGGGCGTCCATCCGGCTACCGTGATCACCGCACTGACGGTTCAGGACACGGTGAACGTGAGACGCTTTGTGCCGACCGATCCGAGCCTGGTGATCGAACAGGCGCGCGCCGTGCTGGAAGACATGCCCGTGCAATGCATCAAGATCGGCATGATCGGCAGTGTGGCGCTGGTCGAGGTGATCCACAGTATTCTCACGGATTACCCGGATATTCCCGTCGTCCTTGATCCGGTTTTGATTGCCGGCGGCGGCGGAACACTGGCCAATGAAGATGTGGCGAAGGCGATGATCAACCTGCTTCTACCGCTAACAACCATTCTGACGCCCAATGCCTACGAATCCAGAGCCTTGGTCAAGACGGCGCGCCTTCCCGCCAATGATCTGGATGCGCGTGGACAGGCGTTGCTCGACATGGGGCCGGAATATGTTCTGCTCAAAGGCGGCGACGAACAAAGTACGGAAGTTGAAAATTGGTTGTTCACCCACCATCAACCGCCCAGAAAATTTACCTACGAGCGCTTACCGGGTGAATTCCACGGATCGGGTTGTACGCTTGCGTCCGCCATTGCGGGTCTTATTGCACAGGCCACGGATGCGGATTACGTGAATGCCATCCATGAAGCGCAGGAATACACCAGCCATGCCTTGTTCCATGCGGCGCAAATCGGTCATGGGCAGTGGATTCCGCATCGCCTGTTCTGGGCAGACTCCGAAGATGAAGGCGAAGAATCCAATGCGACACTGCGCATCCATTAAGATACCGTACCGCGGATGGTAAGGAAGATTCATGTCATTGAAAGCACCAACTACGTCCGATCTTTTTGCCCTGCTTGATGAAATTGCCCACACCCTGCGTGAAATCGGCCTGAACACCGAACGTCCCAATGATATCGCCTTGGCCAGTACTGCGCCGTTCTGTTTTGATACGCTGGAGTTTCACGCTTGGTTGGAGTGGGTTTTTCTACCACGTATGCAGCAGACGATTGAGCAAGAACTCAATCTGGCCGCGCCATGCAACATTGCGCCGCTGGCCGAGTATCAGTTCGCCACCTACGCCGAACCGACACATCATCTTTTAGCGCTGCTGGCCGAACTGGACACGCAGATCAATGCCTATTTCGATTTCCCCATGGAGAACAAGATATGAGGATCAAAAATGAACCGAATTGAAGACCCAGAGTGGCAGCCCCAAACCCGGGCGATTCGTGTCGGCCACCATCCCACCAATGAAGGTGAACACGGCGAGCCGATCTTTACCACGTCGAGCTTTCAGTTCGAATCGGCCGAGCAGGCGGCCGCCCGTTTTTCCGGCGCTGAGCCCGGTAATATCTACGCGCGTTTTACCAACCCGACGACCAAGGTATTCGAAGATCGCTTGGCGGCCCTTGAAGGGGGCGAATCCTGCGTGGCGACCGGTTCCGGCATGGCGGCCATTCTCAGTACGTTCATGGCGTTGTGCTCGGCGGGCGATGAAGTGGTCGTGGCCAGACAGGTATTCGGCACCACTTCCGTGCTGTTCAACAAATACCTCGCCAAATTCGGCCTGAAGGTCAAATGGGTCGATTTGACCGACTGGACGCAGTGGGAAGCAGCCATCACGGACCTGACCCGCTGGGTGTTCGTGGAAAGTCCATCCAATCCATTGACCGAAGTGGTTGATATCGCCCGGCTGGCAGAGCTGGCGCATCAGCATGGTGCCGGCCTGATCGTGGATAATTGCTTCTGCACGCCCATCCTCCAGCAGCCGTTGGCACTGGGTGCGGACATCGTCATCCATTCCGCCACGAAGTTTCTCGATGGACAAGGCCGGGCCATTGGCGGCGCCGTCGTCGGCAACAAGACACAGGTGGGTGAGGAAGTTCGCGGATTCTTGCGAACCTGCGGCCCCACCATGTCGCCGTTTAATGCCTGGATCTTTGCAAAGGGCCTGGAAACCTTGGCCCTGCGCATGAAAGCGCACTGCGCCCACGCCAGTGCCGTGGCGGATTTTTTGGCGGCTCACCCTCGGGTCAAACGGGTGTATTTCCCTGGGCTGTCCAACCACCCGCAAGCGGATATCATCTCCAGGCAGCAGTCAGGCCCGGGCGCAATCGTGTCCTTCGAGGTCGAAGGTGGGCAGGCGGCGGCATGGCGGGTGATCAATGCCACGCAGATGATTTCCATCACAGCGAATCTGGGTGATGCCAAAACGACCATCACCCATCCGGCCACCACCACGCACGGACGCCTTACGCCTCAGCAGCGTGAAGAAGCGGGCATCCGCGATGGGCTTGTGCGCTTGGCGATTGGTCTTGAGGATCCCATCGATATCATCCGAGATCTCAAGCGTGGCCTGGATGGTTAATAGAAAGCCTGAATAAGTCCATCCAGGACTTCTCAGACAAAGCAAATCGAAAAGTTTTTCTGATTATATATATTTTACAATAACTTATAGTCGTTTGAAAAAGGCGGTACTTCGCTGTGCCGCACGCAATCTTCGATTAAATCAGAGATTCTCTTTCGCCTTTTTGGTCTATATCCAAACTCTATTCTTGAGCGAATGTTCCCGCGTGAGGATCGTCGTAGGTCTTCTGATCGAGTTCCTGCTCGCTCTTAGCCACGATTGCGGTAACCACTGCATCGCCAGAGATGTTGACTGCGGTGCGGATCATGTCCATTAAACGATCCACTCCCAGAATCAGACCGATGCCTTCCACGGGCAACCCTACTTGGTAGAACACCATCGACAGCATGATGAGTCCTACTCCAGGTACGCCTGCCGTGCCGATGGAAGCAAGAACGGACATCATGATGACAGTGAGATAGCCCGTTATGCCGAGATCGACGCCGTAAATATTGGCGATGAACACGCTCGCCACGCCCTGCATGATGGCGGTACCATCCATATTGATGGTCGCTCCTAAGGGAATGGTGAATGAGGCAACGGCGTTATTGACACCCATTTTTTCGGTGACGGCACGAAGCGTAACGGGAATGGTGGCATTCGAGCTCGCCGTACTGAACGCGAAAATTTGTGCTTCCTTTATCTTGCGCAAGAACATCCGTGGGCTCAGTCCGGAGAAGATTTTGAGGATGATCATCAAGGTGAAGAATAAGTGCACCATCAGGGCTGAAACGAGCACCAGGACATAGCCTGCCAGGTGGCTCAGCAATTCAATGCCAAGTTCTGCCATGGATTTGGCAATCAGGGCGAAAACGGCGTAGGGTGCTACGACCATGACAATCATGACCATCTTCATCATGATTTCGTTAGCCACCTCGATACCCGCGACGATGTCCTTCGCCTTGGTACCGACCATAACGATACAGACCCCCAGTAAGACGGTGAAGAATATCAGGGGCAGCATATCGCCCTGGGCCATGGCCTCTATGGGGTTTGACGGAATGATGTTGATGATTACATCGGTCAGAGGCGGTGCAGCCTGGGCCGTAAAGGTGGTGTCTGCAACCAGGTTCATGCCTTGGCCGATGTCGAAGGTAGCCGCAATGGTGATTGCAACAGCAATGGCGATGGCGGTGGTCAGGATATAGAGTACGAACGCCTTGGTGCCCACGCGCCCAAGTACATTGAGGTGACCAATGCCGCAGACCCCGCTGAGCAGGGAAAAGAAAACCAGTGGCACCACGAGCATTTTCAGGGCGTTGATGAATAGTTTGCCCATGACGTAAAACAAGCCATCAACCACGTAGGTGTTGACGAAGCCACCTTTGACATTAACCCCGGTCAGATTGATGAACAGACCAACGGCTATACCCAGCCCCATGCCGATGAGCACCTTGCTGGTAAGGCTTAATTTTTTAATTTTATTCATGCTGAGTTATGTCTCTTGCTTAATCATGTCTTTATCAGAAGCGTAATCTGTTTGACCTTATCAGCAAATCTAGGCTTTTCAAATGCCCGCATGTTTTTGGGAAATTAATTAATAAAACAATAGTTTATGTATTTATACTCGATTGATATCAATTGTATTGGCAGTGGCCATCCGCTGAAAACGGTTTGGATTTACTCCAACTTATCAACATCATCCGAATTTTGTGCTCACGAATACTGCGTTCAAACCGTGAGATAACGGGCGATAAGCGTATCGTCGAGTGTACTCATCGCTCCGGTGGCCTGAATCGCCCCACGTTCCATAATGACAAATTGATCGGCAACCTGGCGGGCAAAGGGTAGTTTCTGCTCCACGAGTAAAACAGCCAGCCCCAACTCCTGATTCAACCGGCGTAACACTTCACCGATTTCATGGACGATGTTCGGCTGAATACCTTCGGTCGGTTCATCCAGAAGCAGGATTTTCGGATCGAGAACCAGTGCCCTGCCAATGGCTAACTGTTGCTGCTGGCCGCCTGAGAGATCGCCACCACGGCGATGGCGCATTTCCTGCAATACCGGGAACAGATCATATATTTGTGCCGTGATTTTACGTACCTTGTCGCGTCGTCCGGCCAGTGCGAGTTTGAGGTTTTCTTCTACGGTGAGCAGCGGGAAAATCTCCCGGCCCTCTGGCACATAGCCGATACCGGCACGTGCGCGTTGCTCGGTTGATGATTTGGCAAGTTCCTTTTCATCAAAGCGAATGTCACCACTATTGATGCCGACCATGCCCATAATCGAGCGCATCAGCGTGGTTTTTCCGACGCCATTGCGGCCCAGCAGGCAGACCAGCTCACCCGCATCGATCGAGAGGCTGATATCGTTCAGGATGTGGCTGCCGCCATAGTATTGATTCACGGCATTCAGTGTGAGCATGGTGTTTCTCCCGGATACACTTCGATGACTTTGGGATTGCTTTGCACGCTGCTCAGGCTGCCGTCAGCGCCTCGAATACGGTCGGGCGCTGGAATTTTCGCCCGACCATGCCGCGGGCAATTTCATGTTCCTGATGCTTGAGCAGGTCGATGTTCTGGCCGAAAAAAACCTGGCCGGAATCAGGTTTACGACGCCCGGTGATGACATCCATCATGGTCGATTTGCCTGCCCCATTGGGGCCGATAATGCAGCGCAATTCACCATCGTCGAGTGTGAGATTGAGATTATTGAGTGCCTTGAACCCATCGAAACTCAGGGTGACATCTTCGAGATACAGGATGGTGCCATGACTGACATCCGGTTGATCGGGTGCCAGGTTGGCGACGCGATCGCCGATGATTTCGCTTTCATTGGGGACGGATAACATCACAGAACCTCCGTTTTTCTGTCTGCCGCTACGGACGTTTCCTGCTTGATAGCCTTATTGATGACCATAGTTTCAGATTCCTCGACCGGTTTTTTCCGACGGCCCAGCAAGCTGATCAGTCCCTTGGGCAAAAAGACGGTGACCAGAATGAACAGGCCGCCGAGCACGAATGGCCACAGATCGGGCGCCAGCGTGGTGAGCTGAGTTTTGCTGTAGTTGACGGCGAAGGCACCGATGATGGGGCCAAACAGGCTACCCCGACCACCGGTCGCAACCCAGGCAACCGCTTCGATGGAAGATAAAGGCGAGAATTCGCCGGGATTGATGATGCCAACCTGCGGCACATACAATGCGCCCGCGACAGCAGCCAACATGGCGGAAATCACGAACACCACCAGTTTGTATTGCGCCACCGGATAGCCGCAGGCACGGGTTCGCGGCTCGGCATCTCGAATCGCGACCAATACACGACCGAAGCGTGAACGCACGATGGCCTGCGCAATAAAGTAGCCAAGAATCAGCGCGATGCCGGAGGCGACAAACAGGCCAACGCGGGTGCTGTTCTCGGTGATGGAAAACCCGAGAATATCCTTGAAATCCGTCAGGCCGTTATTCCCACCGAAGCCCATTTCATTGCGGAAAAAAGCGAGCATCAGCGCGTAGGTCAGCGCCTGGGTAATGATGGCGAAATACACGCCGGATACTTTCGAGCGGAACGCCAGCCAGCCAAACAAACCGGCCAGTATGCCCGGCACCAGCAGCACCATCAGGGCGGCAAACCAGAAGTGGTCGAAGCCGTACCAAAACCGAGTGACAATCCGGTAGCGCCAACGGCTTTCATAAAGTTACGACGATTCATGGTTGTTCCCTCCATTGGGTTTTCTCATGCGGGTTTTTCTCATGTGAGATTTTCTTGCGGGGTCACAAGCGGGTTTGGCCGGATTCCGCCGGCCGCGGTTTCTGAAACGGGGTTGAGTGGTGCAGCGCGTTCTCGCATACGTTCGCGCGCTTCATACAGGCGATGAAGGCTGATTTTGCGAACGGACTGCCTTGAAAGTTCGATATGGGTTTGAAGCAGCCGTTTGGCCTCGTTGCCTCGGTGCTGAGTAATGGCGGACAAGATGGCTGCGTGTTCGTTGTAGGTGGCTTCGATGCGATGACTCTCGGTGAAGTCCAGTTGGCGAACGATGCGGATGCGCTCGGTTACGCCGGTGTGGATTCGGTGCAGTTCGGGATTGCCTGTCGCGGCAACAAGTTGGTTATGGAACTGCTCGTCGAGGGTGAAAACGGCAGGGCCGCCTGTGAGTCGATCGGCTTCTGGTACCTGCCAGATTGCAGCGAGTTCGGTTATGCCATACGGTTCTGTTTGTGCGGTCAAACGGTCAATGCTGGCAAGTTCGACGATGGTGCGAACTTCATACAGTTGGTCGAACACGGAAAAATCCAGATCGTTGACCCGCCAGCCGGATCGGTTCTGAACGGTAAGAAAGCCTTCTCTTGCCAGCCGGGTGAGTGCCTCACGCACCGGGGTGCGACTGGCACCAGTAAGTTCAGCGACCGTTTTTTCACTGAAGCGCTCGCCGGGGAGCAATTCGAAGGCGAACAAGGCCTGTTTGACTTGGTTATAGACAAGTTCGGCCAGGGCCGGCGTGTCCGAACTGCGCCGCCGATCCAATCCGAAGCGCAGGGGCGGATTCATTGAGGCAACTCCAGCGTGACCAGCGTTTGCCCCATCTGCACGAGTTGCCCCGGCGTACAGGCACATTGTGCGATCACGCCATCGTGCGGAGCCTCGATCGCGAATTCCATTTTCATGGCCTCGATGATGGCCACGACCTGCCCGGTCTGCACGGCTTCACCCGGCTCGACCAGGAGCTTCCAGACATTGCCGCTGATGGTCGCTGCAATCGGCTCGCCTTCGATTTGTGTTTCGGTAACTACGACTTCACGCGTGTTCAGGCTGCCATCGTCATCCTGCCAGCGGCTGACTTCGAGTTCATAGGCGATGGCCTGACGAGCCTGAAAATCCGCTATAGAGTCCTGATTCGCCGCAAGGAACGCTTCATGTTCATCAAGCCAGAAGACGACTTCTTCGGTTTTGACGTCGAGCGTGCCGGCCGCAAATTCGGCCCTGAGCCGGAGCAGTTCGGGCTCGCTGACCGGATAAAACCGCACCTGATCGAAGAAGCGCAGCAGCCAGGGTTTACCCGCCTCAAAACTCGGATGAGCGGGGCGACGGTTCCATATGGGCAATGTGCGGCCAACTAATTGATAGCCGCCGGGTGAATCCATGCCATAAATGCACATGTAGACACCGCCGATACCCACCGTGCCTTCTGCCGTGTAGGTGCGTGCCGGATTGTATTTGGAGGTGAGCAGCCGATGCCGTGGATCGAGTGGAACGGCGCAAGGCGCACCGAGGTAGACATCGCCTAGGCCCAACACCATGTAGGAAGCGGCATAAACGGTGTCCATGACTGCCTTGATGTCCGGCAGGCCATTGATGCGACGAATGAATTCGCTGTTGCTCGGTAGCCAGGGCGCCGTGTCGCGAACCGATTGGCGGTAGCGAGCCACGGCATCGAGTGTGGCACTGTCTTCAAAGGCCATCGGCAAGTGAACGATCCGCGAAGCCACCGACAATTCACGTACATCGACCAGATGATTGTTGATGCTCGTCAACCGGGCAACCAACTCATCCTGAGGGATACGCTTGGGCTCATACCGGATCTGGAGCGAACGAACGCCCGGAGAGCATTCGAGAATGCCGGGTACCGGATCGGTTTCCAGACTTTGCATGAGGGCGTGAACTCGCAGCCGCAGCGTGAGATCAAGGACGTTCTCGCCATATTCGAGCAGCAGATAGCCATCACCGGCTTGCCGGATAGTGAGCCGTGGAAGATCACCGGAGGCGGGGCTATCCAGAAGCACGCAATGGCCGAGGTGCGGAGCCAAAGACATGGTTTTGTTCGGTGCTTGCAGCGTTTCGATGGCTGCATCCTGCGCGAGTTCGAGCGCACGCGCCTGTGCATAGCTGATGGGTACGAACCGAATGGTATCGCCGGGCTTGAGTTGTCCGACCTTCCATAATTCGGCACGTACGATGGTGGCCGGGCAGACAAACCCGCCCAGACTCGGGCCGTCACGGGTCAAAATGACCGGCATGTCGCCGGTGAAGTTGATCGAGCCGACGGCATATTCCGTATCGTGGATATTCGAAGGATGCAGGCCGGCTTCGCCACCGTCGCTGCGCGCCCAACTGAGTTTGGGGCCCGACAGGCGAATACCCAAGCGGTTGCTGTTGTAATGCACGGCCCAGTCGGTGGCGAAAAATTTATCGATGGCCTCGGGCATGAAGTAATCCGGCGCTCCGTGCGGTCCATAGAGCACACCGATTTCCCAGTGATTGGTGTATTCGGGTATCAGGCTCGCATCGGCCACTTTTGGCGCGAATGCCGCCGGTGCCGTACCCATGGGCAGAATATCGCCGACCTGCAGAATACGTCCGGCATGCCCGCCCATTTTGCCGAGTGCGAAGGTTGAACGGTTGCCCAGATACTCGGGCACGTCGATGCCGCCCCGAATGGCCAGATACACGCGAGCGCCGGTCTGAACCTGTCCGATGCTTAAAGTTTGCCCGGCTTCGATGGCGATGGGACGACCGGCCTGGACGTTCTGATCATCCAGAAGAATGTCGGCTACCGCGCCCGTAATGGCGACCATGCTGTCCTTGTGGAATTTGAGCGAGGGCCCCACCAGCGTGCATTCCAGCCCAGCCATTTCCGGCGTATTACCAACGATCCGGTTTGCCAGACGCAAGGCATAGTCATCCATGGGCCCGGAGGGCGGTACACCGATATGCCACAAACCGAGTCGCCCGGGGTATTCCTGCACGGTGGTATAGGTGCCCGGCTTGATGACCTCAATGGCAGGCGGTTGATAGGCACCGGCTGCAAGATAATGGTCGATGCTGCCGGTGCTGTGGGTGCCCGCCACAAAATCCGGCAGGGAAAGCAGGTCGCGTAGAAACGGCAGATTAGTCGAAATGCCATCAAAACGCGTTTTGGCAAGTGCTTCGGCCAGATTCGACAGCGCTTTGCTGCGCGTCTCGCCCGTAACGATAATCTTGGCGAGCATCGGATCGAACTGAGCGGGCACCGTGGTGCTGGTTTCAACCCAGGTATCCACACGGACGAAAGCATCATCGGGCAGAGTTACATTGCTGAGTTGGCCGGGTGCTGGCTGGAAGTGCCGCAGCGGTTCTTCGGCATAGACGCGCGCTTCTATGGCATGACCATGCGGGGTAGGGGCGCTCAGTTCAAAGGGCACACCGGCGGCCAGCGATACCATCCATTCAATCAGATCGACGCCGGTGACTTCTTCGGTGATGGGGTGTTCAACCTGTAACCGGGTGTTGACCTCAAGAAAATAGAATTCATCGCGCGGTGCGTCGTAGATGTACTCGACCGTACCGGCCGATTGATAGGCGATAGATTCACCCAGTCGCTCGGCCGATGCCAGCAGTGCCGCTCGTGTAGCGGGTGGCAGATTTGGTGCTGGTGTTTCCTCGATGACTTTTTGATTTCGTCGCTGCAGGGAACAATCCCGTTCGCCCAAGGCGACAACACGCCCTTTGCCATCGCCGAAGATCTGCACTTCAACGTGGCGGGCATGGTCGATAAACCGCTCCACGAAGACGCCACCATCACCAAAGAAGCGTGCCCCCATACCAGCCACGGCTTCGAACGCTTCGATCAGCGCCGGTTCATCCGCGCAGCGTTTCAGGCCGATACCGCCGCCGCCTGCGGTGCTTTTGAGCATGATCGGATAACCGATCCGTTCGGCTTCCTGCAATGCTGCCTGCAAATCCTTGAGCAGGGCGCTGCCCGGCGCGAGTGGCACGTTGGCAGCCTCAGCCAGTTCGCGGGCACGGTGCTTCAATCCGAATTCGCGTAATTGAGCAGGAGTAGGGCCAATGAACACAATGCCTTCATGAATACAGCGTTCAGCGAAATCGGCATTTTCAGAGAGGAAACCATAGCCGGGAATAATGGCCTGAACACCGTGTGCCTTGGCGAGTTCAAGAATTTTTTCGGCCTGAAGGTAGCTTTCTGCCGCCGTTTGGCCACCCAGCGCAATCGCTTCATCACAGGCACGGATATGCGGACTGTCGGCGTCCGAATCACTGTAAATGGCGACGGAGGTGACACCCATCTTTTTCAGGGTGCGCGCAATCCGCACCACGATCTCGCCCCGATTGGCGATCAGAATCTTGCCAAAAATCTTGTTTGGCATCATGTTGGGTACGGGAGCTTCAGGCATGGGTAATTCCTTTTGGTTGCGGGGCAAGTGGCGTGGATTGACGTGAGGCGATATAGGCACGCCAGCCGCCGAATTCCGTTACGTCTTGCGCGTCGTGTAGGGCCCGCGGCTCACAGATGAACCCGGTCACCAGGCGGCCATCGGCAAGCGTGAGTGTTCCGAGGCCCAGCGGTGGTGGGATTTCCTGAATAAAGTCGGCTAATGCGGTGCGGGGCAATGCCCAGACTTCAACGATAATTTTTGCACCATCCTGATCGAAAACCAGCCCCGGTTTCGGCGGGGTGGTGTTTGCAAGCGCGTACAATCGATAAGTTGCTGCCGTGGTTGTTTGTTCGAGCAGTCGACCACCCCGGCTGGTCAACTGATGATTCAGCGGCATGCCGGTCAGATGTGCACCCACCACGGCAAGAGCGATTTCATCCCGTCGCGTCGTCATCGCTGCCGAGTCGTCCTGATTCAGCACCCTTGCGATTGAAGCCAGTTTGGCGTCAGCCCAGGCTTCCGCAATCAGGGTGACGCCGAAGGGCAACCCGTCGGAACGCCATCCCGCAGGAATAGCCAGCGCAGATAAATCCGCCAGATTGACGAAATTGGTATAAGTGCCCAATTCGGAATTGCGCTTGATCGGTTCGGCCAACATTGCTTCGATGGTTGGGTAGGTCGGGGCGGTGGGTACGATCAGGGCATCAAACGGGGCAATGGCATCCTGAATTTGCCGTGTCAGTGCCGCGCGTTGGTATTCAGCGTTGAATGTATCCACGGCGGTGAATTTCTCGCCCGAGAAGATGATCTCCCGCACCACCGGGTGGATGGCATCGGGTTGGGCTTTTGCGAAGTCGAAGATTGCGGCCAGTCGTTCGGCTACCCAGGGGCCGTTGTACAGCAAGGGCGCCAGGGCGAAGAAGGGTGCGGGATCAATTTCGGTCAGCGTGATGCCGCGCTCGGCCAGCACGGAAACGTATCGTTCCCAGGCGGCTTTCTGTTCGGAATCTCCAAACCACTGCAAGCCACTGAAGGTTGCCAGTTTCAAACCTGGTGATGACAGCGGCTTGGTAGATGGTACGGTTCGGCGTGCATAAGGATCGTTGGCGTCGTAGGTGCCTGCGACAGCCAGAACCGCTTCGGCATCGGCAATACTGTTGGCAAAAATAGATACACAATCGAGGGTGCGACAGGCCGGTACCACTCCGCGGGTGCTGATCAACCCCTTGGTCGGTTTCAGGCCGACTAAATCATTGCACCCGGCGGGCACACGGCCGGAGCCTGCGGTGTCCGTTCCCAGCGCAAAGGCGACTTCACCCAAGGCCACAGACACGGCTGACCCTGCGCTCGAGCCACCGGAAATATAGGCCTCATTGAATACCGAATGGGGAATGCCATAAGGGGTCCGGGTGCCATTCAATCCGGTTGCAAACTGATCGAGATTGGTCTTGCCGATGCAAATCGCACCAGCCGCCCTGAGCTGTGCAACCACAAACGCATCGGTTTCAGGGGTGAAGGCAAATTCGGGACAGCCAGCGGTGGTGGGCATACCTGCTACATCGATGTTGTCCTTGGCCGCGAAGGGGACACCGTACAACGGCAAGTCCTTGGGTGAAGCTGATTTGAGTGCCTTGATCTGTTTTTGCAGATCGTCAGGATCGGTAAGATAAATCCATTGCGGCGCATCGCCTGCTTGCCATGCTGCGAACAGGTTCTTCTGCTGAGTGATCAGATCGGCTTGCGCCTGCTCAGCCTGTTGTTTCCACCGCATCAACCAATCACCAATACTGTGCCTGGTTATCTTGTGATCCGCTTTGCCTATGCCCTCGACCATGTCGTCTACCTTCTTGAATATCATCTGGTATACAAGACATAGCGACAACGATGCCAACTACACAAATCCATTTATAATCAACTGGATAATGTATTGTTAGGCAATGAGAAACTATTGGTTTTGCACTCTTGTGAGGCAAAATTCTTAGCGGGACGAATAAATTTGGTGCGTCTGTGGCTGTAGAAGTTTTCGAGTAAATCAATGGCGCTGATTACACGATGCACATTACGTTTTGACAGCTCAATGCATCGCCATTGACCGGTTCAGATACTCCGATAACGCGTCGACCAGAGGTTTCATGAAATACCGCTCTTCGGGCATCACATCGACCCGCACACCCTGTTCGCGCAGGTAATCCGCCATGACCGGACCAATAGCCGCAATATGGGTCAGCCCTAGTCCGGTGGTCAGTTCGTCTTGTTTGCCATACTTTTCAGCAACCGACTGCATGCGTTTGAACTGTGGCTGACTGGTGAAGGCAAGCGCATCGATTTTCCCTTGGGCCATGTCATGAATCAGATCGGCAACGGCTGCAGCTTCGGATTCGCTCGCGTAGATATAGGGTGCAACGGCAGCTGATTGTCGCCCCAGTGCGGCGATGGCCTGGATGAGCGGGCGATTCGGTTCAGAACCATAGAGTACGACACCGATGCGTGGTCCGAGGTCGGCCATTTCCTGGAGTGTTTCGATCACGCCTTGAGAGGTCGGAATCTTCGCCTGAATTTGTGGGTGGATGTCCCATGCCTTCAGTGTGCGTCCCGGTTTGGGGCCGCGTGCAATCAAGCGTATACGTTTGAGTTTCTCGATGAAGGCCGCTTTGACTCCGAAGCGTTCCGCTGCTTCGATCAGTCGTCGGGCGCCTTCACCAGTTAGCAGGACGAGATCACGAATAGTCGGATCAGCTATAAAGTTGGTCAGCCATTGATGGACGGCCTGTTGATCCGGTGTGTCGTGAATACTGACCAAGGGACAGCGTCGTACAGTTGCGCCACGACGTTCAAAGAGTGCTGCCAGCACATCAAGCTGACGAGATTCCGGAAGGGCAATACACCGTCCGGCGAAGGCGTCTTTGTCATATGTATCAGTCATGGTGACTTCCCTCCAAATAGTGATGAGCCGTTTATCATGAGCGGGTTTATCGAACGTGAGTCCCACGACCCGCGAAGAGTTCAACTTACAGTTGCAGTTCCCGGTAGGGAGCTGTTTTGTAGTGAGTGACAAACATCATCAGTCCCACGAAAAACAAGCCACCGACCAGATTGCCCAGCGCCGTCGGCAATTCGTTCCAGAGCAGGTAGTCAACAAAGGTGAAATCGCCGCCCATGATCAGCGCGAAGGGGAACAGGAACATGTTGACGACCGAGTGTTCGAAACCCATATAGAAGAACAGCATGATCGGCATCCACATCGCCCAGATCTTGCCGATGGCCGACGTGGAGAGCATGGCGGCGGCGACACCGGTTGCCACCATCCAGTTGCACAAAATGCCGCGGATGAAAATGGTGAACCAGCCCATGATGCCGTGCGATTCATAACCCAGCGTTCGTGCCATGCCGATATGCCCGACTTTCTCCGCGATCACGCCGCCGCCTGTCGTATAGCCGAAGGTGAGAACAAAAGAAATCATGAAGGCCACGGTCACAGCACCGACAAAGTTACCGATAAACACGAGTCCCCAGTTTCGCAGCACCTGCTTCACGGTGACACCCGGGCGTTTGTCCAGCAACGCGAGCGGCACCAGCATGAAAACGCCGGTCAGAAGATCGAAGCCCAGCAGGTACAGCAGAATGAATCCGACCGGGAAAAGTACAGCACCCATCAACGGTGAGCCCGTTTGAATGCCCACGGTAATGGCGAATGCCGCGGCGAGGGCCAGAATGGCACCGGCCATGTAGGCCCGAATCAGCGTGTCTCGAGTTGAAAGCAGGACTTTGGACTCCCCTGCATCGACCATCATTTTTGCCAGGTCTTTTGGCTTGACGTAATCGGTTGTCATATGTTCTGACATGATGTGTTCCTCTGATCAATTAAAGTGACTTTTGTCTCATTATCGATATTTGTTAGAGAGTGGATTCTCAGTGGCACAAATCCCCCGCGAATGGTTTGAAAGAAAAGTGTTCATGCCGCAGCCTGTATGCGTTGGGTGGATGCACGATTGACGTCTGGCCCCGGCAGGAAGCTCGGATCGGCTTCGGCAGAGCCTTCAAACCACGACAACGTGTCATGCAGACGCACAACCTCGCCGACGATCAACAGCGAAGGCGATTGCGCTCCGGCAATTCGGTCGGCCAGCGTCGCAATCGTTCCGGTATAAACCTTTTGGCGTGCCGTGGTGCCGTGTTCGACCAGTGCAGCGGGGTAATCTGCGGGCAGGCCATGGGCTTGTAATTGGCTGCAAATTTCAGCAGTGGCAGTCAGCCCCATGTAAAAAACCAGCGTCTCTCGGCCATGCGCAAGATGCGCCCAATCCAGACTGAGTTGGCCGTCCTTGGTGTGCCCAGTGATGAAACGTACGGACTGCGCATAATCGCGATGCGTGAGCGGAATCCCGGCATACGAGGCGCACCCGCTAGCGGCGGTAATGCCTGGCACAACTTCGTACGGAATGCCCGCCGCGGCCAGTGTCTGAATTTCTTCACCGCCACGTCCGAAAATAAAGGGGTCACCACCCTTGAGCCGCGCCACGATTTTGCCTTGCTGCGCCAACTCGACCAGCAATTGCGAGATCTGCTCCTGCGGCACGCTGTGCGTATCGCGGCATTTACCGACATAACGGCGATCCGCATCCCGGCGCGCCAGCTCGACAATGGCGGGTGCCACCAGCCGGTCATAAATAACCACATCGGCTTCCTGCAGGCGCTGCAACGCGCGAAATGTCATCAAATCCGGCTCGCCCGGGCCGGCGCCAATCAGATACACCCGGCCTTGCGTCGGCGTCGCGGCGTCTTTTTGCAGCGTTTGTTCGAATAAGCGATCGGCTTCGTCGGTTTTGCCCCTTGCCAGCGTGCTCGGTAACAAGCCAGTCAGGATTTTTTCCCAGAACAACCGACGATCACCCACCTGGGGTAACGCCGCTTGCACGGCGGCACGGCGCACACCCATAAATGCTGCGAGTTTGCCAATGCTGTGCGGCAGGAGCGTTTCGATTTTTGCGCGAATCCAACGCGCCAACACCGGGCTTTTGCCCGCGCTTGAAACGGCCACGGTGATCGGGTCGCGATCGATGATGGCCGGCACGATGAAACTGCACAGTTCGGGGCTATCGACCACATTCACCGGAATATGTCGCGCTTGTGCGGCGGCGGCCACGGCCGCATTGACGGCCTCGTCGTCGGTGGCAGAAATCACCAGACCACAGCCATCGAGATGTTGGGGTTCAAAGGTTGACTGGATGTAGGAAATGCACGAACCGTCGATGAGCGCACGAATTTCCTCACTGCACTGCGGCGATACGACGCGAACGGTCGCACCGGCCGACTTCAACAGGGCGAGCTTGCGAGCGGCCACTTCACCAGCACCCACGAGCAGGCAGGTTTGCTGCTGAACATCGAGAAAAATCGGCAAGTAACGCATGATCTCAGTCCTCAATAGACGCCTTGGCTGGGGTTGTCGCCGCTTCAGCGGATGGCGGGTTCTGGGCAATCAAGGCCTTGAGTTCCGGCAGGCAGGAACCGCAGTTGGTGCCCGCTTGGGTACACGCGCCCAAGGCTTTGGCATCGGTGATGCCGTGTTCTTGAATCGCGGCGATCAATGGGTTGCGCCCCAGGCTGAAGCACGCACAAATGATCGGCCCGACATCGGCCTGCGCACCGGCGGGTTTGCCAGCCATTAAATCGGCCCGTTGTGCAGCATTGAGCGAGGGTTCCGCAAACAGGCCGAGCAACCAGTGGGTATCGACCGCACGGCTATCACGGGTGATGTGCAGCACCCAATCGAGCCGCCCTTGCGTGATCTGCGCGATGCGATAACGCCCGGTGGCCGAATCGGCAAATTCAATCCATTCGCGGTCGATTTCTGCGGCGGTTTCAAGGGCGAATTTTTGTTGATTAAGCGTGGTTTTTGCCCAGTCCATCCAGTCGTGGGGTGAGGCCACTCCGGCCAACTCGATGCGCATTGCAGCGGTTGCTGTGATCTTGACGGCGTAGTCACCAGGCAGTTCTTGGAGCTCGGGTACGGGCAGGCCCTCACGAATCAAGGCGAAGCCAAACCATTCTGCGGGATAGTGCTCGACCCGGACGGATTGGGTTTTAAATTCCGGCTGCCCGGAGACTGGATCAATTATTGGTGCGATCAGTGCGTTGACCAGACCGTTTCGGCTAAACGCATCACTCCAATGCATGGGCACGAACACACTGCCTTGGCGTTGATGCTCGTCCAGCACCACCCGGGTCAACAATTGCCCGAGTGTATTGCCAACCCGCGCGATTTGATGCCCCCGCAGTTTGAAGCGCGCCGCGTCCATCGGGTGAATCGTGAGGGTTGGCTCGCCGACATGGTTGAGCAGCTTGGGCACGGCACCGGTCCGACTCATGCCATGCCATTGATCGCGCAGACGACCGGTGTTCAAACGCAGGGGATACAGCGGCGTCAGTGCCGATGGTGCTCCTTGTGCCGTGATGGGCAGCATTCGGGCGCGTCGGTTTTCCGTAAAAAAACGGCCATCGCTGAACGGTTCAACTGGTGGCCGGTCGGCTGGTTGTGGCCAGCGGGTCGGGGGCAGCTCGTTATATTGCTCATCGGTGAGTTGGTTAAAGGCACCGAGATCCAGATCACGGCTGCCGTTGTTTTCAAACGCCGTGAGCGCGGCATATTCGCGGAAAATCGCCGCGGCATCGGCGAAATCGAAGGCGGTGCCAAAACCGAGTCGTTGTGCCACGGCGCATAACGCCTGCCAGTCATGGCGGGATTCGCCGACTGGCGGATACAGCGGACGCTGCCGAGAAATTCGACGCTCGGAGTTGGTCACCGTGCCATCACGCTCACCCCAAGTGGTGGCGGGCAACAAGATGTCGGCGTACTGAGCGGTATCGGTATCGGCCACGCATTCAGACAGCACAACCAACGGGCAGTGTTCAAGCGCCGTGCGCACGGCATGGCTATCGGGCAGGCTGAACACGGGATTGGTCGCGATAATCCACAGCGCTTTGATTTGGCCTTTTCCTGCGGCGGCGAATAAATCCACGGCCTTCAAACCGGGTTTTTGCGCGACATTTTGGCTGCCCCAAAACCGGCTGACGCGGTCGATCGCCTCTGGCGTAAACCCCTGATGTGCCGCGAGCATATTGGCCAACCCGCCGACTTCACGTCCACCCATCGCATTGGGTTGTCCGGTGATGGAAAACGGCCCCATCGCCGGTTTGCCAACGCGCCCTGTGGCTAGATGGCAGTTGATCAGGGCATTGCCCTTATCCGAGCCGCTGGCCGACTGGTTCAAGCCCTGAGACCAGAGCGACACCGTACGTTCATGAGCGATAAACCAGGCGAAGAACTGCTCCAATTTCGCCTGCGAGAGTCCACAGCGTTGTGCCAGAATCTCTAGATCTGCGGCGTCGGCGCGGGCGGCGGCCAGGCTGGCATCAAAGCCATCGACCGACGCTGCGATAAACTCATGATCGATTTTACCGGCTTCGGCCAGCGCAACCAGCAGGCCGTTAAACAGCAGAGCATCGGCACCGGGCGCAATCGGCAGATGCAGGTCGGCAATGTCGCAGGTAGCTGTTTTGCGCGGATCAATCACCACGAATTTCATCTCTGGACGGCGTTCTTTCGCCGCCACCAAGCGTTGGAAAGTCACCGGGTGGGCGTAGGCGGTATTCGAGCCCACCAGTACAACTAAATCGGCGTTTTCCAAGTCTTCGTAGGACACCGGTACGGTGTCGCTGCCGAAGGCGCGGTTGTAAGCTGCCACGGCCGAGGACATACACAGACGCGAGTTGGTATCGATATTCGCGCTGCCGATAAAGCCTTTCATCAACTTGTTGGCAACATAATAATCTTCAGTCAGGATCTGCCCGGAGACATAAATCCCGACCGAATCCGGGCCGAATTCGTCAATGGCTGCTCGAAATCCTTCGGCGATCTGATCCAGCGCGTGATCCCAGGAAATGCGCTGCAAGCCGCCGTCGGCCGTACGCTGCAGAGGTGTCATTAGGCGATTGGGCAAGTTGATGGTTTCCGCCAACGCGGCACCTTTGGAGCAAAGCCGCCCAAAGTTGGCAGGATGATCGCTATCGCCACGCACCGACCATGCGCCTGCCGTATTTTGTTCGGCCAGCACGCCGCAGCCCACGCCGCAGTAGGGACAAGTGGTTTTGATGGTGACTGAAGGGGGTTTCATTGATTCAGGCCGTCGCCGCGCGCGCCATTGCATCGAGGTGCTGCACCTCGATTTCGATCACGCCGTCGGTCACCCGCACCGGATAGCTGGGTGTGCAACCTTCATCCGGCGCCATGGCCGTACCTTTATCCAGTTCAATCACCCAGCCGTGCAACGGGCAGCTGACTTTGTGATCATGCACGATGCCTTGTGACAGTGGTCCTCGCTTGTGCGGGCAATGATCCTCCAGCGCGAACACTTCGTCGCTTTGTGTACGGAAAATCGCGACGGGTGTGCCATACAAACGCACGACTTTTGCGCCAAGACGGGGAATGTCGACCAATGGGCCAACGGTGAACCAGGTACTTTTCATGTTGTCTGTCCTCACGCTTTTTCTCCTCAGGCCAAAACCAGTGGCTCGGCAAATTCGTGGGCGTCTTTGCCTTCGGCGCGCTCAACCCAAGGGTCAAATTGCGAAAACTGCTGCGAAAAAATAAACCGTTCGGCCAGTTCTTTGCGTCCGGCCGGATCTTCGATCAATCGGCGCTGGATGTAGGGCAGCCCGACGCGCTCAATCCACGGCGCAGTGCGATCGAGGTAATGCGCTTCTTCGCGGTACATCTGGATGAAGGCTTGGGTGTATTCGACCACTTCATCTTCGGTTGATACCTTGCAGAGAAAATCAGTCACGCGCACCTTGATGCCCGCATTGCCGCCGACATGCAGCTCGAAACCTGAATCCACACAGACCACACCGAGGTCTTTCACCGTGGCTTCGGCGCAATTGCGGGGGCAGCCGGAGACGGCAATCTTGAATTTATGTGGCATCCAGGAACCCCAGGTGAGTTTTTCCAGGCGGATGCCCAGCGCGGTGGAATCCTGCGTGCCAAACCGGCACCATTCCTTGCCGACACAGGTTTTGACCGTCCGAAGCGCCTTGCCATAACCATGACCGGAAACAAAACCGGCGGCACTCAAGTCGCGCCAGACATGGGGCAGTTGCTCTTTTTTCACGCCCAACAAATCCAACCGTTGCCCGCCGGTGAATTTCACCGTTGGGATCGCGTAGCGCTCGGCCACTTCGGCAATGGCTTTGAGTTCAGACGGTGAGGTCACGCCACCCCAGATACGAGGAATTACCGAATAGGTGCCGTCTTTTTGGATGTTGGCGTGGACCCGTTCGTTGATGAAGCGCGATTGCGCATCATCCTGATAGCTGTCCGGCCAGGCGCACAGCAGGTAGTAATTCAGCGCCGGTCGGCACTTGGCGCAGCCGTCTTCGGTTTTCCAGGAAAATTGGTCGAATACCGCGCGAATGGTCTTGAGTTCGTGGCGGATGATGCCTACGCGAACTTCGTCGTGCGTGGCGTCGGTGCAACCGCACAGGGGTTTGACCGAGGGCGCGGCGGAGTAATCGCCACCCAGGGTCGAGGCCAATAAATCTTCGACCAAGCCCGTGCAGGAACCACAGGATGCCGACGCCTTGGTGTGGGCGCGTACTTCATCGAGCGTGAACAGCTTTTGCTCCTTGATGGCTTTGACGATATCGCCTTTGCACACGCCGTTACAGCCGCAAATTTCGGCAGCATCGGGCAAGTTGGCAACACGCGCTTTCGCGCCATGACCCGAATCACCCACATGTGCTTGGCCGAACAACAGGTGATCGCGCAACGCGGTCACATCGGTTTTATCGCGCATGAGTTGGAAGTACCAGGCGCCGTCCATGGTGTCGCCGACCATCACAGCACCCTCAACCATGTTATTGTTGAGAATAAGTTTTTTGTACACCCCTCGGGCCGCATCGGCTAACACCATTTCTTCGTGATGCGGCTTGGCTTGAATTTCCCCGGCGGAAAACACGTCCACGCCGGTGACCTTGAGTTTGGTCGAGGTCATTGAGCCGGTGTACTTGGCAATGCCGTATTCGGCCAGATGATTCGCGCAGACCTTGGCCTGCTCGAATAGGGGCGCGACCAAGCCGTAGGTACTCTTGCGGTGCTGTACGCATTCGCCGACTGCGTAGATCTTCGGATCGTAGGTTTGCAGCGTGTCGTCAACGACGATCCCATTTTCACAATAAATGCGGCTGTTGAGCGCCACATCGATATTCGGTCGAATCCCGGCGGCCATCACCACCAGATCAGCAGGCAGTTCGGTGCCGTCTTTGAGCCGAACGGCTTCGACCCGATCCGTGCCGTGCAACGAGGCGGTATGCGCATTCAGGCGAATGCTGATACCGCGGTCTTCCAGGGTTTTTTCCAGAATACGACCGGCGGCGCCATCGAGCTGGCGATCCATCACATTGCCGTTGCGGTGCAGCACGGTAACAATCATGCCGTGGGAAACCAGCCCCGCGGAGGCTTCCAAGCCGAGCAGACCGCCGCCAATCACCACAGCATGACCACCATCGCGGCACACAGCCAGCATGGCGTCTACATCGGCAATGCTGCGGAAACCCACCACGCCCGGCAGATCTGCACCGGGTATCGGCGGGATAAATGCACGAGAGCCGGTGGCAATCAATACGCGATCGTAGGGAAATGCCCGTCCATCCTGAGTGATGACCTCTCGCTTCGTTCGCTCGATTCGTTCCACCCTCACGCCCTTGTATAGGGTGATGCCGTTCTCGGCATACCAGTTCTCGTCGTTGAGAATAATGTCCGGGATGGTCTGCTCCTTGGCCAGCACCGGCGAGAGCATGATACGGTTGTAATTGGGGTAGGGCTCGTCACCGAATACCGTGATGTCGTACAGGTCGGGTTTGAGTTTCAGTAACTCTTCGACGGTACGCATTCCGGCCATGCCGTTTCCAATCACAATCAGGCGAGGGCGAATCATTTTTTTCTGCTCCAATTAAAAAGGCATCTTTCTCGCCGCAAACGAATTGAACCGTTCTGGGCAGGAAAGACGCCTTTGTCTTAATTAAATTGTCTGTCGTTTATGACTTTGTCTGTTAAATAAGCAAGCCTTGTGCCATTTTATGATTTGTTATTTATCAACAATTTATATAAATCTAGGTAGGTTTTTTGCACCAAAAAAAAGCAAACGCGAGAAAAAATGGTTCACGCGAGGGCAGCCGAGACACGGGCGCGCGGTTCTCATGGGCCGGATTGAACGCAGCTTGAATTGCTTTATGAAAAGGCATTTCGGACGGCCGGTTGTGCTTAGATGGTGCAATTACCACCACGTGAAAGAGGGCCAACTGCGATAACTATTTGAAATTTTAAGTTTAAATATTATGGCACACCCCTTGCTTATAAATAATCACAAGCCCGGTAGCGAAGAAGTTACCAAGGCGCAAGAGCAACGGCGCTCGCAGAATCGGATTTCTGTGAGCGTTTTTTTTTGTCCATCGGTAACCATTTATGAGGACTATACGATGAACTTAGATCGATTGAATGACGCACACGACGTTTCCCCCACAGCAGACCGCCCGCACACGGGACGACGACGATTTATGGCCTCTGCCGTGGCCTTGGCCGTTGGTGCCGTTCTCGGCCGCAGCGCATTTTCTCAGGCACTGGCGGCGGATGCAGTCGGGCCGGCAGAAAAACCGCAGTTGACACTAGGTTTCATCAAATTGACCGACATGGCACCTTTGGCTATTGCCTATGAAAAAGGGTTTTTCCAGGATGAGGGCCTGTTTGTTTCACTTCAGGCTCAGGCTAACTGGAAGGTGTTGCTCGATGGTGTGATTGGCGGCACCCTTGATGGGTCACACATGTTGGCGGGGCAGCCGCTTGCCGCGACGATCGGATTTGGTTCCAAGGCGCACCTGGTCACGCCGTTTTCCATGGATTTGAATGGCAATGCCATCACGGTTTCGAATTCCGTCTGGCAGCAGATGCTGCCGAATTTGCCCAAGATGACCGATGGCAAGCCGGTTCATCCGATCAGCGCGTCGTACCTCAAACCCATCGTTGAGGATTATCAAAAAGAGGGCAAGCCCTTCAAAATGGGCATGGTGTTCCCTGTTTCCACGCACAACTACTACTTGCGTTACTGGCTAGCGGCGGGCGGGCTTAACCCAGGATTCTATGATCCGGCGCATGGGGATACCAATGGGCAGATCGATGCGGATGTGCTGTTGTCCGTCACGCCGCCACCGCAAATGCCATCTACCCTGCAAGCCGGCACCATCGATGGTTACTGCGTAGGCGAGCCGTGGAACGAACAGGCCATTATGAAGGGCATCGGTGTGCCAATCGTCACCGATCTGGAAATCTGGAAAAATAATCCGGAAAAAGTGTTTGGTTTGACGGATGAATTCACTAAAAAATATCCGAACACCACCATTCGTCTGGTTAAGGCGCTGATTCGCGCCGGGCACTGGCTGGATGAAAACAACAATGCGAATCGCAAGGAAGCCGTCAAGATCCTTGCAAAATCCCAGTATGTGGGTGCGGATGAGGCCGTAATCGCCAAGTCCATGACAGGTACCTTTGAGTTTGATAAAGGGGATGTACGTCCCGTTCCGGATTTCAATGTGTTCTTCCGAGACAACGCGACATACCCGTATTATTCGGATGCCATCTGGTTCTTAACCCAAATGCGGCGCTGGGGGCAGATCGGTGAGGAGAAGCCGGATGATTGGTATCTCAACACTGCCAAATCGGTCTACAAGCCGGATATTTACCAAAAAGCCGCGCTGGCGTTGATCGCTGAAGGCAAATTCAAGCCGTCACAATTCCCAGATTTCGCCACGGAAACCGGGTTCAAGCCCATCACGAACACCTTCATCGACAAGATCACGTATGACGCCCACAAGCCGAATGACTATCTGACGAAATTCAAAATTGGCCTTAAGGGTAATGAGATGCCCAAGGTCGGTGGCGCATGAGCACTAGGAAAGTAATGGGGAAATTCACAATGGACAGCGCATTGTTTCGCAAGCTGGCTAAAGCAATTGGCTTGCCCTTCGTGGGCATTGCCGTATTTCTTGTGCTCTGGGCGTTGGTGGCCGATCACATTCACACGGCATTGGGCACCTTCCCTGGGCCGACGGCGGTCGCACAGCAAACAGAGAATCTGTATCAGGATTTCGAGCAGGCCCAGACCAAGAAGGCCCAGTTCTACCAGATGCAGGAGGAACGCAACGCCAAGCTGCTGGCCGAAAACCCGAACTACAAGGCGGTCATCTACCCATATACCGGGCAACCGACCTTCGTCAGCCAGATCGGCACGAGTTTGGTGACGGTGCTCTCGGGGTTCATCCTGGCCTCCCTGATTGCGATCCCGTTGGGGATTGCCATTGGGCTGTCCGCCGGGCTGCATGCGGCGGTGAATCCGATCATCCAGATTTTACGTCCGGTATCGCCACTCGCTTGGTTGCCGCTGGTGACAATCGTGGTCAGTGCGATGTATGTCAGCAATGACCCAATGTTCTCCAAATCCTATCTGGTGTCGATGATCACGGTGCTGCTCTGTTGCCTGTGGCCGACCATCATCAACACCGCCGTCGGCGTGGCGGCCATCTCACAAGACCTGACCAATGTGTCGCGCGTGTTGCGCCTGAACTGGTGGACGCATGTACGCAAGATCGTAGTGCCTTCGGCGTTACCGATGATGTTCACCGGCCTGCGCCTGTCTTTGAGCATCGCGTGGATGGTGTTGATTGCCGCGGAAATGTTGGCGCAGAACCCCGGGCTGGGCAAGTTCGTCTGGGATGAATTCCAGAACGGTTCTTCCGATTCGCTGAGCCGGATCATGGTGGCGGTGATTGTGATCGGCCTGATCGGCTTCATGCTCGATCGCACCATGTTGCTGCTGCAACGCTGGATTTCCTGGGATAAGAAATCGGTTTTACGCTGATTGATCTTTGTTTAAAAAAGGGTTTTGTGATGAATCAAACGGCATACCTAGAAATCAGTCAGGTTTCGATTGAGTTTCCAACGCCAAAGGGCTCATTTTTGGCACTAAATGAAGTGGATCTGAAAATTGCGCAAGGCGAATTTGTCTCGCTAATCGGTCACTCCGGCTGCGGCAAATCCACCGTGCTCAATATTGTGGCGGGCCTGTATCAAGCCACACACGGTGGCGTCATACTCGAAGGACGTGAAGTTACCGAGCCGGGTCCTGAGCGCGCCGTGGTGTTCCAGAACCACTCGCTGCTGCCCTGGCTGACGGCCTATGAAAATGTCGAGTTGGCTGTAAAGCAGGTGTTTAAAGGCAAGAAATCCAAATCACAAATGCGCGAATGGATTGAGCACAACCTCAAGCTGGTGCACATGGATCACGCCATGCATAAACGGCCGGATGAAATCTCCGGCGGCATGAAACAGCGGGTCGGCATCGCCCGGGCGCTGGCCATGCAGCCGAAGGTGATGTTGATGGATGAACCGTTCGGTGCGCTGGATGCGCTTACCCGCGCCCACTTGCAGGATTCCTTGATGGAAATTCAGGCCGATCTGCAAAACACCGTCATCATGATCACGCACGATGTCGACGAGGCGGTATTGCTCTCGGATCGCATTGTGATGATGACTAATGGTCCGGCGGCGACCGTGGGCGAAATTCTGACGATCGATTTACCCCGCCCCCGTGACCGGTTAATCTTGGCGGACAACCCCACCTATAACCATTATCGCCATGAAGTACTCAAGTTTCTGTATGAAAAGCAAAGGAAGGTCGCTCATTGACGATCGAGTGGCGGTGTCTCATTTGTTTGTCTTGAAATCCAATGTGTGTCGTTCAGTTTGTGGGAAGGTGAACGCATGACGTCCGCCTTCGATTTCATGCTCGCCGCGCGGCAGGGTGAGCTGCAAGCGTTACAAAATCTCGCCATCACCAGTGAGCTGGTAAGCGCGGTGAGTCGTGCCATCCACGCGCTGCAAAAGGAACGGGGTTTTACCAATCTGTATCTGGGTGGTTTCAGCCAGAAGTTTGCAAAAGAACTCAAGCAATTCTCCCAAAGCAGTGAAGATGCCGCTTTGGTATTGCGGGGTTGTTTTGATAGGATGAATCTGGATTCCGGCTGTCATGCCGATAGAATCCGTCTGCTCAATCGGGTGGCCCTGGCGGTTTACTTGCTCGACGATTTGCCGCGTCTGCGCCATAAGGTGCATGACCGTCTATTGACGGCAGCCGCTTCCATGCAGTCATTTACCTATCTCATAAGCGCATTGTTGGCAGTCGTATTCGAAGCGGCGGATACGGCAGTCGATCCGCAAATTACCAGTGCACTCGTCGCCCTGTTCAACTTCATGCAGACGAAGGAACTCGCCGGACAAGAGCGTGCCACCGGTGTTGTCGGCTTCGTTGAGGGGTATTTCGAACCGAGGCTTCTGAACAGGATGCACTTTTTGCAAGAAGGGCAGGGACGCTGTCTGGATGTATTTGCCGAATTTGTCGCCCCTGAATGTCTGGACGAATGGTTAAAACGTGAGCAGTCCGACATCACGGTTCAGATCGCTCAACTTCGCCGAATTGCCGAACGCACGAAGCCTGATGCGCGAGTCGGTAGCGAGATGGCGGAAATATGGTTCGATGTGGCTTCACAACGCATGGATATGATGAAGACCATGGAGGATGAGCTATCCGAGCGACTCGTTAAACTCTGTGCCGAAAAGATCAAATTAGCCCAAAGCGACCTTGAGGATCACGGCGCACTGCTCAAGCGACTAGCGTTGTTAGATGAACCGTCGGAGTTCCCAACGGCACGGCTGTTCAATGTTCAGGCTGTTGAATTGGGGAGTTCGCCTGCAGATACGCCGGGAAGTCAGCTGAGCCGCTCGATTCTTGACCTGCTGCATGCCCAGACGCTTAGGCTGCAAGCCATGAATGACGAGATCGAGTTCGCGCGTCAAGCCCTGAGTGAGCGCAAGACCATCGAACGCGCCAAAGGCGAACTGATGGCGAAACAAAAGCTGAGTGAAGAGGACGCCTATCGTCTGATGCAGCAACGAGCCATGGAACGAGGCGCCAAACTGACCGATATTGCTCGCTTCATTTTGGAAAACGCATAAAAGGGTGCGCATTTTGCAACTTCATCTCAATCGAGTTGAAAATCAATCTCATCAAGCCATGAAATACCGGCATAGACATATTGCAATATTAATAAGTAGTAATGCGCCTATACTTGCCTAAAGTAACAGTCGCCTGATTGTTGCTTAAATTCAAACAGCGCAAAGCGCGGGCCGCTCAAGGTCGTCAAGGAAAAGCCAGAACATGGAACAGCCTTAGGGTTTGATCCAGCTTCTTCATGTAGCACTTATAAGTTACTGTTTTTTTGACAGATCTGGGAGGTTATTTGATGAACACATCATCCGCAACCATGCCCAGTGGCGCATTCTACGACTATGACATCGTCAAGATGTTCACGATTGCCTCAATGGTATGGGCATTGGTCGGAATGGCCGCTGGAATCTATATCGCCGCCGAGCTGGCCTGGCCCGCGCTGAATCTCGGTGTGCCGGAAATCACCTTCGGCCGATTGCGGCCGGTACACACCAATACGGTGATCTGGGGGTTCGGCGGGAATGCGCTGATCGCCACATCGTTCTATATCGTGCAGCGAACATGTCAGGCGCGTTTATGGGGCGGAAAATACCTGCTCAACACGATGTTCTGGGCCTGGCAGGCCGTGGTGCTCGTTGGGGCATGGGCCCTGATGGCGGGGCATAGCCAGAGTCGTGAATATGCCGAATATCCCCTGGTGGACAACATTTTGATGATGATCGGTCTGATCATTTATGCGCTGATCTATGCTAACACCCTGCGCCGCCGTTCCCAGCCTCACATTTACGTGGCCAACTGGTTCTTTATGGCATTCATTCTCGCCACGGCTATCCTGCACTTCTTCAACAATTTGCAGGTGCCTTATTCGGTCTGGCAGTCCTATTCCGTCTTTAGCGGTACGCAGGATGCGATGACCGAATGGTGGTACGGCCACAATATTGTCGGCTTTGTGCTGACCGTCGGCTTCCTCGGCATGATGTACTACTTCGTGCCCAAGCAGGCCGGACGCCCCATCTTCTCTTATCGACTCTCCATCGTGCATTTCTGGGCATTGTCGTTTCTGTATATGTGGGTTGGCGGTCACCATCTGGAATGGACCGCATTGCCCGGCTGGATCAATTCATTATCGGTCACCTTCTCGATCCTTTTGCTGCTGCCATCATGGGGCGGGATGATCAATGGCATCATGACCTTGTCTGGTGCCTGGGAGAAACTGCGAACCGATCCGATTATCCTGTTTCTGGTTACGGCGCTGGCCTTCTACGGCATGGCCACATTCGAGGGGCCGATGCTCGCCCTGCAATCGGTCAATGCACTCTCGCATTACACCGACTGGACGATCGGCCATGTGCACTCCGGCGCCCTGGGTTGGGTGGCAATGATCACCTTCGGTTCGTTCTATCACATGGTTCCTCGCCTGTGGGGAACCCGCCTGTATTCCACGCGTCTGGTGTTTGTGCATTTCTGGCTTGCCACCATCGGGATCGTGCTGTATGTCGTCTCCATGTGGGTCTCCGGCATCGGGCAGGGTTTGATGCTGCGCGCCTTCGATCAGTACGGCAATCTGGCCTATACCTTTGTTGAAACGGTCGCGTTCCTGCATATTCCCTACATCGTTCGTTTCATCGGTGGCGCATTCTTCTTGAGTGGCACCATTCTGATGGTCTACAACCTGTATAAAACCATTGTGTCAGAACGCATATCTGAAGTAGAACGTGAAGTGATGATACCGGGACGTCTTGCGTCATCGCATTGACGAATAGCGGGTACTGCGCCCGCATTATTCAGCGCCACCCGGCTTTTCTTTGAGGTCACCACCTCATCGGAAAGCCGGGTTTGTTATTTGCAGCAAATAAATTCGTACAAATCGGCCATCATTCACAACAGCGCAGGTAAAAAGTACGACATCACCGGTACAATCTGCACCCATGACGAATAAAATCCTCGATCCACTGAACGAAGCGCAACGTGAGGCCGTAACCAGCCCCTCGTTGGCGACTCTTGTACTTGCCGGTGCCGGCTCAGGTAAAACCCGCGTACTCACCCACCGCATGGCCTGGCTGCATGAAGAGCAGGGGCTCTCGTTGCACAGCATGTTGGCGGTGACGTTCACAAACAAGGCAGCGGGTGAGATGCGCCAGCGATTGTCCACGTTGCTGGACCCGAATGAGGCCGGTTCATCGAGTTCCGGCCTGGGTGGATTGTGGGTCGGCACCTTTCACAGCCTGTCAAATCGACTGCTGCGGATGCATCATCAGGAGGCCAGTCTGCCGCCGTCCTTTCAGATTCTGGATTCGGACGATCAACTCCGCCTGGTCAAAAGAGTGCTGCGCGAAGCCAGTATGGATGAGACTCGTTGGCCGCCGCGCATGGTCGCAGGGCTAATCAACGGCTGGAAAGAGCAGGGGCTCCGGGCGCGACATCTGGCGACGAGTGGCGATCACCTGAATGATGCGATCATGCCTGTCTATCAGGCCTATGAAGATATCTGTCAGCGCGGCGGGTTGGTCGATTTCACCGAATTGCTCTTGCGTGCCACAGAGTTACTGAGAGATCACGATACATTACGTCAACATTATCAGCGCCGGTTCAGACAAGTCCTGATCGATGAGTTTCAGGATACCAACAGCCTGCAATATGCCTGGGCTCGGCTTCTGGTCGGCGAAGATAACGGCATTTTCGCCGTGGGTGATGATGACCAGTCCATCTACGGATGGCGTGGCGCGAAAATTGAACATATTCATGACTTTGCTCGCGATTTCTCGAACACGCATCTCGTTCGGCTTGAGCAGAATTACCGCTCGACCGGGCATATTCTCGATGCGGCCAACGCCATCATTACGCGCAATCAGGGGCGTCTGGGCAAGACGCTCTGGACGGAAGGCGAGCGGGGGCAGCCGATTCGCTACTACCTCGCCTTCAATGAGCAAGACGAAGCCTATTTCGTGACCCAGCAAATCGAGCAGGCGGTACGGGATGGCCTTCCACGCAGCGAATGCGCCATTCTTTATCGGGCTAACGCGCAATCTCGCGCCATTGAAGAAGCCTTGATTCGCGCGGGTTTGCCTTACCGGGTTTACGGCGGTTTGCGTTTCTTCGATCGGGCTGAAATCCGCGATGCGTTGGCGTACCTTCGTCTGGTGGCCAACCGCGATGATGATGCGGCCTTCGAGCGGGTTGTAAACAACCCGGCAAGGGGCTTGGGCGACAAGTCCCTTCAGGCGCTGCGTGATCAGGCCAGAACGGCTGAAACCTCATTATGGCAGGCGGCAAAAAACGTGTTGGCGAGTGGTGCATTCCCTCCACGCGCATCGGGCGGTTTAAGGCAATTCATTGATTTGATCGATTCGCTTGCCGTCGAAACGGCTACACAAACACTAGCCGATCGTGTGGCCATGTGCATTGATCGAAGCGGTCTGCGTGAGCAGCACAAGAAGGACCGCGATCAAGAGCGCGCGCAAAGCAAACTCGAAAACCTGGATGAACTTGTCAATGCGGCGCGTGGATTCGTGTTTGATCCGGCTGAATCTCAGGGTATGAGTGAGCTGGATGCCTTTTTAAGCCAAACCAGTCTCGACGCGGGCGATGCGCAAGGTGAAGCCTGGGATGATTGCGTGCAGTTGATGACCTTGCACGCGGCCAAGGGGCTCGAGTTCGATCACGTGTTTCTGGTTGGCATGGAAGAGGGGCTTTTCCCGCACCAGATGTCCATCGATGAACCCGGTCGGCTCGAAGAGGAACGGCGACTATGTTACGTCGGCATCACCCGGGCACAAAAGGTGCTGATCCTCACCAGCACCGAATCGCGCCGCTTGCATGGACGACAAATGTTCCCGATGCCTTCGCGGTTTTTGGGGGAACTACCTGGAGCATTGATTGACGAAATCCGGCCACGAGCGCAACAGGCATTCCGGGCGCAATCCGGGTTATCCGCCAAACCAGAATCCACGGAGGAGGGCTGGCGTATCGGTCAGGCCGTGCGCCATGCCAAATTTGGCGAAGGCACCATCATCGATCACGAGGGATCAGGTGCAAACACGCGGGTGCTGGTTAATTTCGGCATTGAGGGCAGTAAATGGCTGATCTTGAGCTATGCCAATCTGGTGCCGGTTTAATCTTCAAATCACGGTCCGGCGATAGTAGATCCTATTCAGTGCCGGATTTTCCCGGGCACAGCACCCATACGGTATCGGCGAGCTCTGGATTCAAAGCGCGTGATTGCTTATCTATTTGCAGATAAACGTCACTGGCGCCGATAGGAGCGGCACTCCGTTTGATGACTTGTCCCAAAACCAGCCCAAGTTGCGTCAGCATGCGTAACTGTCCCGCGTTTTGAGCCGCCAGACGCACAATCGTCGCCTGATCACCGGGAACAAGCTCAGAAAGAGCGATGAGATCACGCCGTTCAATCGGTGCTTGGGCTGGAGCGGGTATCGGTGCGCCATGCGGATCGAACTCAGGCTCACCAAGATGCGCCCATAAGCGATCGATCAGAGCGCTGGAAAAGGCATGTTCCAGAATTTCTGCCTCGGCATCCACGTCAGCCAGCGGCACATTCAGATCACGCACCAGAAATGTCTCAATCACTCGATGCCGGCGAATCATATCGATGGCGATTGCCGCACCGGCAGATGTTAGTCGCGCACCCTGGTAGCGTTCATATTCGATCAAGCCGTCATGATTCAAACGCTTGAGCATGGCGGTGACCGATGCCTGCGCGATGTTCAACCGCTCGGCAATGGCCGAAGTACTTGCTGCTGAATCGCTGCGTTGCTCGGCCAACTTGAAGATAGCTTTGAGATAATCCTCGTAGGCAGTGCTTGTTTTCATCATCTCACCTGGCAGATCTGGTTGGGTTCAGCAAGGCGAACTGTGCTGCGCATGGTGTTGCGCCAATTCATGGTAAAAGCGAGCAGACTGAACGAAATAAGCCTTCTCGTCGTCGGTAAGCGGGCGGACCTTTCGTGCCGGTGCGCCGAGATAAAGAAAACCACTTTCCAACGTCTTGCCGGGTGCCACAACGCTGCCAGCGCCGATTATGACCTGATCTTCCACTATGGCGTCGTCCAGAACGATCACCCCCATGCCGACCAGTACCTGGTTGCCGATGGTGCAGGCGTGCAAGGTGGCGCGATGACCAACCGTCACATCTTCACCCACCAGACAGGGGGAACCATTCGGCCTTTTGGTGCTGGACTGGTTGACGTGAACAATGACGCCATCCTGCAGATTGCTGCGCGCACCAATTCGGATGCTGTTCACATCACCGCGAAGAACGGCTGTGGGCCAGATGGATACGCCGGTCGCCAGATGTACGTCTCCGATCACGACGGCCGAGTCGTCAATCCAGGCGTCTGATGCCACGACCGGGGTTTTATCCACGAAGTTCCGAATCATCCAAAGCCTCATTTCATACAATCAAAGCTCGGAGTTTAGCCGATCGGTTGTTTTCTTTGCGCCTAATATGAAATGCGATTGGGCGTGGGTGTTGCAGACCAGTGAAATAGTTTGTCTGACTAATTTTGCAATCTATAGCATTTCACTATATTTTTATGGAGCGCGAGTGATGAATCTCGGGCTCGAATACCTGTCAGAATTCTTATTTAACACTCAAGAGGTGAAGAACGATGCGTTTAGTTAAATTTGCAGTGGCGGCAGCGTTGGGTTTGTCAGTTGCCGTTGGGAGTTTCGCTTCGGCTGATGCCATGACCGATGCGATCAAGTATCGTCAGTCCATGATGGAAGTAACCGGCTATAACTTCAAGATGATGGCCGCCATGGTCAAGAAAGAAATGCCTTATGACAAGGCGGATTTCGAGAAAATGGCATCAACCGTCCACACCATGAGTCTTCTGACTCAGGATGGCTTCCCCAAGGGCTCAGACAGCATGACCGCCCCGACGCACGCCAAGGACGAAGTTTGGAGCAAGCCTGAGGAGTTCAACAAGGACGTAGTTGCGTTCCAGAAAGCATCCGCAGCTTTGGTCTTGGCCGCAAAAACGGGTGATATGTCTCAAATTGGTCCCAAATTCAAGGAAACGGCCGGAACCTGCAAAAAATGCCATGATGCCTTCCGTTCCAAGTCTGAAGGCTAAGCATTCAGCTTGATTGAGCAAGGCACGGTTCTGTGCCGCTTGGAATTTCTGATAAATCAATTTCATTGAAAGCCTAAAACCCGACAAGTGTCGGGTTTTTTATCACCGGGGCCATGAATGAAACCGAGCATTCACTGCAGGCCATCACGCAATCGGTGCAAACCATTAACGATTTGAACTTCCAGATTGCCAGCGCGGCTGAAGAACAAAGTGCGGTGACGGAAGAGATGAACCGGAATGTTCAGAAGATCTCTTCGATCAGCGAACAATCCGCCGAAGGTGCGGGTCAGACCCGGATTGCTTCCGAAGAACTGGCGCGACTAGCCGAAGGGCTGCAGGCGAAGATCAATCAGTTCAAACTTTAAGGCCTCAGCATAGCTGCCTTACGGTGGTGGGCACGGACTTAAGTCTGTGTCCACCTTTTTTTTATGCACTCGTCGACCGGCAGAAGCCATCATCAGGGCGCTGATCGGTGCTGTCAGCCAAAGAAATATCACGATCAATAATTCATGCAACGAAGGGCTTTGATGTTTGATTGTAAAAAAAATCATCGAGGCAACCAGAATCGCAGTGACCCCTAATGTTGACGCTTTGGTCGGCGCGTGTAGACGCATGAAAAAATCGGGAAACTTGACCATGCCGACCGACCCCAACAGCACAAAAACACTGCCAAGCAGGATGAGGCCGGAAATAAGCACGGACATCAACAAGGGCGTAAACTCGGATAACATGTTCAATCTCCTGATTTCCCGGCTTCCTTATCGTCGATATGCGCTTCGATAATTTGGCCACGCAGTA
>NZ_DAIESY010000140.1:0-7704 GCF_027346185.1 Halothiobacillus sp.
CCAGTATGTCTTGCGGCGTGCGGCAGCCTTTCAGAAGCTCGTCGAGCAGGGCATCGGTCTTCTTCTGGGTAATGGTCATTGGTTCTCCTCCTTCTCGTTAGTCGCAGATAACCAGTTACACAGTTATTTGTACACCCTCGCGAACACGGGTCGGCGTGACACGAACACTTAATCTTTGCGCCAATTACCATTGGCAAATCGACGTTTGACTCCTCCTCTTTCATCAATCTGACAAAAGTTCACCCAGTGATTGTCTACCAGTTGGCGCAGCATGGGGTGATCTTGAATGATTCGATCCAGTGCATCGGTGGGCGCTTCTATGAACGCGTTCAACCGCAGTGGCTCATGTCGCCAGGTTTCGCCGTTATGCAGGGACTGCAACGACAGGCCGATCCGCAGATCGCCACTATTGCCTTCGAGCACGCCGACCAGCCCGCCCACAACGTTGTGCAAGACCTTGTTGCCACAGCCCAGTCGTTCGTTATCGACGGTGGAACCGTAATACTGCAGGTTGATCCAACTGGCAACCACGAGCGGCGCGGTCATGATCAGGGTCAAAACGCCAAAATCGGGATCTTTGCGCCAATCGTAATCATGCAGGAATGCACGACCACGCAAATCGAGACCTCGGGTACGCCAGCGTGGTGCCGCGATGAATGCGCCATTGCCGGCCAGACCCCATTCTGGCCGCACCTGCGACCAATCACGGCCACGATGAATGACATGGCGCGCCGCCGACTGTTGATCAACCTGCTTGTCGAGTGTGACCAACCGTTCAAGTCGAGTCAGTTCTCCTGCCTGTTCCAACGCTTGCGTGACCGCTTTCAGAATTGCTGGATCAATGCCTGTGGTCGGCACATCCAGTAAAGACACCTGATCCGTGGTGGTATCGTGAAGTGCAGCGATAAATCGGGTATCCCGCGGAATGCGAATACCCTTGGCGGCTAGTCCGAGCCGTACTGCGGGCTCGTTGAGTAGCGATGCGGCCACCCGCGCACTGACTTCACCGGTCTGCCCCGCGCAGGCGCCGCAATCCAGACCCGCACGATGCGGGTTGTTCGTGGTCGAAGTGCCATGGCCAGCAAGCAAGATGATGCGGGCGAACCGATCGATCAATCCGAGTCCACGCAGCATGCCTTCTGCCAGTTTGATTTTTTCCTGTTCACTAAGCGCGCCGCCATTGGCGCCAATCAACGCCGGATGAAGCTGGGAGCGCTCCTTGGCTGTCAGCCCGGCCTCATCAGGTGGCAAGGATGGCCGGTGCCAGCCCAAGGTATCGGCAAGCAATCGTGGCACATAACTCAGCCCTGCCGACTCAACAAAGGTGAAACAGGATGCCGCCGAGAGTTTGAACTGCTTCCAGGTCGCAGACCGGCTCAAGCGCGCGTGTTGTCGTTCAGCAATGGCCTTGTCGCCCACTTGCTGGGCGCGAAAAACCGGCTTGAGCAATACCGGCATGTGGGATCGGGTATAAGACTCGTCGAGGCGGCAATATTCAACCGGCACGCCAAAGAACCCGGCAAAGCCGATGGTTTCCAGATTGGGCATACTGGCTTCCAGATGCCGCCGGAAAACTTCTGAGCGCACATCAATGCAAAAAGCCGCCTGTATTTCCGGGGGTGCGGCAGGTAAATTCTCGGGTTTGGATTTCAAGCCGCTCGCCACCTTGCGACGAAAGGATATTTCCGCTGCTGTCAGCAGAATCTCGTCGATGGGCATATCTTCGTTCGATTGAAACCCCCGTTGTCGCTGCCATTCAGACATCTTCAACCGCCACCGCTGGCGCGTAGGTTCGTCCATTTCCATCAGGATCAGGGCATCCCAAACCAGACGAATTACCATCAGATCCCGCAAGTCATCGTTTTCCTCGCCCTGCAGTTCAGCCTGCCAGAGCAGATAACGGCAGTAGCTTGCCCAGCCACCAATTGATTTAAGCGTGGCAAACAAGTAATCGGCCAACTGTTCTTCGGGTAAATCGATTTGAGCCAGCGCCCAGCTCAGGGCCTCTTCCGAATGTTCAGAAACACAAAGCAGGTTCTTTCTCACTCCTTTGAGCCCGGCTGCGCCGGATGAACGGTCGATCAGAGTGTATTGCCGCCAGGACGAATAGAGACGTTTTTCCGCCTCGCATGGTATATGCCACAGCGCCTGCCCACGGTCATAATGCGCAGCCAGATAGCCGCTGATCTGATCAGTGACGAAAGCAAGAAACGGCGGTGCATCACGCCGGTTCAGTTCCAGGGCCAGCAGTGGAAGCGGCTTTTTCGGGGTCGGTTCGCACTGCGCCGCCTGCTTTATGCTGTTGACATCGATATCACACTTGAGCTGATTGGCGGCCTCGGTCAGATCCGAAACTTTGATCGCACCCGTGATGATTTTCTTGGCGAACCACGCTCGTTCCATGTACAGGTATTCGCCTGTGGTTTCGGCCAGATAGTTTCCCACCTCCGTGAAGGGCCGATCGATCAGTCCTAGATAGGGATTGACGGCCACAAAGGAATCCAGTGGCCAGACAGGCGTGATTTTACGACAGGTTTCCTCGATCAGTGACAAAAGAGCCTGCGGGTTTTGACGTGAAGATATGTGCGTTGAGGTACTCATCATGGTTTCCTTAGCAATTCACGAGCTGGGCTCAGACTTGGGCATCATTGGTACAACGGGACTTTCGAGATAATTCAGAATCCGGCATCCGGGTCATGCGCCCTACTTTTTCCGGCCACAAACGATAGGACAAACGCTCTACCCAACGATCGACGTATAACCCGTTATACAAGTGGATAAACAAGGCCGTCTGACTGCTGCGCGCCATCCGTTCTCGCCCCGGCCCCTGCAACCAGGCCACGGCGACGAATCCGGCGATGGTCAACACGATCAGGCTCCAGTACAGGACCAAGTTCAGGTCTGAGACCTTGGTGGGCAGCGGTGCAAATTCCTGTGCGAAACCGTGCATGAACAACCCATGCAAGACAAAGTAGATTGCAGACATGGCCGTCGCAGTGACAATAGCCGTAACCACCTCCCCGACGGTGCCATAACTCAGTACCTTGAGCACCAGTTGCTCGGTAGCCAACGCGATGATGACGACCAAAGCCAGCAGCGTGGGTTCATCCTGCAAGCGCAATCCCATGCCGATGACCAATGCTAGAACGATCGACAAGCTACCCAGGAAGGTGATCATCCACGCTGCCAGGGAAACAGGGCGATATTTGAAAATCTTGGGCTGGCGCAGTTGATCGGCAATCCCCCCCGAAGACAAAAATGCATGTGCCTTGTATAACGAGTGCCCCACGAGGTGCAGCAACCCGAGAGCGAACAGACCAAGGCCGAGTTCCAGCAACATAAAGCCCAGCTGGGCAGCCGTGGACCATGCCAGTGACGACTTGATGGCTGACTGGGTCAACATGACAAGCGAGGCGATGATCAGCGTGGTCAGGCCCACGACGGCCAACAGAATGAGGGCATAGCCGTCGGCGATCAAGAGGTTGCTGGTACGAAGCACGATGATCGCCCCGCTATAGACGATGCCGGCATGCATCAGTGCCGATACGGGCGTCGGTGCTTCCATGACCTGGATCAGCCAGCCATGAAAGGGAAACTGCGCGCTCTTGAGAATGGCTGCCAGCACAATCAACCAAGCGGCAATGTGCAACTCGAGAGGCAACTGCTCATGGCTTTGCACAAACGCGGTAATCGCCGAGAATTCCAGACTGCCAACTTGCAGGCCGATAAGCACCGTGGCAATGATCAACAGCGCATCAGCCGTGCGGCTGAAAATCGATTTCTTGTGTGTGACCATGATGGCGCGGGGCCGCTCAGAGTAAAACCCCAGCAGCCGATGCAGAGTAAATCCGGTAATCAGGATCGCGATCGTAAACAATGCCATGTTCCCGGCAATAACCACCAACAGAAACCAGCCGCCGGTGAATCCTAGCAAACGGAAAAAACGGGCCTGCTGCGGATCACCATCGAGATACTGAATGCTGAATCGCGCAATGATCATTAATACAAAACTGACCAGCGTGGCCAACAGCAAGCTCAGACCATTGACGACAATGGAGACATGAAGATCGATGCTTCTATCCAAGCGGGGCAAAGGTATCGCCGGCATGAATAGATCACTGCGCGACCCGGAGGCGTACATCAGCACAGAAACCAGAGCGAGTGCAAATGCGATCAAGGTGGCTGATGCCACGCGCCGGCGATAAATCAGTGCGGCATCCACACCCGTGCGGGCAATCGGAAGTGAGAAAGCAAGCATTGTTATCGGCATGGCCAGTAACATCAGCCCAGTAGCATTAGCCAACAGCTCGGCGGTCATCGTCTTATCCTCACGTCTCTTATTTCATTTGCCCTATGTGTGAGAAGATAAGCGTCAATTCACCCTATGTATAATTCGATTTTACCCAATCTGGCATAGGGCAAAATCTATAAATGGATCAAACTTAACACTGGTTAGCCACTTATTTTCAAATTGACTGATACAGCTCCTTGTTTATAAATGCAATTATCCCGATACGACTGAGAATAAAACAAGAATAAGTGACGTTATTCGGATTTTTTCCATAGGATAATCTCTATGCAAGCAAAGATTGCGATCAATGGAAATTGAGTTTTTTCAGCCGGACTTCAAAGATCTATCGTTTATCCGCCGATATGGAATACTTCGAATTGCACTTCGTTCCGCTTTCATTGAGAAAAAATTAGCCCGACATAATTTCGGGCAAACCGACTGGTTTCAAGCTCGTTTTCATTATCCAAATAATGGTTTTCAGCCAATTTTAAGATAATCGCCGCCGTGTGTTTTCAAAAAGGAAAGGAATTTGCGCGCCAGTACGGAAAGTGCCTTGCCTTTTGGGTACACGATGTTCCAGCAACTTTCCAACGGAAATCCTTGCACATCGAGTTTCACAAGCGGTCCACCGACGCCTTCAATATTCAGAGCGTGCTCGGAGACCACAGCCAGTCCCAACTTCCCGACCACTGCATGTTTGATCGCTTCATTGCCATCGAGCACGAGGCGAGTCTTGATCGACAACCCGTGGCGCGCAAACAGCTCTTCTGTTTTGTGCCGAATCCCGGAGCCGGGTTCTCGCATGATGAAGGACTCTTCTGCGATCCTACTGAGCGGAATGTTTCGTACCTTAGCGAGTGGGTGGCTGCGGTGGGCGATCACCAGCAAGGGGTTTGGCGCGAAGGGTATCACCTCAAGATCAATCCGGCTTTGCGGCACCTGCCCCATGATGTAGAGATCGGAGGCATTTTCCTCGATCCGCCTCATCAGGGTATCCCGGTTAGAAATGATCAGTTCCAATTCGATATCCGGATATTGTTCCGCAAAATAACCTAGGGCGACCGGCGCGAAATATTTGGCGGTGGTAATGACCGAAAGCCGCAACCTCCCCTTGCGTAATCCTTTCAAGTCATTCAGAGACATTTCGATATTGGCCAGCGCATCCATTGCCTCGCGGCAGCCACGTAACACGATTTGACCCGCCTCGGTCAGATAAATGCGCCGGCCGATTTGTTCATACAAATCTAGCCCTATAACCTCCGACAGGCTTTTAACCTGTGCAGATACACTCGGTTGGGTCAGGTTCAATTCCGCCGCGGCACGGGTAAAACTTTCGAGTCGCGCTACCGATTCGAAAACCTCTATTTGCCGCAACGAAGCATGTCTCAGGAGTTTCCTGGAAAGCGTGGCAAGTTCCTGTGTCATCTGAAGGAATCCTCTAAGTAAATACTGATTTATTCCATCCTTGGAATAAATCAGCTCGCTCATCGCGGTACACGCCCGCGATGGCTCTCACGAATCAAAGACTGACGTCTTTGTTCGTGTTGGGGCATCCTGCCCCAAGCGGGAAGCACTGACTAAATCAGCGCTTCCCTTACGGGTGTGTACCAAGCTCAGGGGAGCACGATACCGAGGAACTTTTGTCGACCACGGGGAAATGTCGTGGTTGGCAAGCTGGGGCAGTTTCTGGCATCTGAATACACCCTGATATATCGCAAGCATTTGGGAACCGCGGTCAAATGTAATGGGCAAGGAATTTCCAATCGAACATTGAAGGCGGCACAGTTTCGTGCTGCCTCAAAAATCCCCGCCCTTTTACCTCATGGCAGAGATTTTTTTATAACCATTGATAAACCAATGCATTGCGATTGTTGGCACACTAAACCAATCAATCAGGCCAAACACGAGCGGCTGGGATAGTCTGTTTCTGTTCGACATCCGCAGTCTGGGCCCCACTCGATTTAGGAGGTTCCGGTTTGCGACGTGCCGGGGATTTTGGCTGAGTGCTATTTTCAATTGCCGGAGCCTCGGTTGGTTTAATTTCACGCACCTTGTCGAGTCCGGCTGTCAGCTTGTTGCTTACTGTCGTCATAAGTCTAAAACCTCTTCAATAATTGCTTCTATGTCATTCACGGCACTGGAACCGCGTTTGCCCAGTCGATAAACACTGCAACCTTCCAGTGCAGCACTTCTAAAAGCGGCGCGGCGCGCCAGGCCATTTCTGAGCACCGGGATTTCAAAATCAGCCAGTGCCTCATGCATGGATCGCGAAAGTGCGTTGCGATGATCCTGTTGATTGAGGACCATGTACGCGCGCAGATCAGGATTGCTGACTCGCGCTTCCTGCACGGCGCCCGCCATGCCGATACTTGCCCATACATCCAGAGGGGAAGGTTGTATTGGAATCAGGACCATATCCACGAAAGACAACACACGACGCAGAATGTCCGAATCCAGATGCGGTGGACAGTCGATGAGCACATACCGGTGTGCATCAGATAGATGCTGGATGCGTTCACGCACCTCGCCCGCTACAACGCCTTCGATGTGTGGCAGGTCGCCGTCGTTGCCGCTGACTTTTGCCCAGTGACCGGCTGATTCTTGTGGATCAGCATCCAGCAACACGGTGGTGCCACGTTGGCTGAATCCGGCGCCCAGATTGATGGATAAGGTCGTTTTCCCCGTCCCGCCTTTCTGGTTCACAATGGCAAGGCGCAAGCTGCTCATGAGACTACTTGCCTTCATCCAAGAGGAGTGCGTCGATCTTCTGAGCCAACGCCACCGATTCGGAGCCTATTTTGCTACCGCCCTCGTCCAATGTGACGCTGACATAGGTCTTGCCAAAGCTCAGATTCGGATAATGCTTTACCGATTCGGCAATTTTCGCGACGTTATCCAAAAAAGCGCGCGTCGCAGAATAGCTTTCGAATTCGAATCGTCGACTCAACATCGGTGGCAGATCTTGCCTGGTCCAATCGGGGATCGGATTATCATGTTCCTGCATAATTGTGCTCCTCGGCGCCTCGTGATACGGACAGTACGTACACATCATTCAGGACATATCGCTTAGGGAAGCGCTGATTTATTCAGTCAACCCGGTATCAAAATGTCCTGCCACCACTCCTAGAACGGCTATCAGTCATTCTTAGAGAATGGCTTAATTCATCATGGAGCAGTTGATGGCATTGCCTTCGGCAGACAGTACGCTCTCAACTTCGCTGTGGACGCGGGCGATGATGTGCGCCGCAACCAGACCGTCACCGACGCGCTCGCACGCATCGGCACCGGCTCGAACCGCCGCGTTCACGGCACCGGTTTCGCCACGGACCAGAACGGTGACGTAACCGCCGCCGACAAACTGACGCCCGACCAGACGCACTTCCGCCGCTTTGGTCATCGCGTCCGCTGCTTCA
>NZ_DAIESY010000147.1:0-11287 GCF_027346185.1 Halothiobacillus sp.
CTGTTTATGGGCTTGAAGAACGTGGCCAGAAAATGGACTCGTCCCATTAGGGACTGGAAAGCGGCACTCAATCAGTTCGTCATTCTGTACGGTGACCGGGTGCCTGACTGAACTCAGTTACACAGATTATTTGACACCCTCGTGTTCGCTTCAGCTCGTTTGACCCATACTTCTTGCTCGATCAGCGTCGATGAAGGATAACTGATCTTCGGATCTATCGATTCAATGGTCGCCCAAAGCAAGGGATATTCACCCCGATGCTCTTGAATCAGACGAACTGCTCGTTCCCGAACTTACTGAGAAAATGGGGTTGTTGTTTTTGTTTTCATGGCTACATTCTTTCAAGAGTTGAAGCTTACTCAAGTCTCTGGGCGATTCAGATTCGCTATGAGCATAGCAGTAGTCATGATCTGCACCGGTCGGGCACAAAGCGGAAATATCTCTCTACACCAACGTCTGCTTGTGTCTCCTTCGCAATTACCTATAAGAACGAGACCCCTCCTCAGCTTCTCGGCCCAATACGCTGCTCGACCGTCTGGTTACACCTACGTCGAATCTTCTTTATTACCATCCTTTAAAATAGGCTGGACAAGATCATTACTCTAGTCAGCAAAGAATATGAGAAGGCAATGAATGAATATGATCTAACCGAGCGCGAAATCACTGATGGTCTCATCAGAGAGCTCTAGCGGTTCTGGAATGAATCATTAGCTTTGGTTGGCCCAGACAAAGAATAAGAGTGTGTGCTGAATCTGTATGAGAGAAAGGTCATCGCATCAATGTTGACGACCATGGAGAAAACGCCGCTTCCATTGTATGACTGACTATCTATGACTGACTATCTATGACTGACTATCTATGACTGACTATCACTGGGCGGTTCCTTGACGCCCCCTGTCTGATTTAAGTACCCCATTCTGGGGAGGCCGACAAATTTCCCGACACTGGGACCCATCGCCAGCTATGTTTGGAACATCGTCCGCTCTTCAGTTTGAAGATTTTCAAATGCAAAATTATCCCCATCGCTAAAAGCGGAATTGATAATCAAGGTGAGCAGTTACTTGCCGATGAGTAACCGTGCCCGCTATCCCCGGACCAAACATATTCGGGTTGGTTTGAACAACCTCCGGCGCATAGGCCACAGAAGCATCGATTTGATGGGAAGGTGTTATTTTCCAACCCAAGCCCAACGTGTACTGTGACTTGATGATGGCCGGAGCCAACGGATTCAACGTATTGTCCGGCACGGGGTTTCTGGCTTGGTTAACTCCCACTCGCAAACTCAGATCCGGCGTGAGTTGATATTCACCACCCAGCATATAAACCGTTTGATCTTGCCAGTTTTGCGGCGCGCCATGGATTCCAAATGCGGGTTGGCCGTTCACTTCCAGTTGAAAGCTGTTCAGCGTTTGGGACCAGCGTATTCGCTTGATGTCCGCTACAAGTTTTAAACGAGGTGATGCCTGGAACGCTGCACCCACACCGTAGGTTTCCGGCCATTGAGCATTGACCACGCGATAATCCGCCGGGTTGTTCGGGGTATTCAGATATCCCTCGGCTTTCATGTCATTCAAATGCGTCTGGCTGTGGTAGCTGGCACCTACCGACCAAAGAGGGGTGACTTGGTAGTGCGCCCCTAGGGAAAACGCAAAACCTGAACCCGTTGCCTGACCGGTATAGGCACTATGGTCACTGAAACTGTAGTACTCACCCGTCATGGGGTTGATCATCTTCAGATCCAGACTCGCCCAGGCATATTCAAGCTGGGCCGCCAGCGTCAATGAATCGGTGACATTGACGGCCAAAGGCAACATCACCCGACCAAATCCGATTTCCGACCGCTGCTCCAGATTCATACCGCCGGAAAGTTCATTTCCCCACTCAGACCCCATCCCGCCTTGAGGATAAATACCCATCCCGTAGGTATACCGCCCTGTTTTCTGAACAACGGAGAAATTCGGCATCAAATAACGTGTACCGCTGGAATCAACAACCGCATTGCCAGTCGAGGTTGGAACCGTCTCACTGATACGAGGCATTAACACTGTCATCCCCAGACCGATGGTTGTCCCTTCTGGACGCAACCCCAAAGTAGCGGGGTTGTTCATCATGCCTGCGTTACCGTTATCGATAGCAAAAGACGCGCCCCCCATCCCTGCCGCAATAGCACCATAACCATCCAAATCCATGCCATTTGTAGCATGGGCGGCAGGAACAGGACATAGAAACAATGAGATGGCAACACCCAGCAGGTGGCGTGGCAACTTAAGGAATCTCAAATTAAAAGAATTAAATAACATGAACGGTGCCTCTCTAATTATGAGTGCGATCCGCTGAGTCGGCCGGCTTGAGAATCGGGCTCAGTAGAAATGTTCGGGCCAGAAGGTACTTCCAGCGAGGGTACTTGATGCCGGAAACATCCGCCACACCTCGGGCGGATACCGTTCATGATGGATGATATTGTCGCTTGAGATCGTGCGGTAGAATCTCAGGAAGCCATCGGCTGTCTTGCCACTGCGTCGGAACCATGACGGTTGAGCAGGCCGATCACAAGCAGCAGAACCGTTGCCAGAATAATAAGCCAGGTCACGGTACCCATGGGGTGGGCTGCGTAAGTGGCCGTCTGGTAGAACGCCACGGCCAGCCCGTAGGCGAGACCAATGCCCCATGCCACCGAAAATGCACTCCAGGCCCGACTGCGGGTTTCCCGGTAGATGGCCGCCATGGTGCTGACACAGGGAATATAGAGCAACACGAAGATCAGATAGGCAATTGCCGCAGGCACGCTGAACAGTGAAGCCATACGCGATAGCGTGGTTGTGTCGAGGCTTTGCTGCTCTGCAATCTGCTGAAGATTACTGGTTTGTGCCTGCTCTACCGCACTAAAGCCCAAGGGATCGAAGAACCCATGGGCGAAGGTTTCGGCATTGGCGGGAATCGTGGCGACCGCAGCCGCCAGACTGTGCCAAATATTGAACGAAGGCATTGCGTCCTCAGACTTGCTCTCGCGGGCAGCAGCCAGATCGGCGGCATCCATGCGGCTATACACGCCGTTCATCGTGCCCATGACGACCTCCTTGGCCACCACGCCTGAGAACAGGCCGACAGCGGCTGGCCAATTCTCGTCGGTGATCCCCATGGGATGGAATAGCGGGGTGACGACCTTACCCACCTTACCTAGAATCGAATCCTCAATATCACCGGCCGCAACTGGTCGCCCGGTCGGGCTGAAACTGGACATCAGGGTCACCACCATCGAGGCGACGATAATCACCTTTCCCACCCTCAGGATGAAGACAGACAGGCGTTCCCACGTCGCCAGCATGAGCCCCTTCAGCGTGGGGATGTGATAAGTCGGCAGCTCCATGACGAAATGGGTCGCCTCACCGCGCAGCACGGTTCGCTTCAGCAGTAGCGCTGTCAGGATCGCCAATACGATACCCAACAGGTACAGGCCGAAGACGACCTCACCACCGTGCTCGCGGAAAAATACGGCCACAAAAGCCATATAGATCACAAGGCGGGCGCTGCACGACATGAACGGCTGCATCAAGGCCGAGATCAGCCGTTCACGTGGATCTTCCAGCGTGCGCGTCGCCATCACGGCAGGCACATTACAACCAAAGCCGACGATCATCGGCACGAAGGCTTTGCCCGGCAGGCCGATCTTGCGCATGAAACGATCCATGACGAAGGCGGCCCGCGCCATATAGCCTGAATCTTCCAGAATCGACAGAAACAGGAAGGTCATGCCGATCGGGGCGATAAAAGCAGCCACCAGCTGGATTGCGCCACCCACCGACGTCGAAAGCAAAGCGATCAACCAGTCGGGTGCGCTTAGGGCCTGAAGCAGGCTGCCCACGCCATCGACAAAGATTGCCTGAGCGGTCTGCTCAAAGAAATCCGAAAAGATACCACCGCCATTGAAACTCATCACGAACAGCAGATACATCACGAAAAGGAAGATGGGGATACCAAGAAACCGGTTCAGTACCACCGCGTCGATACGATCGGTGAGAGAGCGTCGAAGCTGACCGCGTCGTTTCACACTGGCGTGCATGACGCTGTAGATGAAGGTGTACCGCGCATCGGCGATAAAGACATCGGCTTCCTCATCCAGGTGAATACGGATCTTTTCCTGCTCCTGCGCAACAGCCTCCAGCAAGGATTCATCTGCGAAGGAGCAGGCTTGACCGTCCTGTTCCAGCAACTTGACCCCGAACCAACGCGCGTCGATCCGATGATGCTGTGCCACGGGTTCCAGCATGGGCATCAGGTTGCGCAGCGCTGTTTCCAGCAAGGGCGGATATTCAATCTTGATGCCTGGTTCATCGGCATGCCGGGCGCGTTCGAGCAGTCGGCGCTTGAGTTCATCCAATCCTTGTTTACGGGTTGCGGTGACCGGCACTACCGGGCAACCCATACGGCGCTCCATCTCGACAAAATCAACGAAAATACCCGCTTCTTCGGCCAGATCAAGCATATTGACGGCCAGAATCAGTGGCACCCGCATTTCCATCAACTGAGCGGTAAGGTACAAATTCCGTTCGAGGTTGCTGGCGTCAACGATGTTGACGATGACGTCCGCTTCACGAGACAGGGCAAATTCGCGAGCCACGATCTCATCGAGGGATGCGCCCGATGAGGCGTCGAGCGAATAGGTGCCTGGCAGGTCCACGAGTTCGATCGTGTTGCCGTCGATTTCAAACGCACCCGTTTTCCGCTCGACCGTTACGCCCGGCCAGTTGCCGACCTTTTGTTTCAATCCCGTCAAGGCATTGAATAGTGTCGTTTTGCCACAGTTAGGGTTGCCGATCATACCGACTGTAAACGTTGCCATAACTCAGGTTCCTAACGACGAGTACGTTGTGATGGATGGGAGCGATTGATACGCCGTGCACAATACGCTCCCGGCACTAGTCGATGGTTCGACCACCAGATTTGGCATACTCAAACGAGACGATCGATCCGCAACATCATCGCCTCGTCCTTACGCAGGGTCAGTGCCGAATGACGCACTTCAATCTGGATCGGATCGCCCAGTGGCGCGAGGCGCGTTACGGTAAAAGGCGTTCCCGGCGTAAGACCCATTGCCATCAAACGACGGCGATAGTGGGCATCGCCTGGCGCAAATCCGCGCACGATACCGCGTTCATTGGGTTTCAGCATGGTCAGGTGAATATCGTCCATCATGAGCGCCTCAATGCAGGCCAAGCGGTTCGACATGCACCCGGTGCGCCATCGACGCACCGAGAGCTAATCGGGTCGTGCCGATCCGAACGATGACTGAGCCGCCCTCGTGTTGGAGCACCTCAAGTGCGGTGCCCACGCGGATGCCCATCGCCTCCAGACGTTTTTCTAGAGACGGCGCGGCACTTTTCAGCGCCGTCACGCAAACACGGGCACCCGGGGCAGCCAACCCGATGGCGAAGCCGGATGTACGCCTTTCTGCCGTCTCGATTACGCTGGAAGGTCGCGACGTCGCTGGCCGCTCATTGGTACGAGATGGTGCAGTAGCGCTCGTTTCTTCCATTGATCGGGACGATAAGCCAAACCAGAATGCCATGATGATCACCTCGCGTATGAAGTCTTCCGCTGGGAAGGTTCGCTCTCCGGATTCAACGAAACAGATGGAACCTGCTTTCCCGAAGTGAAACCTAGCCCGCCCAAAACCACATCAGCAGGATGTATGCCAGATCGTACGCGGGCACAGTCAGGGCGCAGTATCAGCACGCCACTACGCGCCTGGACAGGGCATTCAGGCACAAATTAAAGATCCAGCCCAGGCCTAGCCGTGCCTTATTGCCAGGGCTGGATTTCATTCGTAATTCCTGAGCACCACCATTTTTGCTGTTGGTTTTCACACACAAAATAGCGGTCTTGTTCATCATTTTGTAAGAAAGGCGACGTGCGATGGCTACCCAAAACCTGCGACGTCCTATCGCGTCATGGTCACCGCGATATGCCCGGTTTACGACGCACCGATCTTGAAATGACCATCGACAAAAGCTGCCATCCTTTGCCCTCTTTCCAAGGTCGGGGGAATTGATTGGAGAGAAATCCAAATCCGCACCGGTGAAGCCCCGAAATTTTTGGTTCGACTATGAACATAACACCCCACTTTGTCGGAAAGGCGACATGACAATCGACCTCATAAGCCAATGAAGCGCCAATATTAATCATTAATTTACAACAAGTTGTGCAAATAGAATCACTTGGCCCGAAGTTTGCAGTATGACCAAGAAAGCGAAGCAATCCCCGACAGGGCCAAGGAGACACCATGCATATTGTCGTTTGCATCAAGCAGGTTCCAGATAGTGCGCAGATCCGGGTTCATCCCGTTACCAACACCATCATGCGTCAAGGGGTGCCTGCGATCATCAATCCTTTCGACCTGTATGCCATCGAAGAAGCCTTGCACCTGAAGGACAAGATGGGTGGACGCGTGACCGTCCTGACCATGGGCCCACCGCAGGCAGAGGATGCGTTACGCAAGGCGATTGCCTACGGTGTCGACGATGTCGTGCTGCTCACAGACCGAGCCTTTGCCGGGGCCGATACGCTGGCCACGTCGTTCGCACTGGCCCAGGCGATCCGCAAGATCGGCGAAGCAACGCCTGTGGATCTCGTCTTCACCGGCAAGCAGACGATCGACGGCGACACCGCGCAGGTTGGACCCGGCATCGCTAAGCGTCTCGGCTTACAGCTCCTCACCTATGTGTCCACCGTCGATGAGATTGATCTCGAACAGCAGACCATCACGGTCCAGCGCCGCTCAGAAGGGGGTGTTCAGGTCATCAAGACCCGGTTGCCCGCGCTGATCACCATGCTGGAAGGCACCAACAAAATCCGGTTCGCCAGCATGGACGATATGTTCCGTTCGGCCCGTTTCGCTGTGCCTCAGTGGAACAAGGATCGAGCCGGTATCGAGGATGTCAGCAAGATCGGCCTGAAAGGTTCACCCACCGTCGTCAGCAAGGTATTCGCACCGAAGCCAAAAGCCGTGAAAGCACAGATGATCGGTGCCGATGGCGACACCCCGCAAGCCAAGGCAGCCGCCCTGCTCGATGTGCTGACGAGTCAGCATCCCCGGCTTGCGAATGAACTCGGCCTGATAGCCGGTTAACTGAACGAAGGAGTCCGATAATGAGCGAGAACACACCAACGCCAGCAGCGCCCAAAGGCAAAAAGCGACTGGAACTGGATCCCCGACTGGCCGCGTACAAAGGCATCTGGGTATTCGTCGAAATGGAGCGTGGTCAGGTTCACCCGGTTTCCTGGGAATTGATGGGTGAAGGCCGCAAACTGGCAGACGTCCTCGGCGTCGAACTCGGTGCCATCGTGCTGGGTGGCGATCTGAAACAAACCACAACGGCGGCAGAGACGGCTTTCACCTACGGCGCCGACGTCGCCTATATGGTAGCTGACGCCATTCTTACAGATTACCGGAACGAACCCTACACCAAGGCGATGACGGATCTGGTCAACAAATACCAGCCGGAAATTCTGCTGCTGGGCGCGACGACCCTGGGACGTGATCTTGCGGGCAGTGTTGCCACCACCCTGCTGACCGGCCTCACCGCCGACTGCACCGAACTCGCCATCGACCCGGACAACCGCGGCCTGCTGGCCACCCGCCCCACGTTCGGTGGCAGCCTGCTCTGCACGATCCAGACCCTTAATTACCGCCCCCAGATGGCGACGGTTCGCCCGCGTGTGATGTCCATGCCGGAAGCACAACCGGGTCGTACCGGCCGTCTGGTGACCGATACGCTGGGCATGAACGAGGCAGACATCATCGCCAAGGTGCTGTCGTTCATTCCCGATCAGGATCAGGAAAAAGCCCAACTGGCCTACGCCAATTTAATCGTGGCCGGTGGCCGGGGCATGGGCAAGGCCGAGAACTTTCAGTTGATCTGGGATCTGGCCGAAGTGCTCGGTGCCGAAGTCGGCGGCTCGCGTCCCGTGACGCATGCCGGCTGGCTGACGGCAGATCGGCAGATCGGCCAGTCCGGCAAGACTGTTCGCCCGAACCTTTATATCGCGGCAGGTATTTCCGGCGCCATTCAGCACCGGGTTGGTATGGAGGGGGCTGATGTGATCATCGCCATTAACAACGACCCCAACGCCCCCATCTTCGACTTTGCGACCTACGGCATCGTCGGCGATGCCCTAAAAATCCTCCCCGCCCTGACCGAAGCATTCCGCAGCCGACTGGCTGTGGATCGTCGGGCCGGCTAACACTCAGGAGTCTTTGACATGGCCGAAAAATTTGACGCGATCATCGTGGGTGCTGGACCGGCAGGCAATGCCGCGGCCTACACACTTGCCAAGGCAGGACTGAATATCCTGCAACTGGAGCGCGGGGAAACCCCCGGCACCAAGAACGTCCAGGGCGCGATCCTCTATGCAGATGCCCTCGAACGCATCATTCCGGACTTCCGCGATGATGCCCCGCTCGAACGACACATCATCGAACAGCGCATGTGGATACTGGACGACCGCTCCTTTATCGGCAGCAACTACCGTTCGGACGAGTTCAATAGCGAACGCCCCAACCGTTACACCATCTTGCGCGCGCCGTTCGATAAGTGGTTCTCTGGCAAGGTAAAGGAAGCCGGCGGGCTGGTGATCTGCGAGACCACCGTGACGGAACTGATCCGGGACGGTGAGAAGGTCATCGGGGTGCGGACCGACCGCGAAGGCGGCGACATCTACGCCGATGTGGTGATCCTGGCCGATGGCGTGAATTCCCTGCTGGCCACCAAGGCCGGTTTCCACAAGGAAATCGAACCGAAGAACGTGGCCCTGGCGGTCAAGGAAATCCACTTCCTACCGGAAGAGGTCGTGGAAAGCCGCTTCAATATCAAAGGCGAAGAAGGGGTCGTGATCGAGATTTTCGGCTCGGTGACCCACGGCATGGTCGGCACGGCTTTCCTCTACACCAACCGCGAATCTATCACGCTGGGCATCGGCTGCATGGTTTCCGATTTCAAGAAAGGCAATGTCGCACCCTATACCCTGCTGGAAGAGCTCAAGAATCATCCCGCCATCGCGCCCCTAATCGAAGGCGGCGAGATGAAGGAATACGCCGCACATTTGATTCCAGAAGGCGGCTACAAGGCCGTTCCGCAGATGTATGGCGATGGCTGGATGTTGGTCGGGGACAGTGCCGGGCTCGTCAATGCGGTCCACCGCGAAGGTTCCAACCTGGCCATGACCAGCGGGCGACTGGCAGCGGAAACCGTGATCGCCCTGAAGCAGGCGAACAAGCCCTGCACGGCGGCGAACCTGATCCGTTACAAGGATGCCATGGATGAAAGTTTCGTGATGAAGGATCTGCACAAATACCGTGAGCTGCCGGGCATTCTGCACAATAACCCGCATTTTTTCTCGGTATATCCCGAACTGCTTAACCGCGCGGCCCACACCATGCTCACCGTGGACGGCGAAGACAAGCACAGTAAAGAAAAGATGATACGCAAGAGTTTTGTACAACGGCGAACCCTATGGGGACTCATGGGTGACGCCTTCCGCATGTGGAGAGCAACGAGATGATCAAGATCGAAGAAAAACTGTTTCAGAATCGCTATCGGGTCGACGAAGGCCGCCCGCATATCGAGATTACCAATCCATCGGTCTGCGCTGACTCCTGCGCGGTTCAGGCCTGTACCTTCGCCTGCCCGGCTGCGTGCTACAGCGCAACCGAATCTGGCGGTGTCGAAGTCAATACAGATGGCTGTCTGGAATGTGGTACCTGCCGCATCATCTGCTCAGAACACCACAATGTGGACTGGGCCTATCCACGCGGTGGACACGGTATCCTCTTCAAATTCGGCTAAAAGAGGAACGGTATCGTGAGCAAACCAGAACGGCATGTGTTTGTCTGCGTACAGTCCCGCCCCGAGGGACACCCACGGGGTTCCTGCGGTGAGAAGGCTTCACTGGCCCTCTTTCAGGGCTTTCAACAGGCATTCGAGGCCCAAAAACTGTGGGGCAGATTCCTGCTGACCAACTGTGGTTGTATCGGCCCCTGCCATGCCGGACCCAGCGTATTGGTCTACCCGGAAGGCATCATGTACACCGGCGTCAGGGTCAGCGATATTGCGGTGATCGTCGAAGAGCATCTCCTCGGTGGCAAGCCCGTGAAACGTCTGTTTGCAGAACCCGAGGTATGGCCCAACGATGTTTGACTTTCAGCACGAAGATAAACTGCATGCCGCAACACGCAGCATTACACAGGCCAGACGAGTCCAGAGTGCGGAACCCACGATCGATGGCGTTGATTTGGAGCATGTGGAGCAGATGTTGAGGGATAGCCTTGCAGTCAATCCTGATCAGCTCTCGGCCTATTTTGCCCTCTACAAACTGCTATTTCGGCAATCCCGTCTGGACGAAGCTGCCAATGTTGCCGAGCTGGCACTGGCTGTCAGCGCCAGGCTGGGCCGTTTCCCAGCGCCCTGGCAGAAGCTGACGCCAGGTGCTGCCGACTGGAGCGACACCCAAAGCCCGGCACACTTTTATCTATTTACACTGAAGGCACTCAGCTTCATCCGTCTGCGGCAAGGGAAAGTCGACATCTGTCGCGACATGTTGACGCAGATCGAACGACTCGATCCTGATGATTCGGTTGGCGCATCGGTGATTCGCGCCTACGCCAACGGCTGTTAACAAGCCGATTCGTTTGACCTCGAACGGCTTCGTTACCGTGAACGGATGCCTCTGATCAAGCCATTGACTCCGCCGCCAGCCCCATCAACGCACCAGTAAGCACATCGGCCAGTGGTATATCCAGTCGCTGGATGCCCTGTTCCTCCAGAAATCGCTCCTCATTGCGACTCAGTGGGCCATCGATCACCGCCCAATGATGATCGGACGAGCGCTTCATGATCTGCCGGGCGAAGGTCCGCTGCAGTTGGTCATTGAAACGGCAGCCGATGAATAGGAATTCCTTGCCTCGACGCAGATTCTGAATGACTTCGGGAATCGGAGTCTGAATATCGATTTCGGTCAGCACTTCCACGAAGTCGGAATCGGACACCAGGAAATTCGTATCAGGCTCGACCGAACCCCAAGGCTCATACAGGATGGTCTTCCACTGGTCGACTTCCTGCGGTTCCGCCGAACTGCCATCCGGCCGGTAAAAACCGAACCACTGACCGTAATGCTCGGACTGGCTCAATCCCTGGATGCGACCCCAATCATTTGGTTCGGCCGCCTGACCACTCAGCGCCCTGGCCATCGTGTTGTCGTACCAGAGGTTCACGATCAGCGGCAGGTGCAGATC
>NZ_DAIESY010000162.1:0-27596 GCF_027346185.1 Halothiobacillus sp.
GGAACGGGCCGACTGCTGGAGGGTGATGTCACCTGGTTATGGACGGGGCCCCAGCTTGTTGGTCTGGTACTGAAACACCACGAAGGATATTTCCCGATATGGATAACCCGTCGCCGCGTAGGGGATACGGCTTGGTGGCAGTTGCAACGCTGGTTGCGTTTTGAGCAGGTTCGTTCGGGATCGGGTTGAGTCTATTCAGAAGGCGCCCGTTCCGCTGCCAGCGCAAGGAGCTTGTGATGACACCGGTCGACTTGACGAGCCAAGGCCGTTAAGTCTCCTGTGTTTATGATCCATTCGTTCACGACGGCGTCACGTTCACGATCCGAGCTTTGTGCCGCGATCATCTGGTCGGCCAATGCCGGGTCGATACCCGGACGTTCGAGCAAACGGGCTTTCTGAATCGATGGTGTGGCCCGCACACCCAAGACGAAGTCCAACCACTGATAGTGGGGTCGAACCTTGGGGTCGGCCAACAGGGGAACGACAACCAGAACATAAGGCGCTTGCGTGGCCGATTGCTCTGCACGCTCCTTGGCCAGTCGGCGGATTTGCGGATGCAAAATGGTTTCAAGAACAGCGCGAGCGGATGGATCAGAAAAGATTTTCTCCCGCATTGCCTTTCGATTGAGATGGCCGTCCTCGTTGAGGATTTGTGGGCCAAAGTGGCGGTATAGCTCATCGAGGCAGGGTTGACCGGGTTCAACCAACTCCCGGCTGATGAGGTCAGTATCAATGACCGGAATATTCCGGGCAGACAGAAACCGGGCCACGGTTGATTTGCCGCAGGCAATGCCGCCGGTTAATCCCACAAACAAGGCCATGAAACGCAGTACCTATTAATTCCCGTCTTGCAGCCTGTCGACTAGTACGTACCGGGCATGCCAAAAACCATTTGGAACAGTGTGTCGCCAAAATAGTAAGCAAGCAAACCGGCGCCTGCCAAGTACGGGCCAAAGGGAATGGGTATCCGCTTGTCGTGCTTGAGGAACAGAATCATGCCGATGCCGACAACGGCGCCCACGCCAGCAGAAAGCAGAAGGACCATCGGCAGTTGTTGCCAGCCTAACCATGCACCGAGCGCGGCGAGTAGCTTGAAATCACCATAGCCCATGCCTTCGCGTCCGGTGATTAGCTTGAATAGCCAGTAAATACTCCAAAGCGCGAGGTAGCCGGCCATCGCACCGAGTACTGCGTTCTCCAGTGTCACTGTCGTGCCAAACCCGGTCAAGGCCAGCAGTATGCCCAGCCACATCAAAGGCAGGGTCAGGTTATCCGGTAGCAGGGTTGTTTTCAGGTCGATAATGGCAGCGGCAAGCAAAATCCAACTGAAAAACCAAACAACAACCGCCGTCTCAGATACACCGAAATACCACGCGGCCAAGAGGGTAAGCAGGCCACTTGTCAGTTCGATCAGCGGATATTGGATGCTGATTCCATGCTGGCAATGCGCGCACTTGCCGCGCAGCCACAGCCAACTGATGATCGGGATGTTCTGCCACGCCTTGATTGGCGCATGGCAGTGAGGACAAGCCGAGCGTGGCGTGATCAGGTTGTAGACTTCTGGGCTTGAAGACGGGGCAATTTCCAGCAGTTCCTGGCAGTCGCGCCGCCAGCCTTGCTCCAACATAATGGGTAGGCGATGTATAACGACATTGAGGAAGCTACCGACCAGCAGGCCCAGTATTAAAGCAACAGACAACCACAGAATCGGTGACTCATTAAATAAACCGACCCATGTGTTGATCATTATCGTGCCTTTCCAGAAGTGGTGTTGAGTGATTTAAACCACAGAACCCAGTTTGAAGATCGGCAGGTACATGGCAATAACCAGACCACCCACCACTACGCCAAGAAACACCATGATCATGGGTTCAAGCAGGCTGGACATGGCGTCTACCATATTGTCGACTTCTTCCTCATACATATCGGCAACCTTACCGAGCATGGTATCCAAAGCACCGGTTTCTTCACCAATGGCGACCATCTGCACGACCATCACAGGGAATAGCTTGGATTGCTGCATCGCCACTTTGAGTGGTGAACCGGCTGCGATGATGTCGCGCATGTTCATGACGGCGTCCTTGAAGATGGCATTACCGGTCGATCCCGCTGTCGGTTCCATGGCTTCAACCAAGGGCACCCCGGCCGAGAACATCGTGCCCAGAGTACGCGCAAAACGGGCGATGGCTGCCTTTTCGGTTAATGGGCCAAAAATCGGGACCTTTAAAATCAGCATGTCGAGAAAGTGGTTGAAACGATCCGAGCGACGCTTGACGTAAACGAACAGGAAGATGGCCAGACCAATACTGCCGAAAATCCACATCCAGTGTTTCTGAAAAGCCTCTGAAAGACCAATGACGAATAGGGTAAAGGCCGGCAAACTGGCACCAAACCCATCGAATAGTTCCTTGAACTGTGGGATTACGAATATCAGAAGAATGGCCGTTACGATAAAGGCTACAACCACGACTGCAATGGGGTAGAACAGCGCTTTCTTGATTTTCCCCTTAAGACTTTCGCTCTTCTCCTTATACACCGCGATGCGGTCAAGAACGAGTTCAAGTGAGCCAGAATCTTCACCTGCGCGCACCAAGTTAACAAATAACTCGTCGAAATACTTCCTGTGTTTATCCATGGCATCGGCCAAGGTCAAACCACTTTCCACATCATTTTTAACGGTGAAAATCAATTCCCTCATAGATACTTTTTCAGCACTTTGCGCCATGATGTCCAGTGCTTGGACAATGGGTAGGCCGGCAGTCATCATGGTGGCGAGCTGTCGTGCAAGAACAGCAATGTCCCTTGCGTTGATAGTCCCTTTGTTACTGAATAAGGGTTTGGGCTTTTTCCTGACCCTGATGACAGTCAAGCCCAGTCGCCGTACCTCGGCTCGCACAACCATCTCATTGAGTGCACTCATTTCGCCTTTGACGAGTTTTCCATCCTTGTTTTTCGAGTCGTAAACAAAAATCGTTTTCTCGTCCTTGGGTTTCTTCTTTGCGGTCGCTGCAATTGCCATGGAGCTCTCCCTTAATCCTTGGTCACCCGATTGAGTTCTTCGAGGCTGGTCACGCCGGCTTTCACTTTACGCATGCCGGATTGCCGTAAGTCATTAATCCCTTCTTTAGCCGCCTGCTCTGCCAGTTCCATAGAATTGCCGCCTCGCATGATGATTCGTCCCATTTCTTCAGAGACGGGCATTACCTGGTAAATACCGACGCGACCCTTGTATCCGTTGGTGCACTGATCGCAACCGACTGCTTTGAAAATCTTGAGGCCCGCCTGAACATCGGCGGGTTTGAAGCCTTCGCGCACAAGTTCTTCGTCCGGTACATGATCCACCTTTTTACAGTTGTTGCATAACCGTCGTGCGAGTCGCTGTGCAATGATCAGGTTTACGGATGAAGCGATGTTGTAACCGGGTATACCCATGTTCAATAAGCGGGTAAGCGTTTGTGGTGCGTCGTTTGTATGCAGCGTGGACAACACCAAGTGACCTGTTTGTGCCGCTTTGATGGCGATTTCGGCTGTTTCCAGATCCCGGATCTCACCAACCATGATAATGTCGGGATCTTGACGCAGAAAGGCGCGTAGGGCGCTCGCAAACGTAAGACCTACGCGCACATTGACGTTGACCTGATTGATTCCGGGTACCACGATCTCAGCAGGATCTTCCGCCGTTGAAATATTCCGATCCATGGTGTTGAGGATATTAAGACCTGTGTACAGCGACACGGTCTTACCCGAACCGGTAGGGCCGGTAACCAGAATCATGCCATAGGGGCGCTCCAGCGCTTTCATGTAGAGTTGTTTCTGGTCTTCTTCATAGCCGAGCGAATCGATACCGAGTTGCGCGCTGGTGGGGTCGAGAATACGCAGAACAATCTTTTCGCCGAACAGGGTCGGGAGCGAGTTGACCCGGAAATCGATCGAGCGACCGGCGGAAAGCTTGAGCTTGATCCGACCATCCTGCGGTACTCGTCGTTCGGAAATATCCATGCGGCTCATGACCTTAACGCGGGAAACGATGCGGTCGGCCAGTTGGTAAGGCGGTGGTGGTATTTCGGTCAGGATGCCGTCAATACGAACGCGAATACGTAATTTCTTCTCATAGGGTTCTATATGAATATCTGAAGCCTTGCGGCGGATGGCGTCGGTGAGCACCTTGGTCACGTACTTGACGACGATATCGTCCTGAAGAGGGTCTTCACTGGTGCTGCTGTCGCCGGCAATATCACCTTCGTCGAATTGTATATTGGCCAGATCGTCATCGAGATTGGCAAGATTGGCCATTGCCTTGCTGCTGGCTTCTTCCAGCAGTCGGTTGATTTTCTGGGATTCCGCTACGACCACATCAATGGCGAGGTTAGTGCTGAATCGATAATTCTCAAGAATGCCGAGATCCGACGGGTCGGCCATGGCGACCGTTAAACGTCGTCCGCGCTTGCGTAGAGGTAAGGCATTGCCATGTTCAAGCAGTTTTGCGGGAACGATGGCTGTGGGCAAATCAGTGGTGTCGAACGCATCTAGGTCGATCTGGGGTAGACCGAAGTTTTTTGATGCCGCTTGGGCAATTTTGGCCGAGGAAACCCCGCTATTGATCAGCGTCTGAATAATGGGTTCCTTGCTTGCGCGCGACTTTCCCAGAATCTCGGTCGCTCGTTGTGGTTCGATGACAGAAGTCTTTACGAGGGCAGCCAGAAGGCCAGTGATAGCAGGAGGAGTCATAACGTGGTGTAACCGATAATTCCGTTTAAGGGCAAGCGAGCCATACTATATTTAAAATCAAGCGGTGGGCACACTATTTTGTGACCGTGTAGCGCTGATTTTCGCCAGTTGGGCCTTAAGCGCATTGTTTTCCTCTTGCAGCCGAACCAGTTCAGAGACGTCGTGTTGGATTCCTATGAAGTAAGTTAACTGATCTTTATCGTTGAATATCGGTGTAATGGATAGTTCATTCCAAAACAACGTTCCATCTTTGCGGTAATTGCGCACTACGACACGGGTCGGGCGGCCTTCCTTGATGGCTGATTTTATTTCTGAAAGGGCCGCCTGATCTCGATCATCTCCCTGCAGAAACCGGCAGTCCTGATACAGGATTTCGTCCCGAAGATAGCCCGTGAGATGTTCAAAGGCGGCATTGGCGTAAATAAGAATGTTATCGCCACCTTCCTGTTCCGCGATAACGATTCCATCGTTTGACGCCTCCACTGCTTTTTGCAGTAACTCTGAATCCAGCATGACCTGAGGCCACCTCCCGCGTGAACAGTTGACTTAATCGACCTTGATGATAACAGGCACTAAGCGATCTGTTCCAGAAGATACCGCTGGCAGCGGGTAAGGCCGCCTTGGCATACGCCATTGGGTGTGATGGATAATGCCTGTTCATCTGAGATGATCTGACACCAATGCAGCCTGGTTGAGCCTGAAAGCAGGTCGCCCGGGCACTCCGGCTGGGGTTCGGAGGGTTCGAGTAGCCGAATCCAATGCTGCGCTTGCCATCGATTAACCAACCGGGCGCGCTGGGGTTCGGATAACGTGGCCGTGATCAGTTGCACAGTACATTTTCCGGCAAGCGCCATGATCAACAGGCATTCGTTTGAGTAAAGCGGTCGATGATCTGTTGTGGTGTCTATTAAAACCAGTGGATGCGAAAGCGCCGGTTTCCTGGCCTGTTGCAGCAGCCACCACTCGAGGCGTTGACGGACATGGTGGCCGAACCAGCGCAAGCCCAGATCACGATCCGGCCAGGATTCGCGTTGTTCGAGTTGTCGATAGGCTTCAATGAGGATCGAGCGCATCACCTGTTCAGGGGGCAGCCACATCATTGCCTGTTGCTCGATGCGCCTCAGAGCCAGTGGATCCATATGAATGATGGCTTGTTTCAGGCTTTCGATCAGACCTTTTCCCTGTGTCGATGGCTCTGCCAGGAGCTCTGAATTGGGTTCAGGCGCAGCCAGCGACAAGTGATCGGCTGGTGTTTGATGGTTTGCGGTCGAGCGAGATTCTCGCGCCAGTATCTGAGCAATTTGTGTGAAGCCGACACCTTGTGCCGACAATGCCAGGATGCGCTGAATCTCCTGAATATCGGCCGCGCTGTAAAGGCGATGGCCCGTTGCTGTTCGGGTGGGGCGAATGAGGTTGTAGCGACGCTCCCATGCACGCAGGGTGATCGGGTTCACCCCCGTGATGTTGGATACGGCGCGAATAGGGAACAAGCCATCCTCGCAGGCCGGTTCGCATGCTTCCGGGCAGGATTCGCCGCGAACAGTGGCTGTTGTGCCACCGGCTGAATGCTCGAATGCCGGTTGTTGTGGATCGGGATTGCTCATGTCAAACCTGTCATGGCTTTTATGTATAAGTTTTGCATCGAAAAATTGTAGCAGAATTTACGTGTTCCGCTTTATTCCAGATAAAACATGTGTTGGGTACTTTGAAAAACCGTTACGGGCTGACGCCAGCTCCGCGTTAGTGGCCCGAGTGCAAGGCGGCCGGAGCGCAGCGACCGAGACATATCAAATAGATAGGCGGGCTTGCGCCAGCTACGCGTTAGGGAGCGAGCACCGCCCAACGCAGCAATCGGGTCGCGCAGTAGGTTTTTCGAAGTGCCCTGTTCTGAGTTCTGCAACGGGAGTTTGATATGTCGAATTTGGTGGTCGATTCAGGACGAGCAGTTTATGACAAATACAGTCTGCTTGACCTTATTGCCTCTGCGGGCTATTTTTGCCCCATGATGATGAATGTTACCTCTTCTGCACGCGCCTCAACTTCTCGCGGTTTTCCGGCGGAAAGTTTTTGCGCGTCTGGCGCTCTGCTGCTCAAGCTGTTGGATCTGCGACTGCCGTTCGGCAGTAAATAACGCTCATAGCCAGACGTGGCCAAACGTGCCCTAACCCATAAATTCAAGTCATCAGAACGTGCAGACGTTCACGATTGAGGCGCAATAGAATCATGAATCAGCCGAAAGAAAATACCCCTGTGGCTAACAAACCGAATTCCTCCTTGATTATTTTCGATACGACCTTGCGTGATGGGGAACAAAGCCCCGGTGCCGCAATGACCCGTGAAGACAAACTCCGTATCGCGCGGCAACTGGAGCGTCTGGGTGTCGACGTGATCGAAGCCGGCTTTGCCGCCGCAAGTGAAGGTGATTTTGCGGCTATCCGCGCGATCGCCGAAACCATCGAAAACTCAACCGTATGTTCTCTTGCCCGTGCCAACGAGCGGGATGTTCGTCGCGCCGGTGAGGCCATTGCCCCTGCGGCCCGCAAGCGCATCCATACCTTCATTGCAACCAGCCCGATCCACATGGAGAAGAAGCTGCGCATGACGCCGAATGAGGTCGTCGAGCATGCGGTAAAAGCGGTCAAGCTGGCCCGTACGTACACCGACGATGTGGAATTTTCTGCCGAGGATGCGGTTCGTTCCGAGATCGATTTTCTGGTGCGTATCTTTGAAGCGGCTATCGAAGCCGGTGCCACCACCTTGAACGTACCGGACACCGTGGGTTACTCCACACCCGGCGAATGGGGCGAGCGCATGGCCGAGTTGATTCGCCGTACGCGCGGGTCAGATCGCGTGATTTGGTCCACGCATTGTCATAACGATCTCGGCATGGCGGTCGCCAACTCGCTTTCTGCCGTATTGGCTGGCGCGCGTCAGGTTGAATGCACCATCAATGGTTTGGGAGAGCGGGCGGGTAATGCGTCGCTTGAAGAAGTGGTGATGGCCGTCCGCACACGCCAGGATGTGTTCGGTCTCGACACCCGGATTGATGCCACCCAGATTGTGCCGATTTCCAAACTGGTCTCCACCATCACGGGTTATCCGGTGCAACCGAACAAGGCCATTGTGGGCGCGAACGCTTTTGCCCATGAATCAGGCATTCATCAGGATGGTGTGCTCAAACATCGTGAAACCTACGAGATCATGCGTGCAGAAGACGTGGGTTGGACGACCAACAAGCTGTCTTTGGGCAAGTTGTCCGGTCGCAACGCCTTCCGTAGTCGCTTGTCCGAACTCGGTATCGATCTGGCCAGCGAAGAAGCATTGAACGATGCCTTCCGGCGATTCAAGGATCTGGCCGACAAGAAGCGTGAAATTTTCGACGAGGATATTCAGGCACTTGTTTCCGAAGTGCACGAAGATCAGGTCGAGCAACTCAAGCTTGTTTCGCTGAAAGTCTGTTCGGAAACCGGCGAAGTGCCAACGGCCACCTTGGTGATTTCCGTGGCGGGTGAGGAGAAATCGGCCACAGCACAGGGTGCCGGACCAGTCGATGCGGCATTCGTGTGTATCGAGAACATGATGCAATCGGGTGCTAATCTGCAACTGTATTCCGTCAACAACATCACCAGCGGTACCGATGCCCAGGGCGAGGTGAATGTGCGTCTTGAACGGGCGGGTCGCATCGTGACCGGGCAGGGTGCCGATACCGACATCGTGGTGGCTTCGGCCAAGGCCTATCTCAATGCACTTGACCGCCTGCAAAAGCCCGCCGAGCGCGCCCACCCTCAAATGGGCGACGTGTGAACGTTTTGTCCCGGCAGCGCGTGAATGGATAGCATCCCGGCACTTCACTGGTTGGGTATCGAGCAGTGGGTGTTGCGAGCGCCATGGCCGGGTCATTCGTCCGAGCCGGTTGCTCCATTGAAAACGGATATTTCGATATCCGATGTACCGGCCGCGAAACAGCGCATTCCTCTGGCGGATTCACCGAAAGTTGTAGAAGTATCCGCGGCCGAACCGGTGCCGGGTGCGGGACTGTGCTTCATCGCCGCAAACGATGCTGAATTCTCAAAACTGGTTTCGGCCATTTCGCGTTGTCTTCCCTCGGGGAAGACGGCGATACATCAATCTGCATCGGAAGAACAGCCACCCTCGGTTCATTGCAACGGGCTGACCTGGTCGCTTGCAGAGCTCAGGCGGAGCGGACAGGCCAAGCGTGCTCTGTGGCGTTTGCTGGTAGGCTCGAACGCATGAATGGGCAAATCGACCAAAGTACTACGGTTTCACCTGTGCCCCCTCCCATTGCACACATACTCTCCCTGGATGAAGAAGATTTGCCCGCCGTGCAACGGATTGAGCAGGCGGCGCACATCTTCCCGTGGTCCGAGCGCGTTTTCAAGGACTGCATGCGATCGGGTTATTACCTTGATGGCGCGTATGATCGGTCAACATTACTGGGTTTCAGTGTGGTGATGCCGATACTCAATGAATGGCATCTGTTGAATCTGTGCGTCGACCCGAAAAGGCAACGACGAGGCGTCGGTCGGTTGTTGCTGGAATACATGATTGAACAAGCGAAAAAAGCCGAGGTGGATAGCCTCTGGCTTGAGGTGCGAGAGGGTAACGCAGGGGCGAAGCAGTTGTACTCGGCCTACGGATTCGAGCAGGTTGGTCTCAGAAAAGCCTATTATCCGGCCAAACAGGGACGCGAGGATGCGCTTGTGCTGACGCGTACACTGGAATAAATCTCGGTTGTTACTGAGTGTTCTGGGCTGGATATTTCAAGTAAAACAACCCTATCCGAATTTGAGCCTATCCGAATTTTTGTGTGTAAGGGATATTCAGCTCTTCCAAAGAGGAACGCAATAGGACCGAACATAAAACCAAACAGCCTTCCAGAGTCTGTCCTGAAGGTTGCTTTCAACCTTTTTTGGTCCTCATTAATCTTTAGGCTTAATCCTCGGTTCTTTGACATGAAAACTCCGGCTCAATCATCACGGCAAAAAACAGACTGTGCTGGCTGGCTATCGCTTTGGCCATGCTGTTTTTTAGGGGCTGCTTTTGGGGGCTATGACCTAAATGAAATTGCGGTCAATGGGTTCGTGTGGTTCTTTATGGCGGCCTTTTCAATCATTGGCTAATTGTTGTCGCCATTGCCCTGCGCTTACTGGGGCGCTTACTTTAATCCTCGATCAGCACCCCGCATCTCAGGCTTACCCATCAAGGGAGAAGGTGGCGAATGCCCCGTCTTCCCACACGCCCGTAGGTGTGTTTCGTCAGCGTCCAGCCGCCCCACCTGTGAAATTTGGGTCGTTTATGCTTTCTGCTTAATGGGCAACAATTCGTCGATGCGGTTGTTGGGCCATGTGGGCAGTTTTTCGAGAGTGTCTTTTAATCAGGCAGCCGGTTCAATGTCGTTGAGTTTGGCGATGGCAAACAGACTCTGAATGGCCGCTGTCCTTCTGCTTGCCCGTTTACTCTCAGCGAACATCCCGTTCTTCTTGCCGAGGGCAGTGGGAAGCATGGCCTTTTCTATCCCCTCTGAGAAGATGGTGTTGTCGATCGGCAGGAGGCCGGTTTGGGCGTAGCGGATCAATGTCGGTCAGCGCTAGGGAAATGCTGAATAATTCACCGCCCCCGACAAATCTACAGACTATTGACGAAGCAAGCTGACAAACGGATGGTTTTTTCGCTCAAATCAGTGCATTTTGAGTGCATTTTGAGCGATTTTTCGCTCATTTCCCATATTCAGGATGCAACTTACCCCCGAGGGTCAAGCAACCATCGACGCGCCAGCATTAAATTCGCCAAGCCAAATAGTGAGAACAACTGCGCCGTGTTTTTGGCCAATCCACGATAGCGGGTCTTGCGATGGTGAAACACGTTCTTCACCCAATGGAATGGATGCTCGACTTTGGCACGAATGCTCGCCTTGGCCTGTTCGAGCTGTTCCTGCTGCTCGCCTTCGGGGGATTTGTCTAAAGCACGACGTTTGCCTGGACGCATCGCAACATGCCAAGTCACTGGTGTTTCCAGATGCTCTTCACGCTTCTCGATGCCCTGATACCCGGCATCTCCAAACGCCACAACTTCCTCGCCATGCAGCAGGGCGTGGGCCTGGCTGATGTCGCTGACATGCCCCGCTGTGCCCATGACGGCATGCACTAGACCGGAGTGCGCATCCACGCCGATGTGCGCCTTCATGCCGAAGTACCACTGATTACCTTTCTTGCTCTGGTGCATCTGTGGGTCGCGTTGTCCCGTCTGGTTCTTGGTTGACGGCGGTGCCGCGATCAGGGTGGCATCAACGATGGTGCCTTCGCGCAGAAACAGACCTTTATCGGCCAGGTGGGCGTTGATGGTGTTGAAGATGGCTTCAGTGAGTTGATGCTGTTCAAGCAGGCGACGAAACTTCAGGAGCGTGGTGGCATCGGGTGGCGTATCGCGGGCAAGATCCACCCCGACGAAGCGGCGAATGGCCTGGCTGTCGTAAATGGCATCTTCTGTCCCTTCGTCGGAAAAGCCGAAGCATTGCTGGACGATGTACATGCGCAGCATCCGGCTCAATCCCTTGGGCGGACGACCAACACCGCCGTCACTGGGGTAGAACGGCACGATGCTCTGTTCGAGAGCCGCCCAAGGGGTAATGGTTTCGAGTTCGGCAAGAAAACGATCGCGCCGGGTCAGTTTCTTCTTGGTGGCGTATTCCAGTTCGGAGAAGCTCGTTTGCATTGCAAAATTACCTGTGACGAGGACAGGTGAATTTTGCCAGATGTTCATCAAATTCGGGATTAATTGAGTGAATAAATCAGTGTTTCCCTAGAAGGTAAAGTCAATGGCTTTGGCCCTTGCGCTTCCGTGCACTAGATGATCCGGCAAGGGCTGACGACCGGCTCGGCTACTAGTCCTGGGCTGTGCATCGGCAGGGGGGTGAGAACTGTGCCTCAACGGCTGCGACATCCTGAGCCAGATCGTCTTCGAACAGGTGTAGTTGCTCGGCACTCATGGCCTCGGTTTTGGCCCCGAAAGGGATACAGCGGTAATATGCCAGCTCATGGGTCAATTTCTGGTTCTTGAGCTCCAGCGCCACACTGGCAACCGATGCACCGGGTTGCTGACACAGGGCAATCTGTTGAACCTTGAATTCAGCGGGATGATAACGCCGTTGGCAAGCAGGTGGTGTCAGGTTTATAAAAGTGTCCACTAAAAAACGGATAGGTGCTTTTTACACTACTCACTACCCGTCAGAACAGGTGGAACGGCTGGACACTCACAATGAGAGGTCTAGGTATGTCGATGAATCAAGCTCGTTGGCTTGTAGCCACGTTTGTCATTCTTGCTGCTCTGAGTTTCATCTGGGGGCATAACCCCGATCAAGTTCGCCTCAAGGATACCGTTTACGGCCCCGTTATTGCGGTGGTTATTCCCAATGACTGCACTTTGAAAGGTGTTGGTTGTGACTTGTCCTTAGGACAAATCGGCAACGTGCTTGTCCGGGCACCCAAAGAGATCAAGCCCCTGAAGAAGTTTTCACTGGTCGTGGAGCCGCAAGGTGATGCCTCAAAATCGATGGGTGCGGTCTCTGTGGATTTTCAGATGGTGGGCATGGACATGGGCATCAACCGGTATCCACTGACCCGTTCCAGTGATGGAAATTATGCTCAGAATATCATCCTGCCTGTCTGCACAACGACGCGAACGGATTGGGTGGCTGATCTTAGCTTTACGACGACGGCAGGTACTTTTGTCGCCAAAATACCTTTCATTGTTGATCACCGGTAGTCTGTTTAATGGTGGAAACTCTATTGCAGAGCATGCGCCAGCAAGGCGATTTCCTTCAGCGTTAATGTTTTTGCAATGACTGCCATCGGGTTACCCTCTGTCACCGGGCGTTCATTAAACCGCCACGCGTTCATTTGATGGATAAAGTAGATGGCAGATTGCCCTGCAATGGGCGCGATTCCATCCTTATTACCTTGTCCGTTGTCTCCATGGCAGCTGAAGCAACTGGGTATCCCCCGATTCGGCGCACCCACTTGCAGCAATTTCGCCGCCTGAGGTGGCAGGGTCTTGAGATCAATGTGTGGTGAATGCGCGGTCTGATTCGCGTAGTAATCCGATACGGCCCGTCGCTCTGCGATACTCAGCTTTTGTGCATACTCCTGCATGATTCGATTTTTTCGCTCATCTTGTGCATACAGCGTCATTTGTTGATCTAGATATTCTGCATTCATGCCAGCTAATCTCGGATAGCCAGCCTTTATATTCCCTTCGCCGTGATCGCCGTGGCAAATCGCACATGCTGGAACGTCACCTGTTCCCTTTCTGGCAATTTTCTCGCCAAGTGTATTTGTCGACGTCCCGGCAATAGCCAGGGGGCCGGCAGATAACATTAATAGGGTGGCGAAAATCCGCTTCCGGTTTTTCATGGATAATTTCCTTGTAACTGGCAACTGAGTCGTGCTTTATTTGCTTGCCAGTTGAAGACGCTCCAGATGTTTCAAAGTTTCATCCAGCGCCACGCTCAAATGCTCGGTGGCCATTTTGAGCGCCTCTGGCCAGTCCTGTGCAGCCTGGCCGTCTGCACCATCGGTAATAAACTTCAGCGCGATGAATTCTGCGTTGTGGTGGCGGCACGTTTTCGCCAGCGAATATGCTTCCATATCGATGACTTCAAAGCCGAGATCAGGGTGCCGTTCGGTGACAAAACTGTCCCCGGTGAAGCAGGTTGCCTGTTTTATCCCCGGTATGGCCAGGCTGCCTGTAATGTGTGTGTCCTCTTCAAAGGGTGTTTGTCCCGGATCAAAACCCAGCGCCGTTGCATTCATATCGTGTTGAAAAAACCGGGTGATGCACAGTGTTTCACCGGCTGGATACTGGTGTGAACCTGCCGACCCCAAATTGATGACAATGTACTGTTTATCCGTTCTGGATAGGATTTCGCCCAGCTTTATTGCCGCGTTAATCTTGCCGACGCCGGTGTAAAGAATAGGTAGGCCGAACTGATCCAGACGGTTCCCCACATTCTCCTGTGGAAGTGCCATGACGAGGAGTATGTTTTTCTTCATCGTTTTGTTCACTGTTCAGTAGGTGAATAGGCTGCGCACCGGTGTGTTTGGCCAGGCGAATTGATTGAGGCCGGGGAGGTTGATCAAGGTGCCGATACCTTTGATCTCATGTCCGCATTGCGTACAGAGTTCGCATGTACCAAGCAGCGTGCCGCCCGTGGCAAGCACGTCATCGATGATCAATACGCGCTGTGGATTCAGATTTGTAGCCATTTGCAGTTCGTCTTCACCATATTCGAGAGCGTAACGTACGCTAGGTCTGGGTGGCGGCAGCTTCCCCGGCTTGCGGACGATCATGAGCCCCTTGTTTTGGGCATAGGACATTCCGGAAGCCAGAATGAACCCGCGGGATTCAATCCCCACGATAGCATCGATTTCTGCCCATTCTTCTGGTGTGAACTGGGCAGACAACATATCGATTGTCTCGCGGAAATAATGGTTCAGTAGCGGGGAGATGTCTCGAAAGATGACGCCGGGTTTGGGGAAATCGGGAATGGCACGTATGGCCTGAGCGAGGAAATGTGCTGGTGTTGGCATTTTGTTTAAATTTCTGGGATTAGGACTTGCGTAACAATACGTAAATTGCGCCTGTGCCGCCATCATGCGGCGGTGCTGAGCAGAAGGCGATGACATCATCTCTCTGAGGCAGCCAGTGGTTCACCATGCGTTTGAGAACGGGAACCTGCCCAATCGATCGGTTGCCTTTGCCGTGAACGATGCGGACACAGCATCGCACGTCCCGGCGTTGCGCCAGGAAAAATCGAGCGATGCTGTTTCTCGCTTCGTCGATGCTCATGCCGTGCAAATCGAGACTGGCCGCAACGCTGAATTGGCCGCGTCTCAACTTTCTCAGTAGCGGAGGAGGGCTGTCTGGCCGAAGATAACTCAAGGTCTCACCGTGTTCGATGGGTTCTTCCAGCGCGAATCCATCGGATAGATGCTGGTCGATGAAATCGCTGAGCCGCTCTGGAATCACCTTCCTGTGACCGGGTTTTGGTGGTGCGTCATCCACCACGACACAAGCATTTGCGACCGGCTCAACCGAGCCTACAGCCTCGTGAAACAAGGCGATATCCTCAGGGGCGAGTGGTGCTGTTTTTTTGCTGCTTTTCGCCATTGCTCATGCCATGAAATAACTTTGTTCGATTTTAGTTCAAGTGCGAGGTGTAAAGCAGCCGCCGCACCGGTATCCTTATGCCCTCGTTATCGTTTGGATGCAAATTCATGAATATTCTGGTCAGTAATGACGATGGTTACCTCTCGCCAGGGATACGGATTTTGGCCGAGCGCCTTAAAGCGCTGGGGCATGTAACGATTGTGGCACCGGATCGAGACCGCAGCGGTGCATCCAACAGCCTGACGCTGAGCCGCCCGTTGAGACCCCGACTGGTCGAGCCGGATGTCTGGGCGGTGGATGGTACACCAACCGATTGTGTTCATCTGGCGATACAAGGTTTGCTGCCCGTGGTGCCCGATATTGTTGTTTCCGGCATCAACCATGGTTCGAATCTGGGTGATGATGTGTTGTACTCGGGCACGGTTGCTGCAGCCACAGAGGGCCGTTCGCTTGGATTGCCGGCGATTGCCGTTTCCAACGCGGCACATCACCCAGAGCATTTGAGTGTTGCCGCCGATGCGGTCGTGGATTTGGTCTGCCGCCTAGTGAATCACCCCCTGCCCGCGTTTACACTGCTGAATGTCAACGTGCCGGATTTACCGGCCGATCAGATCAAACCCATGCTCGCCACCCGTTTGGGTCGCCGCCATCCTTCATCGGGGATCGTTCGTGATCGAGATCCTCGTGATCGGGAAATCTTCTGGATTGGTGCTGCGGGCGAAGGTGCGGATGCAAGCGAAGGCACGGACTTTGCCGCTGTCGCGGCCGGACACATCTCGGTTACCCCGGTGCAATTCGATATGACGCGGCACAGCGCCATACCCGGTGTCGCCGACTGGTTGGCTGAACCCGTGTGTGCTTTGCCCAAATGACATCGTCTGATTTTCCACGTCTGAAGAAGATATTGTCTTCATCAGGCAAGCCAGAACTGCGTGTGCACGAGAAGACGGCAAAGAAAACGGCTCGTCAAGTTGAAGTCGAGCTTCCGCCTTATTCCAAACGAGGGCCGGACTATACCTGGGCACGTGGCGCCATGATCGAACGAGTGCGGCAGCAGGGCGTAACCAACCCCAAGGTTCTGACCGCGATGAACACCTTGGCACGCGAGGCATTTGTCGATGAAGCCCTGCGGATGCGGGTATATGACGATTGCTCGTTGCCCATCGGGCAAGGACAGACATTATCCCAGCCTTATATTGTGGGGCGGATGTCCGAGCTGCTTCTGGGGGCGAGTATCCCGGTGAAACGGGTGTTGGAGGTCGGCACCGGTTCGGGGTATCAGGCCGCTGTGCTTGCTCAATGTGGTTGTGCGGTGTTCACGATCGAACGGATCGGGACTTTTCTTGACGTGGCCAAGGCCCGTCACCGCAGGCTGGGATTGTTGAATATCCGTTATTTGCACCGAGATGGTTTCAAGGGATGGCCTTCGCAGGCTCCATTCGATGGAATCATCGTGACCGCGGCGCCACCAACCATTCCCGATGAGCTTAAAGTGCAGCTGGCCGTCGGCGGTCGACTCATTGTGCCGGTTGGTGCGCAGGGTGGGGCCCAGCGACTTACCGTGATTACCCGTACCGAAACGGACTTCAGGAGTCAGTTTTTCGATGCGGTCAGTTTTGTCCCCATGCTTCATGGAGAACAGTCTTGAGACTATTTGGCGCTCTTTACGATCGAGTTTTATCCTGGTCAGCGCATCGACATGCGCCAGTTGCACTGGGCGGACTAAGCTTCGCGGAATCCTCGTTTTTCCCGATTCCTCCCGATGTCATGCTGCTTCCAATGGCCATGGCCCGCCCGCGCTGTTGGTGGCAGTTTGCGACCATTGCAACCGTCTTTTCTGCCGTTGGCGGCCTATTCGGGTATTTGATCGGCTGGCTGGCAATTGATTGGCTGATGCCCTATATCCAGCAATGGGGCTATGGTTCGGTTTTTGAAAAAGCCAGACTCTGGTTTGATGAGTGGGGATTCTGGGCGATCATCGTGGCGGGTTTTTCACCCATTCCCTATAAGGCGTTTACGATTACGGCCGGTGCGCTGACCATGAATCCGGCCTTGTTTTTTGTCGCTTCTCTGGCCGGGCGAGGCGGGCGGTTTTATCTGGTCGCCGGGTTGATCGCCTGGGCCGGGCCGAAGATTGCCCCCAAGCTCCGCCACTATATTGAGTGGCTGGGTTGGTTGACGGTCGCTTTACTGGCCATCGCCGTGATTCTATGGCGATGGACGAAATACTGACCGAATGGAGTGCATTATCCCATCGTGAACCAGTTATCGCGTCTTGCTGCCCGTATGGGGCCCGTCCGGATGGCATGGGTTGGGTTGCTGCTTGGCGTGATCACCTTGTCGGGCTGCGCCACAGGGTCTCATTTTGATCGGTGGGCAGGGCAAGAAGCTTCGGCCATAGGCGTTCGACCGGGGGACACGCTCTACTCCATTGCCGTGGCGAATGATCTGGATTGGCGTGATGTCGCGCGTTGGAACGGCATCCGCAATCCGCGTGATTTGCGTGCGGGGCAAATACTGAGACTGACGCCGCCAGGGCAAACCGCACGAGCCGCCGCAAACACGACGACACAAGCCGTTCCACATCAACCTTCGGCCACGAAACCGACCTCCCAATCAGCCTCAACCCGCTCCAATGCCTCCGTTTCGTCTCAGGGCGTGGCTTGGCAGTGGCCGGTTAACGGACGTGTTCTGAGTCGGTTTATTGACCAAAGCAAGCAGCAAAAGGGGTTGATTCTGGCAGGTCAAATCGGAGAACCTGTTCGTGCCAGCGCAGCCGGGGAAGTGGTTTATGCCGGCAATGGTCTGCCTGGATACGGTAATCTCTTGATCATCAAGCATGATTCGACATGGCTATCGGCTTATGGTTACAACCGCAGCCTTCTAGTGAAGGAGGGGCAGTCCGTTCAGATAGGGCAAGTCGTGGCGACCATGGGGCGGCGAGATGGGCGTGCAAAGGATAAAACCGGCAGTTTGTTGTTCCAGATACGTCGGGATGGTAAACCCGTCGATCCCATGGCCTATTTGCCCAGTCGCTAGCACCCGCCCGAATTAACACCCATTTTCTGCAGGCGTGTTGTTGTTCCACAAAAACGGTTGAACCTGTTCCGGGTTTTTCAGGATGATCTGCTGGATTTTCGGGTCGGGGTGTTGCCGTTCGGGCTCAATTTGCATCAACCGCAAGAAGTAGGGCAGTAAAGCCTGACGAACGGGCTCGCAACGTGTTCCATCGACCATTCCGTAGTCCTCGGCCAGAATCATTCGCTGGCTTTCCGGAAGGTCCGGGTGCGGCTCGATGATCACATCAATGGTTTGATGCCATGCCTCATCGTGATCGCCCGTGATCGCAGTTTCATTCAGCAATTGGGGCGCCTCTCCCCTGAATCGTGCCAATACGAAATCACGGTATGCCTGATGCGTATCACTGAATGCGCGCACATGCCAGCGGAAACCACTGAACACCAAATGATGCGGCGAGAGGGTCAACTCGGTTGGTTCATTGCGATTCATGGACTGGTACGCAGCCTTGAGTTTGCGTTTTTGGCAGATGGCCTGACTCACAGCCTTCAGAACCGACCAATCCAGTTGACGATCCAGGGGCTGTACCACCTGGATGGCTGGCAAAGTGGCAGCCAGGGTAACCACGGGTGTTTGTTGTGGATTAACCACCTGCAGGGCATTGAGTACATCCGTGGCCGAACCGGTGAGCAGTAGCGGGGTGAACGTGTCACCAGCCTCATAATATTTCAGTGATTTGTTGTACTTGAGGTTATCGGGGCGAAGGTTCATGTACACCGCAAAATCCTTGGATGCCTGAGCCCGACTGATGCTGAACGTCTCGACGAGCGCCTGCGTGCGCACCCAACCCGTGAGCAACAGTGTGCTTTCCAATAGCGTGAGGCGTTGTCGAACATCCCATTTCAGGGCCGCGATTTCAGCGTGATTAAGCATGGTCTTTTGTGTGTGCCGGTAGATGATTTTTCAGCCCTTACGAATCCGGTACACGCCCGTATTCGTGGGCGGGACATCCATGTCCCGCATAACAGGCTGCTGAAATACTCATTTCAGCAGCCTGTTATGCATCATTGTGCCGTAAATACAACATGTGTCAATAAACTTGACTAAACAATATTGACGCATCTCGATCAAGTGTCTACTATCTATTCGTGTAGATTAAATAGACACACATGGAGATTAATCATGGGTCACGTACTTGATACCGCCACACATACTGCATCGATTGAATGGGCTGAAGTTTATGCAGCCTGCCGGCTGCATCTTGGGGGAATTTCTTATGCGCGTTTCATCGAAGCGCCCGAAGAGGTTCTGAATTGTTTGGGGATGCATGACGCATTGGAGATTATGGCGGCAGGGTTTCTGCCGTTGTTGCCCGCTCAGGCGAAGGTGCGGCAAGAAATCGATGACCCAAAGCCTGTCCCGAAGGTGTCGACAGCACGTTTTGATCATAAAAAAACAATTCTACGAGCCACTGGTGTTCGGGCATTATCCAAGTTGATGTCTCGTGCCTCTTGAGTTGAGCAAGCGGCGCGAGCGGTCAGAACAATCGGGCGCGTTTGAACAGGTAGATGAGAACGGCGCCCAGTGCCCCCAGTAGCAGAGCGAAGATACTGAAGGCCCACGGATGCCCCTGATTGCCCGGAATACCGTCGATGTTGACCCCGAACAGGCCGGTAATGAACGTCAACGGCAGGAAAATGGCTGATAGCGCAGTGAGGAAGGTCAGTTGTTTGTTCAGTTCATTGTTGGAGCGGGTCTGCAACTGTTCCTGAATAATGCGCATTTGGTCTCGGGAGGCATCCAGTACCTCAAGATAGCGAGTCAGTCTGTTTTCCGCTTCGCGCAGGCGCTGGATCGGCCCTTTCTTCATCCAGATCAGATGGCTGCCGATAACGGTGAGCAATGCATCCCTTTGAGGGCCCAGATAACGCCGCAACGTGAGAATCATCGTGCGCAGATCGGCCAGGTCGCGGTCGGACACCGGTTCGACATCTTCACTGATTAGCATGATTTTCTCGTAATTGCCGGTGAGTTCGTCGATTTCTTCGATCGTATCCAGCATGTTGTCGTTCAGAAGTTCAACGAGCCGCGTGACAAATTGCCCGGCATCTTTGGGCGCATTGTTTGTTTCCATATCGCGCTGCAACGTATTGACTGCCCGCAAGGTGCGCAGATGAGTGCTGATGATGAGCTTTGGCGTGATCCAGAGCCGGATGCCGATCATGTCGTCTGGCTCTTGCCCCGGGTTGTGATTGATGCCACGCAGCGTCAGCAGCAGGCCTTGATCGAGAATCAAGGCGCGTGGTCGAGTCACTCCAGCCAAAAGGGTGTCCTGAACCGTGCTGTCCAGATCGACTTGACTACGTATCCATTCCTGGGCTTCAGGCTGGGCGTAATTCAGGTGCACCCAGACTGGTCCCGCGCAGGGCGTTTCATCTGAAAGGGGAAGCAGGCGCGCTGTGCCATCGCCCTGCACATGCCAGGTATAGAAATCAGTCGTCACTGGAAATACTCTCGATCGGATGATGAATGTCGGTTAAACGTCAAGGCAAACCTGGAAAAGTCTAAGATTTGATTGCTCGATGAATGGTGTAGCTCTGGCCCTGTTTGATTTTTTCGTAGTTGCCGAACTGTTCCTTGAATGTGCGTTTGAAGTAGTCGCGCAACCCGTTGATACTCACAAACCAGATATCCCCGCCGGGGTTGAGCGCCTCGGCAGCATCCCAGAGCATGATCGACCACATCTCCTTGCCCACCTTGGCAGGGACGTTCGATACGATTCGATCCACATGTTGTTGGCCGCGCAGGGCATCGAGACCGTTGCTGGGCTTGACGACGACGTTGCCCAAATGATTGAGTTTGGCATTGCTTGCCGCAAATGCGCAGGCGACGAAATCCTTGTCGAGCAAAATCACTTCTGCTTTGGGTTGGGCCTTTGCGAGGGCCAGCCCGATCGGTCCATAGCCGCATCCCAGATCCACAATAGTCTGGCCGGGTTCCGGCGCATTTAGAAAACCCATCAGTAAACGTGTGCCTTCGTCGATTTCACGCGGGGAGAACAATCCCCAGGTGGAATGCAGCGTGAGCGATTGATTCATCAGCGTGGTGGTTTGAACCAGATCGGCACGTAGTTGGGCTATTTCTTGGGGTGTAGGCATGAGAAGACCAGATGTGGCGGAAATGACGGGGGATATTTTAGCTTGAAGTCAGCAGTGATGCGGACTTCTTTCATCACTGCCTTTGGCAGGTCGCGCATAGACCGTGCAGCTCTATGGACTGGTGCGTCACTTTGAATTTCTCCGCAAGAGTGAGCGCACTCAGGATGCCATTGAGGGGCTCGCTGGCTGCTTCGTTAATCGTGCCGCATTGGTCGCAGATCATCAAAATGGCCTGATGCTGCATGTCCGGATGATGGCAGCCGATGAATGCATTCAAACTCTCGATGCGGTGAATCAACCCGTGTGCCAGCAAAAAATCAAGTGCGCGATAAACGGTGGGCGGCTTGATCAGGCTGCCTTCGCTTGAGAGCCGAGCAATCAAATCATAGGCTTTCGTCGCCTCGTGGTTCGCCCATATTTCCGTCAGCACGGCACGCCGGATGGGGGTTAATCGCGCGCCACGTGCAAGACAAACCTCTTCAGCATGTGCAAGTGCGAAGGTGGCGCAGTCGTGGTGATTGAGACAACTCATGGGGTCTGGTCGTGTCCTTGGAGCGAGGAGGTAATGATTCCGGTTCCGAGCTGGAGATTGGCGTGCAGGCTGTGGTGTCGAAATCGCGGCGAATCGACAAGCAAATCCAGGGGCTCATTTGAAGAATTAATAATCATGGTATTGAAATCTTTCATTGCACTGACCAAGATCATAGCAGGAGTCATGCTTGGTCATCCGGTCGAGTCGACTTATCCAGGTTGGGAGTCAAATAAAAATGAGATCAATCACAATGAAATCAGTTACAGAACGTATGCCCCGTCGACGCTTTTTGCAATCCGTAGGCTTCGTGGCCGGAGCGACCATGTTGCCAGCTGCTTTTTCCGCGCGTGTTTTTGCAGAGGAGAATCTGGTTATTGCCGGGCCAAAGGTGCCTGACATCAAGCCTACCCAGTTGTCTGAGAACGTATTATGCATAGTCTCACCATGGGGTTTCCCCTCTGTTGAAAATCAAGGGATGATGAGTAACGTGACTTTTGTGAACACGAAAAAAGGCGTGGTCATTATCGATAGCGGAGCTTCCCGGCAAATTGGAGAGATGGCCCTGCGCCAGATTCGCCAAATCACGAACGCGCCGGTAGTGGCCGTTATCAACACGCATTATCACGGTGATCACTGGTTAGGGAATCATGCCTTCGTGAATGAGAACCCAGATGTGCCTCTATATGCACACCAGAAAACCATTTCGGCCATCAAGACCGGGCAAGGTGAGTTCTGGCGCAACCTGATGGAGCGTTCGACCGACAACGCCACCGTAGGTACGGCCGTCACGCCGCCGACACTGGCATTGAGCCATGGCGACGTTCTCGATTTCGTTGATACGAAAATCAAGGTGCATTTCTATGGTACGGCACATACGCCCTCCGATATCAGTCTGGAAATCGTGGGGCACAATATCGTTCATGTCGGTGATGTCGCGATGGATAATCGAATCGCATTCATGGACGATGGCAGTTTCCGCGGGACATTCAAAAATTATGATGCGCTGGAAGCGGCGGTGCCGGGGGCATTGTGGATTCCCGCACATGGGCATCCCGGCAAGCAGGTTCTTGCGCACAACCGGGAATTGTTCGAGGGGATTTACCAGTCTGCACAAAAGGCCGTCGAGCAGATGGGCGGGCAGGAATTGGCCAAATCTTTGGCACTTGAAGATCCGCGCGTGAAAAAATACGCACCGGTAACCAAAGGCTTCGACGAAAACATAGGCAAGTACACCTCACTTGCTTACCTCGAAGCTGAGTCGGCTTCATTCTGAAATGCCGTTGAATGAAAAGGCTTTAAGTGCATCAATAGAGGGGGCGAATGGTTCAATCAAACATATCGATTGGGCATTCCCCCTTTATTTAGGCTAAAAGGTCTGATGGCATCGATTAGTAGAGAAAAGGAGTGATATATGTCTGATGGTTCGTCGGTTCGCCCTCTGTGGCCGCCTCTGGTCGCTGGGTTGGTGCTCGGATTGGTTCTTATACTTACCTTCGTTCTCGTCGGGAATGGCGTAGGGGCCTCGGGTACGTTCGCCAGTATTGCCGCCTGGTTGGGGATGCAGATCGCACCGGCGGCAACGCAGTCCAATGGTTATCTCGGCGGCATGGTTGCGAATGGCGCCAACCCGTTTGCGAGCTGGATCGTCGTCGAGGTTGTCGGGGTCGCCATCGGCGCGCTTCTGGCTGCTGCCAGCGCAGGGCGCTTCAAACTGAAAGTCGATACGGGCGCCGGTAAAATCGGGGTTTGGCCGCGTCTTGCCCTCGCCTTGATCGGTGGCGCACTTGCTGGTTTCGGTTCTCGCCTTGCGGCTGGTTGCACGAGCGGTGTCGGTTTGTCCGGTACAGCAATGCTCGGCATCGGTGGATTTGTCTTCCTCGTGGTCTTCTTTTTTGTTGGCCTTGGTATGAGCGCACTGTTGCGGAGGGTCTGGTAATGGATTATGGGGTAGCAGGTACTGCACTGGCTTCGGGGATCTTGTTCGGCTATGTGCTTGAACAGGCGGGTTTCGGGTCTCCGTGCAAGCTGACGGCTCAGTTCCGCCTGACGGACTGGTCTGTCTTCAAGGTCATGTTTACGGCCATCATCGTGGCTTCTCTGGGTATTCTTCTCCTGCAAACCGGAAATTACTTCGGTTCCAAGGGGTTCTTCGTACCAACCACGTTCCTCTGGGCCACGGTTTCCGGGGCTGCCCTGATCGGAGCCGGTTTCGCAATCGGTGGCTATTGCCCTGGCACTTCGGTTGTTGGCTTCATGTCGGGACGGATTGATGGTCTGGTCTTTATGGTGGGCATGGTGCTGGGGATTTTCGGTTTTGCGTCTGTGTACGATAGCGCCCTGATCCAGTCCATTTTGCATTCGGCGCAATTCACTGCCAAAACCTTGCCGCAGTATCTCGGAGTTTCACCTTGGCTGATCTGGGCCGTAATGGTGTTGGTCGCCGTAGGTGGCTTCGCGCTGGGTCGGGTATTAGAGCGCCGGACTCATGGTGTGATTACCGCAGAAGATATCGTGGATGAAACTGATCCGACGATTTCCTTCGATGGAGAGGGTAGTGCGGTACATGGTAATCTTGGTTCGCGTGCAGCTTAAGTATTGTATTGGCTTGTCGCTTTTGAATTAAGTGCGCTGACACTCATGCTGAACATTTCGAATAACGACTTTTAGGGGATTTGATTCATGACTCAACAGGATAAAAAAATGACGCGCTCCAAGTCACGACGTTTTCTCTCCGCTTCCGTTCCGGCGTTGGCCGTAGCGATCACCGCGGCTGCCGTGGCGCCTTCGCCAGTGAGCGTGCTGTCTGTTATTCCGGTAGCCCAGGCCCGTGGCGAGAATCCATGCGCACCGGCGAGTCGGGGAGACAACCCATGTGCGCCAGCCAGTCGTGGCGGCAATCCCTGTACACCGGCCAGTCGTGGTGGCAATCCCTGTGCACCGGCCATTCGCGGCGAGAATCCCTGCGCTCCTGCGAGTCGCGGTGGTAATCCTTGCGCACCATCCGTTCGCGGGGCGAACCCTTGCGCACCTGGTGGCCGATAATCCAGGTTAAATCCAAGCAATTCAAATGATTTCCAGGTTAGTACGTGGTTGAGAACATTCAGTGTGACGATCTCTGCCTTATGCTCGCTGGATGATTATCGGGATTGGCTGATTCAGCTTCCTGAGCCGGATTTCGACGAGCTCGTGTCTGCGGCTCAGGAATTTTTCGATATCAATCAGGCTCTGATTAATGATCAACAAACGATTCTGGGTGAGTTGCTCAGAGATGAACCTGATTCGCCCGTGCTTCGCTGGCAGCACTATCCCTCAGGAGATGTGTCGGACCCGGATACGGGAGCAATGTATTACTACCATGCGCATGCTGATGGTGAGCGTCCTTGTGATGAGCATGGCCATTTTCATCTGTTTATTCGTCCGGAACCGAGTGCCCGATTCAGCCATTTTGTAGGTGTTTCCATTGATGCGCGAGGTGCCGTACGTTCCCTGTTCACAACCAATCGCTGGGTGACGGACGAGTACTTTCGTTCCGCGAATGATTTGGTTTCCCTGTTGCCCAATACGTTTGTCGTTAATCGTGCACGCCCATCCTGGTTGGTTTCCCGTTGGTTGATGATGTTGGTTCGTTTGTGCGAACCGCATATTCAGCGATTGCTCATCGCGCGGGATGAATTTCTGGGCTGGACCGGGGAAGGTGAGCTGCCGGTTGAGATTGCCGAAGATCGATCAAAACAGGTGTTGAGCGAAGAGTTCATTGATATCTATGCGATTTTAACGATAGTGCAACACATGGGGGTGCAGCGTTATTCGGCATAAAAAAACACACATTGTCACGATCTGGTCGGTGTGTTTTGATAGGCGATGCAACTTTCTGGTTTGCATCTCATGGGGTGGTTGGATGCGCCGTAGGCTATCTGACAGTTAAATGTTCTAAAGAAGGAGTTTTGACGAATGAATTTCAAGAAGTTTGTATTTGTGCCCGCTGTGATCGCGGCATCGTTCGCGGCACAAAGCGCGTTTGCGGTTACTGTGCCGGGGCCGTTAGTTGATCCGGCTTGGCTGAACGCACATTTGAACGACGTCAAGGTGCTGCAGGTCAGTGGCACCATGAAAGATTTCACGACCGCCCCTGAGATCAAAGAGATTAAGGGCAAGAAAGTTGCCGTGACCGTGAGCGGTCATGTACCGGGCGCATCGTTTGTCGATTTCAAGGCGATCCGTGTCACGCGTGACATTGATGGCAAGAAGGTACCGGGTGTTATCCCTGAAAAGGCGGCCTTCGAGAAACTGGTTCAATCATGGGGCGTGAACAAGGATCAGCCCATCGTGATCGTGCCCAAAGGTCTTTCTACTCCAGACGTTGACGAGGCCACTCGTTTGTACTGGCAGTTGAAATACTACGGTCAGGACAACATGGCCATTTTGAACGGCGGTATGGCCCAATGGTTGGCAGACGGCATGCCAGCGGCGACCGATTCACCTGCCGCTTCCGCGGGCAACTGGATTGCTACTGCCGAGCGCAAGAATATTCTTGCGACTTATCAGGATGTCAAAAAAGCCCTTGAACAACCGGGCGCTGTCGAACTTGCCGACGCCCGTCCATCCAACCAGTTCATGGGAGTTTTCACCAAACCCAAAGAACTGTCTGGTCATCTGCCCGGTGCGAAGAACGTTCCGCCAGATCTACTGACCACCGCCGATGGAGCTTCTGCAAGCTTCCTGCCCAAAGCTAGCTATGAATCCATGTTCAAAGCCGTCGGTTTGAATCCGGGTAAGGAGATCATCGACTACTGCAACACCGGTCACCTGGCCTCCGGCCTTTGGTTTGTGACTCATGAAATCGTGGGCGACAAGAAAGCCCGTCTTTATGATGGTTCTATCGTTGAGTACAGCATGTACGATGGTGCCAAGATGACAGACCCCGCCAAGCTGAGTAAGTAATCTTCCATTAAGGAAGCTCTGAATAATTCCATCCTGGAATGTTCAGAGGGCGAAAATCAAAAAATGTGTTTTTTGATTTTCCTCATGAGCAATCACGCTTGTGATCGTCCATTGGAAGCACGTCTCTGCGCCGCACTAAGGCTCTGATTTAATCTGGGATTCCTTGACTCGTTGACTGCTTTAACGATTGGTGGTTTCAATGACCACATACAAATATCGCCGCATGATGCTGCTTGAAATCGAAAGCATCTGGTGTAAACAGCATAAGCAGGGCGTCAGATGCGGTCAGCTCAAAGTTCGAAGGTGTCAAATAATTTGTGTAACTGAGTTTAGTTAGGCACCCGGTCACCGTACAGAATGACGAACTGATTGAGTGCCGCTTTCCAGTCCCTAATGGGACGAGTCCATTTTCTGGCCACGTTCTTCAGGCCCATAAACATGAGCTTCATGATCGACTTATCGTTCGGATATGCGCCACGGTTCTTCAGCACCTTCCTCATCGAATAATTCAGCGATTCGAAGGAATCTTTTTGGACGCAATAGGCATAAAAACCCGCAAACCTAGGTTTAATGCGGGTTTTGTTAAGATTCTAGGACTGTATGAAACGGTAAAAAATCATCAAATGGTGCCCGGGGCCGGAATCGAACCGGCACGAAGTTGCCTTCGAGAGATTTTAAGTCTCTTGTGTCTACCAGTTTCACCACCCGGGCAAATAACAACACATCATACCGGAATCATAATGGACTGTAAATTTGCTGGTTTACCGTGTGTTAGCCCAAAGCCGTAATGTCCCCTTTGTCCAATTCTAAAATGTCCCCTTTTGGTTTCGGGAGGGGTGATGGCAGAGGAGCATATTACGATGAGTCACCAAGAGGTCGACCGACTGGGGGTAATCCAGCAGGTGGTGGGCAAGCGGCTGCGCCAGGGGGATGCGGCCCTGCAGTTGGGGGTGAGTGCGCGTCAGGTCAAACGCCTGGTGGCCCGCTATCGGGCTGAAGGAGCGGCAGGCCTGGTTTCGCGCCATCGGGGGAAG
>NZ_DAIESY010000036.1:0-14569 GCF_027346185.1 Halothiobacillus sp.
GATGACCGCTGCGGTTGCGCCGCCAGTCAAAGGCATGAAGCATAAAGTGGGAACCAGCGTATGAGCACCCTTACCGAAGTCGATAAACGCTATTTTGAGAAAATCCTTGGGATGGAAGGCGGCTACCTTCTCGATTATAACGATATGACTTTTGGCCAGTTCTTCAATCACCATAGGGTCGATATTCACGGCACGAAGTACCAGACCTATGGAACCTCCAAGGCCAAGAAAATGCGCGCGTTCTGGGAGAGCGAACCTGACGTCTTGGTTGGTAAGGTCTTGTCTGAAATGCTTGATGTGTACGAGGCCAACTGCAAGCTGAACAATAAGCAGATTGACACAGCCATTCTTCAAGAGTCGCGGAAGATCGCTGCTCGGTTGTTGGGAAAGCCGCAGCCCGCTCCATCTTCAAAAACCGGCGATGATTTCTTGAATAGTGAATTCACAATACCCAACATTCAAAATCTTCCGATTGAAGCATCGGTTGTGCCAATTATTGAAAGCCGTCTTGCCGAAGCGCGGAAAACACTAGGGGCAGGTGCACATCTTTCAGTGATCTTTCTTTGTGGAAGCGTGCTTGAGGCAGTTCTGCTTGGGGCCGCGCAGAAAGAGCCCGCCCGATTCAATCAGGCGGCCGCTAGCCCAAAGACCAATGATGGTAAGGTAAAACATTTTCAAGATTGGAGTCTTGCCCAATTTATTGATGTCGCCTGCGAGGTTGACCTACTAAAACCAGACGTAAGGAAATTCAGCCATGGCCTGCGGGATTTTCGCAACTATATCCACCCTTATGAGCAGATGGTGTCGCACTTCACGCCGGACGAACATACGGCGAAGCTCTGCTTTCAGGTTCTAAAGGCAGCACTTGCGGGTGTTGCCGGGGAGAGAAAATAATCATGGAGAAAAAATCAATCCCCTCCGTCTCCGTCACCTACGCCCGCAGCGGCGTATCGACCAAAGCCAATGCGCTGGGGATGCGGCCCATGCAGGAGCGGGCCTTTGATAAGCGCGGCGAACAATACCTGCTGATCAAGTCGCCGCCCGCGTCTGGCAAGAGCCGTGCGCTGATGTTCATCGCGCTGGACAAGCTGGCGAACCAGGGCATCAAGCAGGCCATTATCGTCGTGCCGGAAAAGTCCATCGGGGCCAGCTTCAATGACGAGCCGCTATCGAAGTACGGCTTCTGGGCCGACTGGCAGGTCGAGCCCAAGTGGAACCTGTGCAACGCGCCGGGCAATGACAACGGCGGCAAGGTCAAGGCGCTGGGCGTGTTCCTCGAAAGCGACGACAAAGTGCTGGTCTGCACCCATGCCACTTTCCGCTTCGCGGTCGATGCCTACGGCGTGGAGGCATTCGACGACCGCCTGATCGCGATCGATGAGTTCCACCATGTCTCAAGCAATCCCGACAACAAGCTCGGCCTGCACCTCGGGCAGTTCTTCGCGCGGGGCAAGACGCACATTGTCGCCATGACCGGCTCCTACTTCCGGGGTGACGCCGAGGCCGTACTCGCGCCGCAGGATGAGTCGAAGTTCGAGACCGTCACCTACACCTACTACGAACAGCTCAACGGCTACGAGTACTTGAAGCAACTCGACATCGGCTACTTCTTCTACAGCGGGCCTTATGTCGATGACATCCTCAAGGTCCTCGACCCCGCCGAGAAGACCATCATCCACATCCCCAATGTCAATTCGCGCGAGAGCACGAAGGACAAGATGCGCGAGGTGGAACACATCATCGAGGCGCTGGGGGAGTGGCAAGGCATCGACCCGGCGACCGGCTTCCAGCTTGTCAAGCGGCCCCCAGGTGGCGCAGATGCGGGCCGCGTGCTGCGGATCGCTGATCTGGTCGATGACGATGCCGCCAAGCGCGACCGCGTGTCGGCCGCGCTTAAAGACCCGGCGCAGAAGAACAACCGGGATTATGTGGACATCATCATCGCGCTGGGCATGGCGAAAGAAGGCTTCGACTGGATCTGGTGCGAGCACGCGCTGACCGTCGGCTACCGCGCCAGCCTGACCGAGATCGTGCAGATCATCGGTCGCGCCACCCGCGACGCGCCCAGCAAGACCCGCGCACGGTTCACCAACCTGATCGCCGAGCCGGATGCTGCCGAGGCAGCGGTGACCGAGGCCGTCAACGATACCTTGAAGGCCATCGCGGCCAGCCTGCTGATGGAGCAGGTACTCGCGCCGCGCTTCGAGTTCAAACCTAAGCACCCCGACAGCGGCCCGACGCCGGGCTTTGACTACGGCGAGGGGGGCTATGACCCCAGCCGCTGCAATGTCGGTGTCAACGAGCAGACCGGGGCGTACCAAATCGAAATCAAGGGTCTGGCCGAACCGAAGAGTACGGAGGCGGCGCGTATCTGTCAGGAAGATCTGAACGAAGTCATCGCGGCCTTCGTGCAGGACAAGCCCAGCATCGAGCGCGGCCTGTTCGATGAGGAACTGGTGCCCGAGGAGCTGACGCAGGTTCGCATGGGCAAGATTATCAAGGACAAGTATCCCGAGCTGGACACGGAAGATCAGGAAGCCGTACGCCAGCACGCCATCGCGGCGCTGAACCTCACGCAACAGGCCAAGCGGCTGGTTACCGAAGGCCAAGGTGGGGGAGAAAGTGACGGGACGCCCAACACCGCCCTGCTCGACGGCGTGCGCCGCTTTGCCATGGACGTGCGCGAACTGGACATTGACCTGATCGACCGCATCAATCCCTTCGGCGAAGCCTATGCCATCCTCGCAAAGACCATGAGCGAGGATAGCCTGAAGCAGGTCGCGGCGGCGATCTCGGCCAAGCGCACGAGCCTGACGCCAGAGGAGGCCAGGGATCTTGCCGTTCGGGCTGTGCAGTTCAAGAAGGAGCGCGGCCGCGTGCCAAAGCTTGATTCCCAGGATGCCTGGGAGCGACGCATGGCCGAAGGCGCGATCGCCTTCATGCGCTTCAAGGCGGAGGGACGCTATGCGTGACGCCGATCTTGACGAACTCGCTGCGGAGCTTGCCGAGTTCGCTCCGCCTGAGAAGAAGGGCGGACGCCCGGCCAGCGAAGAGCGCATCATCGCGGGCTTCGAGGAAATCCAACGCTTCACCGAAAAGCATGGGCATGCGCCGCAGCACGGCGAAGACCGCGACATCTTCGAGCGTTTGTATGCCGTGCGTCTGGACCGCCTGCGCGCACTCCCGGACTGCCGAGCCCTGCTGGAGCCACTGGATCATCAGGGTTTGCTTGCCGGTGCGCCGACCGTTGCCGCTGCGGCGGAGGAAGCCATCGACATCGACGACCTGGCTGCGGAGTTGGCAGATGTTGCCGGCGCGGACGACATTACCGTCCTGCGCCATGTGCGCACCAGCGCCGACAAGCGTGCTGCCGAGACGATCGCGGATCGCAAGCCCTGCGAGGACTTCGAGGTGTTCAAGCCACTGTTCGATCGCGTAGCGAACGACATCAAGACGGGTCTGCGCCAGTCCCAGCCCATCGAGGCAGGGAACCGCGCGATCGAGGCCGGGGACTTTTTCGTTCTCGGTGGCCTCACGCTTTTTGTGGCCGAGGTCGGCGAGCCGCTAAAAACCACCGCGGGGGAAGTGGACCGCCGTCTGCGCGTCATTTTTTCCAACGGTACTGAAAGTAATCTGCTGCTGCGCTCGCTCCAGCGCGCATTCTATGACGACCCCGCCGCACGGCGGCTGGTTTCTCCCGAGAGCGGGCAACTCTCCTTCGGCGGCGAGCTTGAGGCCGATGATGTCGAAAGTGGCACGATCTATGTGCTGCGCTCCTTGTCCGATCATCCCTATGTCGCGCAGCATCGCGACCTCATCCATAAGGTGGGCGTGACCGGGGGCAGGGTGGAGACACGTATCGCCAACGCCGAAAACGAAGCGACCTATCTGCTGGCCAAGGTCGAAGTGGTAGCGACCTATAAGCTGGCGGGCATCAACCGCACCCGGATGGAGAACCTGTTCCACAGACTGTTCGCGCCTGCGCGGTTGAACATCACCATCAATGACCGCTTCGGCCATCCTGTGCAACCTGAGGAATGGTTCCTCGTTCCGCTGTTCGTGATCGACGAGGCCGTCGCGCGCATCAAGGATGGCAGCATCACCGGCTACACCTACGATCCAAGCGCCGCGAAGTTGGTGAAGGTGTAGAGGACAGCCTAAATGCATTCCCGTGCAGGGCAGGGATGCCCCGCCGCTCAATGATGTTTAGGCTTGAAGAGAAGAGGGTTTGCCTCAACGCATCCGCAAGTCGCCTCGGTCTTTGAACATGAGGGAAATATCCTGCCTATATTTCACCACAGACGACTGGCGCCAGATTGGGCGTATTTCAGTTTGCATTAGCCGCGCCGGAGCCTGACCCGATACCACGCCAAGCCGGAATCGAAACGCGATAAACGAATCCATCTTGGCTACCGACGTAGATGTCCTGATTGATAATGACCGGGCCGCTTGGGGCCAGCGCGACATTTTTCGCGGCGCTCTTGGAGCCGCCGAGTTTCAGTTTGCCAAGTTCCTTGCCATCTGCCCGCAGTATGGTTTCACCACTGCCGGCGTCAACGGCGTGCAAAAAGCCGTTCGTATCGCCGAAGTACACTACCCCATTCTTGACCGCCGGCGCACCTTTGATTTTGGCGCCGACCGGATACTCCCAAGCACGCTTGCCATTGCTGACATCGTAGGCGAATAGGGAATTTGTGTATGGGCTGCCAACGAACACGCGGCCGTCGGTGATGGTTGGAGTACCGGAGGTGTTGTTATTTTGTATTGCGCCGGCCCCGAGCAGGTGCTTCCAGCGAAGTTTTCCGGTTTTTCCATCGAAGGCGTAAATAAATTGGAAGTAGCCGCGCGCATGCGGATAGCGCTCTCGGTCTTCTGCTGTGGACGCACTGAACGACTGCACGCCGGTGATGACCACAGTGCCATCGGGCGCCACCGCTGGAGGGACATCGGTAAAGCTGAGGTCGGCGTGATAGACCCAGCGAATTTTGCGTTCCTGTAAGTCGACACCGACTACCGAATTCTTTGCGCCAACGTACAACATTCCGTCTTGAACGCTGGGCGAGGACATGCTCACCCAGCCGGGCAATGCAAGCTGCCAACGTACTGCGCCATTGGCAGGATCGAGCGCGATGATTTGCGCGCCACCGGTAGCGATATAAAGGGTTCCGTGCCAATAGGCGGGCGTCGGCATGACTTCGCCGACGGTATGATGATTCCATAGGGTCTTTCCGGTCTTGGGATCGACGGCCATCACGCCGCTTTCGCCGGTGCCTCGCACGGTTTCACTTTGAAATACCCGGTTTCCATAACCGACGTAGATACGATCGTTGACGAAAATCATATCCGAGTGAATCCAGTTCGGCGCGTGACGGAACCATGGTCTGTCGTCATTCCATAGCAGTTTCGTCGTTTTTGCGTCGAAAGCAAACATGCCACCGGTCAAATGATTGCCGACGAATAAGCGATCGCCGACTATGACCGGGTTGGCGCGTACTTGATCGCTGGTTTGATAGAAGGCCGATGGCAGTGGTTTGCCACCATCGTCGAACACCGCGTTGTGCGACGGATGCATACGATACTGGCACCATTCGCTCGGCCCTTCAGCAAAGGCCTGCGTTGAAAGGGTAGCGACTAGCACCACGCTTATGAGTGTAACAGGTGTCATGGCTGTCTCCTGCAAGCTGACATGATCCAATGGACTTGTATTACCCAATAAGGCAAGACTTACATAACTGAGGAAGAGAATCAAAGCTGACCCGCAAGAAGTACCCGTTTGCCACAAGGGTGTGGCACCGCACAATCGTGCAAGCCATTGAAATTGTGTGGGTTCGTTGTTGGCTTTCCGCAACGAACGTCCTCGAAAAACCTCAGGGTTTGTTTGGTTTTTTCGAAGTTTCCAGAATTCAAACTGGATGAGGTGAGTCTGGTCTTAGACCACGGTTACACACGCATAGAGGTCGAGAGAATCTGGAGATCGACGAGCAGATGCCTGACCGATGGTTGAAAGAATATCGGGCATCCGATGATGGCAAAGCGTTTCGAGGCAATGGCAAGCTGATGACCATAGCTATGGGATGCACCGGACGGGGGTATGGTCAGCGCGCTCTGGGCAAGGTCAATTTCGCCTCTAGCCCGCCTGCAGAACCCCGCGCCAGGGTTAATGAACCGCCACAGCGTTCCGTAATTGCGACAACGATGGCGAGCCCCAGTCCGCTGCCCCGACCCGTATCACGCCGCCAGAAACGTTGTGTCGCCTGTGACAACTCATCGGTGCTGAGACCCGGACCGCTATCGCACACGCTAAAACAAACATGTTCGGTCGCGGCTTGAACTTTCAGTTTGACACTATGCTGGGCCGGGGAATGACGCAGTGCGTTGTCAAGCAGGTTGCGCAGCGCGGTAACAGCTAGCGCTTGTGGCATCGCCAGTTCAACTGGTGGTTCATTGGTTTCGAGTTCGATGCGTTCGGGTGTATTGGGAGCTGCATCACGCATCGCCAGACGGGCGACTTCATTGCTATACGTGCGCTGCGTCTCGTTCCAGCTTTCGTTCCAGGAAAAAGGCCCTTCCACTTGCGCCAGCGTTAGTAGTTGCTGCAAGGTATGCTGCAGGCGTGACGCACCTTCTTCTGCGTAATTGAGTGCTCTCTCGGAATCCTGTCCATGGGTGATGCGAGCGACCTGCAAGTGCGTTTTGAGCGCGGTTAGCGGAGTGCGCAATTCGTGTGCCGCATCGCTGGTAAAGCGTCGCTCGCGGCTGATGGCAACGCGCATTCGCTCGAGCAGTTGATTCAGGGTATCGACCAGTGGCTGCAATTCGCTCGGGATCGGCGTGTCAGGAATCGGTGTCAGCGTATCCAGCGAGCGGCTGGCAAGCGCCTGACGCAAGCGTTCCAGTGGCGCCAGGCCACTTCTCACTCCGATCCACAACATGGCGAGGCTGCCAATCAACGCGACCACGAACGGCACGATTACGGCCGCCATCACGTCGCGTAGCAAGCTGATACGTTCGCTCAGACGATCCGCCGTCGTGATGCGTAGATCCTGCATTTCGACGGTGTAGCTGCGCCAGCGCTCACCATTGATTTCACGTTCGGAAAAACCAGGCGTGATTGTTGCGCTAGCGACCGATGTTGCGCCTGGTGTGCGCGCGAGCACTTCGCCACGCAACGAACTGACCTGGCAGGCAAGTCCTTTTGCCGTCATCGGCACGGTCAGTATGGCGTTTGACTTTGTTCCGTTGCGAATGGTCCACGCAGCGGGGTTCTGCGAGATCAGCCCGGCTACCATGTTTGCCGACATCGCGAGACGCAGGTCCAGAGTGCGGCGCATTTCAGCGTTCAAATCGCGCAGCATCCAGACTGCGACGATGCCCCATAGCAGGCAGAGCGAGATGCCGATCATCAGCAACAAACGCAAGCGCAGGCTCATGTGTTCGCCATGTTGAAGCGGTAGCCGACCCCACGCACCGTTTCGATCAGATCGGCGCAGAGCTTGCGACGCAGATGATGAATATGCACATTGAGGGCATTGCTCTCGATTTCCTCGCTGAAACCATACAGACTGTCCTTGATCTGGTCGACACTGAGGATGCGGCCGCGCGCATGCAGCAGCACCGCCAGCAACGCCAGTTCGCGGCGCGACAATACCACCGGGCAGCCATGCAGGGTGACTTCACCGCGCTCGGGGTCAAGACGCAGAGCGCCTTGCTCGATGACATCCACGCTGCGCCCGGCGGCACGGCGCAGCAGTGCATGTAGACGCGCGAGCAGTTCGTCGAGATCGAACGGCTTGAGCAGATAGTCGTCCGCACCGGCACGCAGCCCGGCCACACGATCTTCCACTGCGTCGCGTGCAGTAAGCACCAGTACCGGCAGGTTTATGCCGTCCGCGCGCCAACGCTGAAGCAGGTACATGCCGTCTTCATCTGGCAGACCGAGATCGAGAATCACTAGCTGGTAGTGCACAGCCGACAGCATGGCCGTCGCTCGTGCCGCAGTGCTCACTCCATCCACTATCAGGCCGCGCGCCTGCAGACCAGTCTGTATGCCACTTAAAATCAGGTCGTCGTCTTCAACCAGCAGTACCCGCATAAACCATCCTTCGTGCTCAGCACTATTTATTCTGTCGAGAATAACATTGTTAATGTTGCCTTAATCAAGCCTTGCAAAGATGCGTGCTCACGCTGATTTGGAGGTGCTCATGTTGCGTTTGTTCTGGTCGGTTGCGGCGCTCTCTCTGCTATTGGCGCTACCAGCGCATGCCGAGCAAGATTTTCTGCCGGTAGAGCAGGCATTCCCCCTGAGCGTCAGCCAGGATGCGGACGGCCAAGTGCGCCTGAATTGGAAAATCAGCGATGGCTATTACATGTATCGCAAAGAAGTGAAGGTCGAAGCTGAGCCCGCAGGCAGCGCTAAAGAGGTCATCATGCCCTCTGGCATTATCAAGAACGATAAGTATTTCGGACCTACCGAGGTTTATCACGATCAACTGACGGTTCTGGTTGACGCGCCCGCAGCCAAGGTGTTGAACGTACGTTGGCAAGGCTGCGCCGAAGCGGGGATATGTTACCCACCGCAAAGCCGAAAAGTGACGCTGGCTGATGTCCCCGTTGCGTCGGATGCACCATCGCAGTCGAAGGTGGACACGGGTAATGTGGCTCGGACTGCTGATACGGCACTTGGTGCGGATCAGGATCTGGCCGAGCGTTTATCGAAAGTCAACCTTGGCTGGATGCTGGTCGTCTTCTTCGGCCTGGGTTTGCTGATGGCCTTCACCCCTTGCGTGCTGCCGATGCTGCCGATTCTTTCCAGCTTGATTGCAGGCAGCGGAGCCAGCCCGCGGCGCGGTTTTGTCCTTTCGCTGGCCTTCGTGCTACCGATGGCGCTGACTTATGCCGCGGTGGGTGCGGCGGCGGCACTGGCCGGCGCCAATCTTCAAGCGACGTTACAAAATCCTTGGGTGCTCGGTGGGTTCGGACTGATATTTGTTGTGTTGTCGCTGGCCATGTTCGGCTTTTATGAGTTGCAGTTACCGGCTGCGCTGCGAAACCGCCTAAACAGCGCCAGTCAAGGGCAACGCGGCGGCACGTTGGTTGGTGCGGCGGCCATGGGTGTGCTGTCGGCCCTGTTGGTCGGGCCTTGCATGACCGCTCCATTGGCTGGTGCGTTGCTCTATATCGGCAATACCGGGGATGTGTTGACCGGCGGTCTGGCGCTATTTTCCTTGGGTTTGGGCATGGGTGTGCCGCTACTGGTGGTGGGTACAATTGGCCCCCGCTTGTTGCCGCGTCCAGGCGAGTGGATGAATCGCGTTAAGGCGCTGTTCGGTTTTATTTTGCTTGGTACGGCAATCGTGTTCGTGTCGCGGGTACTGCCTGATGCACTGACGTTGGGCTTGTGGGGCGCCTTACTGCTGGCGATTGCGCTGAGCTTGCTGATGCTGGTTAAACAGCTCGGCAGCCCCAAAGACCGCCTGTTATCACGCTATTTTGCGTTATTGCTCGGTCTGTGGGGTGGGGCTATGGTGCTCGGTGCCGCCGGCGGGGCCAGCAATCCGTTGCAGCCGCTATCCTTTGTGAAAACCACCGCCGCGCCGGCACAAGCCGCTGTCACTGATGATTTCATGGCCCGTTTTGCGCCGGTCAAGACCGGGCAGGCGCTCGCCGCCCGGGTTGCCGAAGCCGGACAGCGTGGGCAATGGACGCTGGTGGATTTTTATGCCGACTGGTGCGTATCGTGCCAAGTCATCGAGCACGAAGTGTTTACCGATCCGCGCGTGCAGCAGGCACTGGCCGATATGCAATTGCTACGGCCGGACGTTACCGCCAACGATGCCGAGGATCGGGCTCTGATGCGCGCGCACCAGATTCTCGGCCCGCCAACCATAATGCTGATTGGACCGGACGGCAAGGAACGCCGTGCCGAGCGCATTATCGGTGAGCTCAGCGCAGTTGAATTCCTTGCCCACCTGGATCGGGCAAGGAAGGACTAACCATGCTCTCGGTGAATATCGGTCCTTTCGCCCTGTCGGTCAGCCTGCTGATGTTGCTGGCAGCCGGATTGGTCGCCGCAGGCGCCGGCTATCTGGTTGGGCGTCGCCAGAAGATTGGCATCGGCAGCACCCTCCTTGACATGGTGCTTGCCGGAGGGTTGGTCGCGCGCATCGCTTTTGTTGCGTTCTGGTTTGACAGTTACCGCAGCGCGCCGTGGTCGATGCTCGACATCCGTGACGGCGGTTTTATGATCTGGCCGGGAATCGTGGTGGCACTGCTGGTGGCGATCTGGCGCGGCTGGCGCCACCCTGTTCTGCGCAAACCACTGGTTGTGGGGCTGGCCGCTGGCGCGCTGGTGTGGGGCGCGCTGTTCGGTACGCTGCGCATGACACAACAGCCGACGCTGCCGACGCTTTCGTTGACGACTTTGGCAGGCGAACCAATCAAGCTGGCGGCGCTGGCCACCGATAAACCCATGGTGGTCAATCTGTGGGCGAGCTGGTGCCCGCCTTGTCGGCGCGAAATGCCGGTGCTCGCCGCCGCGCAGCAGCAATACACTGACGTGACCTTCGTATTCGTCAACCAGGGCGAAGACGGTTCCACGGTACAACGCTTTCTTAACACGGCCCAGCTCGATCTTGCCAATGTGTGGCTTGATCCGGACAGCGCGCTCGGTCGCGAAATCGGCTCCGGCGCATTGCCCACCACCCTGTTCTACGATGCCAGCGGACGGCTGGTCGATGCCCACCTGGGGGAGCTGTCGGCGGCTTCGCTGACGAGCAAATTAAGTCAGTTGCACACGAACTGATTTCTCAATCTCAATATAGAGGAAGAAAACACCATGATTAAAAAACACACCATTTTGTTTGCCGCTCGCGGGATATTGCTCAGCACCCTGGCCTTGAATGCCCTGGTCCTGGATGCTCGGGCCGAGGATTGGCCCGCACCGATCAAAGCGCTTGAAGCACAGGGTATCGAAATAACTGACTCGTTCAAGGCACCCGACGGGTTGACGGGGTATGTCGGCTTGGTTGGGATGCAGCCGTTATCCATCTATCTGACATCTGACGGCAAACACGCCATCGTGGGTCCCATGTTCGACGAGCAAGGCCACAACCTGAGCCAGAAACCCATCGAGGAGCTGGTCAGCAAACCGATGACCGAGAAAGTATGGCAGCAACTTGAACAAAGTACCTGGATCGCCGATGGCAAGGAAAATGCGCCGCGTGTCGTTTACGTTTTCACGGATCCCAATTGTCCGTATTGCAACAAGTTCTGGAAAGAAGCCCGACCGTGGGTCGAATCTGGCAAGGTGCAGTTGCGCCATATCATGGTCGCTATACTCGAGCCCAGCAGCCCCGCCAAGGCAGCAGCCATACTAACGGCCAAGAGCCCACAGAAGGCGTTGGAGCAGTTTGAAGAGAATTACGCTTCGGGCGACGGCAAAGCGCTGCGCGAAGTGCCTGATAAAATCGGTGCAGAGCTCGATGCCAATCTAAAGCTTATGCAGAAAATTGGCGCTCAGGCCACCCCCACCATTTTCTACAAAGACGCTAACGGCCTGTTGCAAAAGATACAGGGCGCGCCACCGGCGGAAAATCTGAGCGAAGTTCTCGGCCCTCGTTGATAGTCCCATCATTTAAGTGGATAGACCATGAATACCAAATCCACTACGCAATTGTTAGTTCTCCTTTTCGCCCTTATCACTGTTTCGGTCGCCCCCGCTTCGGATCTTCGCGCAGGCAACGGCGAACCGATTCAGACGCGCATTGAAGGTCATGAAGTAACGGGGCTGCTGTGGGCTAACGGTTCTGGCGGCGGCGTCGTGTTGTCGCACGGCGCTGTCTACGATGCCGCGAGCTGGACTGCGCAGGCAAAACAGATGGCCGCCGTTGGATTGACCGTGTTGGCACTCGATGAGGTATCAGCAGACACCATCAACGCTGCCGGTCGCTATCTCAAACAGAAATGGCACGAGGATACCGTTTCCTTGATCGGGGCCAGTGCCGGTGGTGCAACTGCACTGGAGGCAGTCGCCAAGTCACCATCGCTTTGGAGCCAACTCATTTTATTGTCGCCAGCGGGCGGTAATCTCCAATCGGCTGCCGACGAGTTGCCCATACTGGTGGTTGCGAGTGAAGATGAAGGGTTGTCCGATAACCTGCGTGAGGCTGCCAAGCTGTCTTTCGGTACGGACGACGAACTATTCATCGTTCCCGGTTCGGCACATGCCCAGGCGATTTTTAAAACTAAATCCGCCGATACGGTTATGAAGAAAATTTTGGCGCGCTTGGGCAGGCGCGATCAGGCAAAAGAATCAGAGTGACCCCATATTGGGCAGTTAGCGGTTTCGCAAAGTGTTTATTCGGGTTTTGTGAACTGTACCCCAGTCTACATGCCGTGGCCGAGCAGTCCGAGAACGCCCAGCACAATCAGATAAATTGCGACGATGTAGTTGAGAAGCTTAGGGAATATCAAGATGCCGATACCGGCAGCTAGAGAAATCAGTGGTGCTAGTGTGATATGAATGTTCAATTTTGGCTCCATAACCGAGGGTAGTGTGAATTTCAAATTTGGGTCAATGGGCCAATCGTACTCGTTACCCAATAGCCAATAATTTACTGATTGGCTATTGGGTAACGCGACGGTTGGGGCACTTTATTACGAGATACGTTTTGACTGTTTTAGTCTTAAATCTTTACAGTGTGACAAATCATCGTACGCGATTCTTGACCCTATTGATAACTATATTCATAAACAAGAGAAAGCGGACAAGCAATAACCATCAGTCTTGAGGAATTTCATTTGGCTCTGCTGAGCTCCTATGTAAGCCCGTTGTTTCCTTCAAGATAGGCATTTGAATTGGTATTGTGAAAATATGAAACTACATTCAAGCGTCGACCGCCAATTCATGCAGCAGGCTCTGAATGAGGCACGTCTTGCCGCTGCAGACGGCGAGGTGCCGGTCGGGGCGGTGGTGGTTCGCCAAGGCGAGGTGATCGCCACAGGCCGCAATGCGCCGATTCGCCTGAATGATCCTTCGGCGCATGCCGAGATGCTGGCGTTGCGTGCGGCAGGCACGGCGTTGGGCAATTACCGGCTGGATGATTGCACGCTGTATGTGACGTTGGAGCCGTGCCCCATGTGCATGGCGGCCATCAGCCATGCGCGGATTACGCGAGTGGTTTTTGCCGCGCCCGATCCGCGTGCGGGGGCTTGCGGCGGGGCAATCGATCTTAATCGCGCGCCCTGGCATCACCACCCTGTCATCGTTGATACGGGGCCTTGCGAGCAGGAGTCCGCCGAGTTATTGCAGGTTTTTTTTCAGGAGCGGCGGGGGTGATTGGAGGTTCTGTTTGGCTTTTTGTTTCAGAAAAACTGCTAACTATGGCCAATTTTTTATTTTTCTTTGGGCTTAGGGGCTGGAGGTGGTTTGGATGGACGTACCGCTGTTTCGGGAGTTGGCTTGTTAGAACCATTCTTTATCATCCCTCGAGTGTAGCCCTCATTAGCTATATTTAAGCCATTATTTTTCTTCTTGTTCATTTGAGACCTCTTGTAAGTAGTCCGTGGGTATGGCTTCAATTATGAATGTGCCCCGCGGTTTAGATAGATATAAAAAGGGAACTGAATAAAGTTCTTCTGACTCCACATAACTGTATAAGGTTACATCAGACAGAACAAGCTCTTGCATATCTTCTGCCTCTGAATAAGAGACCAATCTGCCCTGATATGTGATGCTGTTTTGGATGTCGCGGACATATACCCAATCAATGTTTTGCAAATTTAAAAAGTAGGAATAAAGATTTTCGTCTCCATATTTCCTAGATATCCCATGATGTTGCGCAAACCGGTTTATCAACTTGTGATTCACTATATAGGCAGCAAACAGCGCAACCAGTGGTGATAAAGCAGTAGCCCACAACACATCGGAAGGACTGATAACCACCTTGTTAGAAGTAATCACTGACCAAACATCAAGTGTAATAGATTCAAACGTTAAACTGGGGAAAAAAGAGTGTGTAATCAGCCACCATGTAAGTGTAATTCCTTGTAAAAAAACATAACACAATACTCCAAAAATAAAGGAGTAGATGCTGTACTTGAATGAGCCCCAACTCTTTGAGTGGACAGTGATTTTATCTGCAACTACCGCAGCAATCAGGCCGGGGAATAAAATAATGCCTACTGTTATGGCTAGCTCGTTCATAGGTTGTTCACTCTATTTTGCAGGATGGGTTTGATGAATTCCCGTCAGACCTTGACCGACTATAAGGTGGTTTTAAGACTGGTGTAGGAGGTGAAGGTAATGCAGGAAGCTAAATACATCGTTACTACTCACTAAATTCGTTTTTTTCACGAGTAACATACCTCAATTCTTGGGTAATCAGATGCGCTTAATAAAAACGTTCAATTTCGAATTGGTTAAGCTATCGCTGTTGGACCAAACCATATTCACCAGATTCTGCGTTAGATTCAACCTACAAGATACTTTGAGAGCCGTTTTACTTGCCTTAATAAGGTTTGACGCATTCAACGGCTATGTCATCAAGAAAATATTCCCCGCAGGCTGGGC
>NZ_DAIESY010000141.1:0-5223 GCF_027346185.1 Halothiobacillus sp.
TATTTTGAAGGAATGGTTGGAGAACCCTCCGCAAGGATTCCGGGTGGAGCCCGTCTATGCCACCGAACATTCACGGGGTTACCACTATGCACGCCGGTTTACCAGTCGTTTTTTGGGAATGCCAGACGACTGGGCGCAGGACGAGCCAGCCGAAGCCTGGCCCGGTGATAGATTTATTTGTTTAGATTTGCACCACGGTGTAGTGCCTGCCCAGCAGACTTACCTACAGAAATGGCGCAACCGAGGCGTAAAGGTCTGGTTCGTGGTTTACGACTTATTACCTATCTTGATGCCACGATTCTTTCCACCCGAAGCACAGAATCAGCACCAACGCTGGCTTGAGAGCATCAGCCAGTTCGACGGTGTGGTCTGTATTTCGCGCGCCGTGGCAGATGAAATGCGTGAATGGTTGGCTGCGCACGAACCCCATCGCGAGCGACCCTTAGCAATCGAGTGGTTTCACTTGGGAGCTGATGTTGATGCCAGCGCACCCACACGAGGTTTGCCTGACGATGCCCCTGTGGTCTTGAATGCTTTGAATGCAAGGCATTCATTCCTTATGGTAGGCACGGTGGAGCCACGCAAAGGGCATGCGCAGGTTTTAGAAGCCTTCAATCTGCTCTGGAAATCGGGTATGAATGTCAATCTCGTTATCGTCGGCAAGCAGGGCTGGATGGTAGAGTCACTTATAGAGCGCTTGCGCTCTCATCCGGAGTTGGACAAGCGCCTGTTTTGGCTCGAAGGCATCAGCGATGAGTATCTAGAAAAGGTTTATGCCGCAAGCACCTGTCTTATCGCCGCGTCCTATGGCGAGGGTTTCGGCTTGCCACTGATTGAAGCGGCGCAGCATAAACTGCCGATCATCGCGCGAGATATTCCGGTATTTCGCGAAGTGGCTGGCGAGAATGCGTTCTTTTTTAACGCGTCTACACCCGATGGCTTAGCTCAATCCATTCAGCACTGGTTTGAATTGTATGCCCAAAAGGAGCACCCCAAATCCGATACCATGCCTTGGTTGACTTGGGAAGCAAGTGCTCAACAACTTTTGACTGCAGTAATTAAAACTAATTAATATCAACCACATAACTTGGAGTCAAAATCATGAAATCAGCCATTATCACCGGTATCACTGGCCAAGACGGCGCTTACCTCACCCAGCTCCTACTGGAGAAGGGCTATACAGTTTATGGCACATATCGCCGTACCAGTTCAGTGAATTTTTGGCGGCTAGAAGAATTGGGTGTATCTAAGCATCCGAATCTGCATTTGGTTGAATATGATTTAACTGATATGGGTTCGGCGATTCGTTTACTGCAAAGCAGTGGCGCGATGGAAGTTTATAATCTGGCGGCGCAGAGTTTTGTGGGTGTGTCGTTCGATCAACCAATTGCCACAGCGGAAATGACCGGTGTTGGGCCACTGTATTTGCTGGAAGCCATTCGTATCGTGAATCCGAAAATTCGCTTCTATCAAGCTTCAACCTCCGAGATGTTCGGCAAGGTGCAGGCCATTCCGCAGATCGAGAGTACGCCGTTCTATCCGCGCAGCCCGTATGGGGTGGCGAAGCTTTATGCCCACTGGATGACAATTAATTACCGCGAGAGTTATGACATCTTCGGCAGCAGCGGGATTTTGTTTAACCACGAATCGCCGCTGCGTGGTCGCGAGTTTGTGACGCGCAAGATCACGGACAGCATCGCTAAGATCAGCATGGGCAAGCTGGATGTGCTTGAGTTGGGTAATATGGATGCCAAGCGCGATTGGGGCTATGCCAAAGACTATGTGGAAGGCATGTGGCGCATGCTGCAAGCGAATAAGCCTGATACCTATGTACTGGCGACCAACCGAACAGAAACCGTGCGTGATTTTGTGAGCATGGCATGCAAGGCGGTGGGGGTTGAGCTTGAGTTCCGTGGCGATGGCGAGAACGAGGTAGGCGTTGTGGTGAGCGTATCCCCCTCACCCCAACCCTCCCCCGCCAAGGGGGAGGGGGCTTTCAAGCTGGGGCAAGTGGTGGTTAGGGTGAACCCGAAGTTTTATCGCCCGGCAGAAGTCGAGTTGTTGATTGGTAACCCAGAAAAAGCCAAACGCGAACTGGGTTGGGAGCCTAAAACCACTCTGGAAGAGTTGTGCCGGATGATGGTGGAAGCCGACTTGCGTCGCAATGAAATAGGCTTCTCGTTTTAGTCACTCCCGGAGAGGTCGTGTAGGATCTCTTCTCATCTGAGTTTTGTCATATGAATACTGCCTTGGTTACAGGTGCTTCAGGCTTCACGGGCCGGTATATGGTTTCCGCGTTGCAGATGCACGGCTACCAGGTTGTGGGTTTTGGTAGTCCGGCGTGTGGTGCGGACTCTTGTCTTTCCGTCGATTTGACCGATGCTGAAGCGGTTCGGATTGCTGTACACCAAGTTCAGCCCACGCACGTTGTCCACTTGGCTGGAGTTGCTTTTGTGGGGCATGGCAAACCAGATGATTTTTATCAAGTAAACCTGTTTGGCACCCTCAACCTTTTGTCGGCACTAGTAGAGCTGCCGCAAACACCTCGTGTGTTGATCGCCAGTTCAGCCAACATTTACGGCACGCCGAATATCGAAGTCATTGATGAGTCGGTGTGTCCGGCACCTGTGAATCATTATGCGACCAGCAAGTTGGCGATGGAGCACATGGTGCACACCTATTTCGATCGGTGTTCGATTGTGATTGCTCGACCATTCAACTATACGGGCGTCGGTCAGACCGAGCAGTTTCTGATCCCGAAAATTGTCGGGCATTTCAAACGCAAGGCGCCTGTGATCGAATTGGGTAATTTGGACGTGAGCCGGGATTTTTCGGACGTTCGAGATACAGTTGCTACCTACGTGGCATTGTTGGAGTCCGATGCACATTCGCAGGCGGTGAATGTATGCAGCGGTCGGGCCATCGCCTTGCGTAATGTGTTGAGCGAGGTAGGTCGGTTGGCTGGGTATGAAATTGAAGTGCGGGTAAATCCTGCCTTTGTTCGCGCGAATGAAATTCCTGTTTTGCGGGGAAGTCGAGCGCGTTTGGAGTCATTAGTGGATTGTTCTCAACCTAGGCGCTTGGAAGAAACGCTGGCGTGGATGTATGAGCAGGAGTGAATCGATGCGTATAGGTTTTAGTGCGAGTGTTTGGGTTCAAGGAATAGAGCGTAACCACTTGGATGGCATCGGTGTCTACTCTAAAAATCTGTGGCAGAACTTATCGGGAAACCAGGAATGTGATCTGCATGCATTACGTTTTGGAGCGTGCGACGCACCGCTGAGTCAGGCGCCATCACCTCTCACATGTGTCCCGATTCGATTCAATCGTCAGGTCGCTTTGTCGATAGTGACCGGATCACCGTTCAATCAATTGGGTTCGTACGAGCGTTCCGTCGATGTATTCCACGCGACAGACCACCACATTCCAAAATTACGTTCCGTGCCGATCGTTGCCACTTTGATGGATGCAATTCCATTCGTCCATCCTGAATGGGTGTCGCAGAAGCTACGATTTTTTAAGAATTTTGCGTTCAAACGTTCCGCACACTGGGCTGAGCGAATAATTACGATTTCTGAATACAGTAAACACGATATTTCAGAGCACTTTTCGATACCTCTGGACCGAATTGATTCGATACCGTTGGGTGTTGATGACGCGTTCTATGCGCGTATGTCTGCTGAAAATATTGATGAAGCCTTAAGCCGGTATCAGGTTCCGCGGGGGAGCTTTGTTTTTGTTGGGACGCTTCAGCCTCGGAAAAATGTACGGCGCATTATCCAGGCTCATCGTCAGCTTCCGTTAATGATCCGAGATGCGCACCCTTTGCTGATTATTGGGAAATTCGGCTGGGGTGATCCGGGCATCGTCGAAGATTTGCACGCCATGGAGCAAACTGGGCAAGGACGTTGGTTGGATGACGTTTCTAATAGCGATCTGCATGCTTTTCTGCAGTCGGCTGCGGCATTGGTTTATCCCTCTCTCTATGAGGGGTTTGGTTTGCCAATTCTGGAAGGATTCGCTTCCGGTCTGCCTGTCATCAGTTCAAATACCACCTCAATTCCAGAAGTCGCGGGTGATGCAGCGTTGCTTGTCGACCCTGAATCCATCGACGAGATAGCCGATGCGATGCAGCGGATTGTTGAGGATCGTGCTCTGGCGGATTCTCTAATCGCACGAGGTGCTGAACGTGTTAAGGAATTTACCTGGGTGAAATGCGCCGAGCAGACAATGGCCGTTTATAAACAGCTTGGTTAAGGTGAATACGTGACCATCCGCGTTCTTCACTTCGGTAAATTTGCATTCGAACGCGCGGGTGGTATCGAACGGCATGTCGAAGTGTTGGCGCGTGCACAGGCGGCACAAGGTGCGGATGTCACCGTTCTCGCCTATACCTTGGATGCAAACGCCAAACCCCGTCGGATTGATGGGGTTCAAATTGAGCCGGTGTTTGTAAGCGTGCGTTTTTCCAGCCAACCGCTTGCGCTGGGATTGATTCTTCATGCTCGGCAGTTAGCCAGGGAAAAGCCCTTCGATGTCGTGCATCAGCATTGGCCGGATCCTTTCGCGCATCTCGTTGCCAGCCTGATGCCCGGTCGCCCCGCATGGGTGGTGAGTTGGCATAGCGACATTGTGAAGCAACGTTTCCTCGGTCCGGTTTATCGGACGCTGGCGCCCATGTTCTTGCGTAAGCCAGATGCGGTTATTGGCGCCACGAAGACGCATATGGTTTCACCACAAATTGATATCTTTGCCGATACTGCGCATCGTCATGTGATTCCATATGGAATCGATCCTGCGCCATTCGAATTGACACCGAGCGTCAGCAATTCAGTTGTGGCGCTTCGCGTCCGCTATGCGGGACGCCCCATCGTGTTCGCCTTAGGGCGACATGTTTATTACAAGGGCTTTGATGTGCTGATCCGGGCTATGGCTCGGGTTCCCGCTGTCCTACTGCTTGGCGGCAGTGGACCGTTGACACCGGAACTAACGCAATTGGCTGAACGCCTTGCAGATGAATCTGCGGGGCAGGTTGTGTTCGTCGATTCGATACCCGAAGATGAATTGCCGGTTTATTACCATGCCTGCGATATATTCTGTCTGCCTTCGGTGGCGACGACAGAGGCATTTGGTATTGTTCAGACCGAAGCGATGCTCTGCGGAAAACCAATCGTGAATACGAATTTGGGCACCGGGGTGAATGAAGTGGCGCCTCAAGGTGTG
>NZ_DAIESY010000146.1:0-11993 GCF_027346185.1 Halothiobacillus sp.
CATCTGCCGTGAAGAAGGCTCTGGTACGCGGGAAATGGTACTCAATTATCTGGTTGAGCATGGTTATTCAGATGGTTGGGATGTCTGTATGGAGCTTGGTAGCCCGGAAGCAATCAAGGGCGCAGTTCAGGCGGGTATGGGTTTGTCGATCATGTCTTCATCCGGCATTACCAAAGAACTCAAGCTGGGGCTGCTCAAGGCCGTGCCGCTGAGCCCGCGTCTGTACCGTGATTTTTCTTTTGTCCGGCAGCGGCACACGTTCCGTCTGCCGGCAATGGAGGATTTGCTGGAATTCTCGCGGGATTACTGCAGTAACAGCTCGCCGATGCAGGATCTGGAAAGCATTCAGACGAATACCGCAAGTTGACCTGATTGTTCTTGGACGCTGAGTGGCTGGTCGAACGGTAATCCCTCTTCCGCGTTGATCAACAGTAAAAACCACCCTGATACGGTGGTTTTTTGTATCTGGGGTTAAAACAGCAGGCAATAAAAAACCCCGGAGCTATCCGGGGTTTTTGCGCTAGCCGGTGGAGACCACCAGCTGAGTCGGATCAGAAGCCGCCGTGTGCGCCCGCTTCCATCATCTTGTACATTGAATCACGTACGTGCTGCGCGTTGGATTTGAACGGCTCAGGCATGTTCTTGCCGCCATGGACGAACATGTCCATGTTCAGGCCATACAGCCAGTAACGGCCTTCCTTGTCTTCAACTACAGCGATACGGCAAGGCAGGTAGGCTGAAAAATAGGGGCTGAAATCGACAGCCTGACGTGCAATGGATGGGCTGCAATACTGATAGATCATCAGGTAGCGTTGTTTTTCACCCGTTTCCAGTTCAAGCTGCTTGGACAAAGGCATTTCACCTACGTTTTTCAGACCGGTACCGACAGAAGCCGATTCGATACTGTTTTTGATATCGTCAGGGCTTAAGCCTTTATCTACTTCCATGCGCCAAACGGTGGCCGCGCCCAGGTCGCCGCCACTGCTAACAAAGCGGTCATACATGCCGCTGTAGATGTCCATTGCTTGCGGGTCGAGTTTGTCTTTGATCGACAAAAAGCCGCAGCCAGAAAGTGAAATGATCGCCACACCCAGTACAGATGCTTTCAAGAGATTACGCATTGACTCACCCCGTTTGTTTGTTTCTATCTATGTAGCCTGTTCATTGTTACTGCATTAGTAAACGCTGACAAACTGATTTAGTTCATCAAGAATAAACACGGTTAATATAGCGAACTGCTAATAAACCCAGTTCAGCACCTGGATTCTACACTTTTATGAAATCTGATGGGGTTGGTTTTTAGATCCCCCTGTTCGAGGATAAATCCTCTAGAATCGAACCCATCGATACATTCACGCGAAGGCCATATGCAAACCCAGCTGATCGTAAATCTGTTCGGTCCGATGGACGCATCCCATCTGGCCGATCTTCTGGCCTTGATTCAACAGCAGCAATGTCGCGCCCAGGATAGCCACATGTTGTCGTTCGAGCAGTGCATGGCGGTGGCCCTGCGTATTTGCGGCAACTGGGATCGTGTGAGCCGTGTCGACTCGGCCTTGCGCGAGTTCGCCGAGCGGGGCGGTATCGATATCCAGATTCAGCACGAGCAAGCCGAACCCCGACGCGAGCCTGTACTGCCTTATGTCGTCGATGCCATCGGGTTGGAATCCGCTGATCTTGCTGCCGTGATCACCCGATTTCTCGCCCGACAGGAGGCAGGTATTCGTGAACTGTCCACGCGGGCTTATCGGCCCGCCCGCAGTAGCGAGCGATTGATCGAATTGCGCGCGCAGATTGAAATTCCCGCCCGCTGCCATCTGGGTCAATTAAAGTCGGATTTTTTTGATCTATGCGATACCCTAAATCTTGATGCGGCTATCGAGCCGGAACGGCGTCCTTGATCAGATTTTGTTGATGAACGGAGAAAAAAATGGCTGAGTTGACTGTGGGTTCCGCCGTGCCTTCATTTGCTGGTATCACGACGAAGGGAGAACAAATAACCAAGCAGACCTATTCGGGCAAGTGGGTGGTGCTCTACTTCTATCCTCGCGACAATACACCGGGTTGTACGACTGAGGCGCAGGATTTCCAACGCTTGTTGCCGGAGTTCGAACAGGCTGATGCCGTCATCGTTGGCGTGTCGAACGATAATGCCGAGAGTCACGCCCGATTCTGTGCAAAGCAGGGGCTGACATTCCCGTTGATTGCCGATACGGAGCAAACGGTCTCACGGGTGTTTGACGTGATTCGTGAAAAGAAAATGTATGGCAAGACCTTTGAGGGCATCGAGCGCAGTACTTTTTTGATCTCCCCGGATGGACAGGTTCATGCCGTATGGCGCAAAGTGAAGGTGCCCGGCCATGCCGAGGCGGTTCTGGCGACCATTCGGGACGCCCGATGAGAGGTGCCCGAGGATTTTATTTTTGCAATCAGCCTGGGAGGCCGAGTATTCGATGATTAATAACACGCGCCAGAGAAAGTGCCTGTTTGTACTGGATACAAATGTATTGATGCACGATCCGACGTCGATTTTCCGTTTCATGGAGCATGATATTTATCTGCCAATGATGGTGATTGAAGAGCTGGATAACGGCAAGAAAGGCACCAGCGAAACTGCGCGTAATGTGCGTCAGGTCAGTCGTTTTCTGGACGATTTGTTGCGGGACGCGGATCTGGGAAATATCAACCAGGGATTGCCGATTCAAAGCCCCTTGCTGTCGAAAAACAATGAGCGGTCCCCGGAAGTCGGGCGCCTGTTCCTGCAAACCGAGAGTGAGTCGATTGAGCTGCCCGCAAACATGCCGGGTGGCCGCCCGGACAATCAAATTCTGGGCGTCACCTTGGCATTGCGTCATCGGATCACCGATCGGGATGTCATCCTGGTGTCCAAAGACATCAACCTGCGCATCAAGGCGACCGCCTTGGGCCTCAAGGCCGAGGATTACCATAACGATCAGGTGCTGGACGACGTATCGCTCCTGCATAGCGGGATCGTGCAGTTGACCGATGATTTCTGGGATAACCACGGCAAGGCGCTGGAATCCTGGCAGGAAGAAGGGCGGGCATTCTATCGGGTGCATGGTCCGCAGACGTCCGAATGGTATGTGAATCTGTGCATGTTCATCGAGGGTGCAACGCCTTTTTCCGGCATCGTGCGCGAGATTGCCGCCGATGGATCGGCGGTGGTCGAGAGTGCGATTAATTTTCAGCACGAACGGCAATCCGTCTGGGGCATCACGGCACGCAATCGCGAGCAGAGTTTTGCCCTGAATCATCTGATGGACCCCGAAGTGGATTTCGTCACCTTGCTGGGGCAGGCGGGTACCGGGAAGACGCTTTTGACACTGGCAGCCGCGTTGGCGCTCACATTGGAAAAGAACCGGTACAGCGAGATCATCATGACGCGGGTCACGATTCCGGTAGGTGAAGACATCGGTTTTCTCCCGGGCACTGAAGAGGAAAAAATGACGCCGTGGATGGGGGCATTGATGGATAACCTCGAGGTGCTCTCCAAAACCGATTCCAGTAGTGATGGTGGTGGTTGGGAGCGGGCAGCGACGAATGACCTGCTGCGTTCACGAATCAAGATCCGCTCACTCAATTTCATGCGCGGGCGCACCTTTCAGAACAAGTTTGTCATTATCGACGAAGCGCAGAACCTCACCGCCAAGCAGATGCGTACCTTGATCACGCGGGCGGGCCCGGGCACGAAAATGGTTTGTCTGGGCAACGTGGCGCAAATCGATACGCCGTATTTGACCGAAACCTCGTCCGGTTTGACCTTTGTGGTTGATCGCTTCAAAGGCTGGCCGCACGGTGCTCACATCACGCTGGCGCGCGGCGAGCGTTCACGTCTGGCGGAACACGCGGCTGAGGTACTGTAAATTGCCAAGCTGATTCCAGATTCCTATTTGGATTCAGGGTGTTAAAAAGCCCCCGTCGATGTTTGGCGGGGGCTTTTGTTTGTACGTTCCTTAGGTGGCATGACCGCACATCATCCCGGCAAACTCAGGCTGACCGGCCAACCAACTGAAGTGTGTCACTTTCCGCTCAATCAGGATGATTGCTTGTCCGGTACAAACTTCAGTACATTGCCGTTAATGCAGTAGCGCTTTCCGGTTGGTGGCGGTCCATCGTCGAACACGTGTCCGAGATGAATGCCCGAACTGGTACTGATCACTTCGACGCGATGCATGCCGTAGGCATTGTCTTCCTTGAGTGTGATGGCGCCGGGTACCGGGTTGAAAAAACTCGGCCAGCCGGTGCCACTGTCAAATTTGGCATCGCTGCGGAATAACGGGGCACCGGTGATCGGGTCCACGAACATGCCGGGACGTTTTTCATCCAGATGCGAGCCTGTGAACGGACGTTCCGTACCATCTTCAAAGGCGATTCTGCGCTGCTCTGGCGTGAGCAGCTGGTAGCCCAGCCACTTCCAGAATCGATCCTTTTCACCGTTATAGCCGGTGTAGCGGGATATTTCCTTGCCTTGCTCGAACAGCACGATCGTCGGGGTGGCGAAAAGTGCCTTGCTCAATGTCCAGCCCTCGGGCGGGTGTGGGTTGAGTGTGGTGATGATTGGTACTTCGGAGCGCCAGCCATTGAGCACATCTGCCTTGAATTGTTTGCAGAATGGGCAATCTTCCGCCTCGAATACGATCAGTTGCCGAGTGAAATTCAGTGTATTGGCCGAAAGCTGAGGCGGTTGTGGATGCGTTGCCTGTCCTGATTGGGTGCCCCGAAAAACCCCATCCTTGGGATTTTTCGAGGTGCCCAATTGTGGGTAGGCCACACTGGTGCCGCCCAGTCCACAATAACCATTGGGATTCTTTTTCAGATAGTTCTGATGGTATTCCTCGGCGGTATTGTAGTTGCGTAGTGGGGCGATCTCGGTGGTTATAGATGGATGGCCCGCCTTGGTGAGCGCGGCTTGATACGCATCACGCGTGGACAGTGCCACCGCCTTCTGATCTTCCGTCGTGTAATAAATCGCGCTGCGGTAGTTGCTGCCGACATCATTGCCTTGACGGTCGCCTTGGGTCGGGTCGTGATTCTCCCAAAATTTGATGAGTATAGTTTTAAGGTCCACCCGTGCCGGATCGAAACTGACCTTTACGACTTCGGCGTGATTACGTGCCGTATTGGCCCCTCGTCGGCTTGCACGTTCCTCATTGAGTATGTCGTTGTAGCCGACTTTTGGTGCATCGCCGCCGGCATAACCCACCTCAACATGGACGACACCGGGAATTTCAGACATCCGCTTTTCGGCGCCCCAGAAACACCCCATCCCGAGTACGATGGATTCCGTGGTGGCCCTGGTTGCCGTGGTATCCGCAGTGGACGCCGCGAAGGGGATACCCAGCATCAATATCCCCAACAACACCAGTAACTTCTGTTTGATCTTAATCAGAGGGTTCTTAAACATATCGTTTCCTCAGTTCTGTGAAGGTTGGGCCGTTCTTTTGTTCGGACTGAGCCGGGATGATTTCTCGGGCAGTCAGCGGCTTGCTCATCGGTGGTTTTTCCGGTCGGTGTTTTCTGGAAACCAGCGCATTATTGCGGGGAGATCTGGTTGTAAACTGCGAGCGCCACTCGCGCCAGTTCGTTGCGGTTCGTACCTGCGGAAATGGCATAGCCCATGCCGTTGTCAATCCAGTAGAACACGCCGATCGGTCCTTCTTCTGCGAAGTGGAAAGCCGTGTCCTGTTTGTCCTGCCGCTCACTTGAGACATACAGCGTCAGGCGTTGACCTTTTGTGTCGTGGTACATGAACTGAGCGACGGGACCTTTAGCTCCCGGCAGCAAGCGCCCCCCGATCAACTCATACCCCTGTGCCTGAAGGCTTGGGGGCTTGAGCTTGACACCCAGCCGTTTGGAGAGCCAGCTCACCAGTTGGGCTTCCTGATCGGCGCCAATTTCGACTGGTCGACGGGTATCCGGGCTGTAAACGGCATGCGCTACGGCCGCTCGCCTAGCCAACCGTTGGCCTACAGTGGCCCGAGGTGTGTCGGGTGTCTCGGTCATCTGAGGTATCTGAGCCACCATCGGTGGGCCGCCGCGCAGTTCCCAGCCCAGCATTGTGCCCAAGAGCCCACCCAGGCCGATCCAGATCACCATGGCGGCAGCTCGCCACCGCAATCCGTGTAGCGATGTCCGGGGTGATCGGCGCAGCTGTGTGGGGATCGGCTCGTTCAAAGCGGGTTTGAGTAGCGCGCGCAGTTGCTCGTTCTGGCGGCGATACTCGGCCAAACGGGCGGCTTCCGCCGGATGCATGGCAAGGTAGGCATCGATCTCAGCACGGCGGGAAGGGGTCAACCGATCATCCACATAGGCTTGCAGATCGGTCTCGGAAATGGGAGGTCTGCTCATTTGATTATCTTCATTGGCGCCGTTAAAGAAGCACTGTGGCCCGATGTGCGGCAGGGAACGGAGGAGGAGGTAAGTGGCATATCGCCATCCATGAGTTCGCGTAGCCGCGCCCGGGCACGCGACAGGCGAGACATCACCGTCCCGAGCGGGACGCCCAAGGTGCGGGACACATCCTGATAGGATAATTGCTCTACCGCCACCAGCAGTAACACCGAGCGTTGGTCTTCAGTTAGATGCAACAAAGCATCCTGTAGATTTTGCATGACGAGCATATCTTCCTGTCTGGGCGCTATGCCTACCTCGAAATCCACGTCGTCCAGCGATTGGGTCTGGATTTGGCCCCGGCGGGCCTGATCCACATGCAGGTTGTGCATGATGCCGAACAGCCAGGGACGCAGATCGCTGCCCCAGCGCCAGAAATGAATCTTGCGCCAGGCCCGCTCAAGGGTGTCTTGCACCAAGTCATCTGCCGCAGCGTGATGACCGCCAAGCAGCACCCGTGCATAACGGCGTAATCGCGGGATGCAGGCTTCAATTTCCGCATCCAGGTTCATGCACATGCCTCTATTGATTCTTGGATCATCAGGAGTTCCCTTGTACGGCGCCCCAGAAGGGGAATGCGCCCACTGCAATCTTCTTTTCAAGTGTCAATGTGCGTGCGTTGACAATCGCCAGGGCATTGTCTTTTGTCAGTGCGACATAAAGCCAACGGCTGTCTTTGCTGGTGCGAATGCCATGCGGGCCATTGCCGCTGCCGTCGCTACCATGACAACCGGCACAGGTCTCCAATTTCTCCTTGCAGAGATTGAGATTGCCTTTGTTTGATTCACCAGCGTTAGCGGTGTTGCTCGTCGTGATGAGCGATAAACTGAGTGCCAGTTTGGATAGCTTCACTGAGGGCTCCTTATTCGTGTGGATCAATGAATGCGATCGTCATGAGAGTGCTGCCTCTTGGGTCTGCATGGAGGCATTGTTGCGGATCGATAGCGTCAATGGCGTATCGCGCTATCAGTACGCACTTCCCGTTGCCAGTTTGGGTGCGATTTGCCAGGTTTCGGCAATCAGCTTGTCTCCACGGTAGGTGAGAACGTAACGCACTTTGATCGTTGCCTTACCAGAGAACACTACGTTGGCTGTTACGGTTGTACCTTTCGGGTTGCCCGCTTCCTCAATGTGTTCGACCTTCACTTTCATTGCACCTTGAGCCTTGGTGAATTTTTCCCAGACGTCGCGGATCGCCTGCGCGCCAGTGTAATCACCATCCAGCGGACCGCCGATCCAGTAGAAACGACTATCTGCGGTATAGTCTTGAGCAATTAAATTGACATTACTCGCGCCAATCGCATCGAAATGCTCCTTGGCATTATCGACTGGCCCGGCGAAAGCAGTTGTGGCAGCCATCAGGCCGGCAACCAAAGCCGAAGAGACGTAATAGGATTGTGTAAAAATCGATTTCATTTCATAACTTCCCAATCAAAAAATAAACCCAAGTCGGGCGACTTCGACGTCCAACACGTCACATCAAGGTATACGGGAGGCAGTTGGTGGTTATTCCCACCACTTGAAAATATTTTTGGATTAGCTGTGTCGCGCACGGTAATAAGCGAGTAGCTCATCCGGTTCGAAACGCAGCTATTAGCTGATTCAGGGGCAAGGGTAGGGGTAGGGGTAGGGGGCGGGTTGCGCGCAGAGCAAATTGACTATATTGCCGCTTTACCCGACCACATGAACATCAATCGCATGGAGATTGTGCCCGTATGGCAGGCTTGGGGCAGTATGCCATCCACCTGGAATCGTGAGGTTCCTTAATCACATCCGTGCGATAAAACAGGAACTTGGTGTATCCGGTCCGTACCCATGGGATGTAACCCGTCGATATGGAATCAGATCGTGCGATCTGGTGCCACTTACCCAGATCGGATGAGTGGCGCAATAGTCTATTATGTCGAGTGCCTTCGAAAAGGATTCCGAAGGGCAATCAGTCCAGTTCCTGACGTAATTTGTGGGCGACGGCAACCATGGCTTCCAACGAGGGAATGACTTCGGCCCAGCCACGGGTTTTCAGGCCGCAATCGGGGTTGATCCATAAACGTTCGGCCGGGATTTTTTCCAGTGCGAGTCGAACGCGCGGTTCGATCTCTTCCACGGTCGGAATCTGCGGCGCATGAATATCGTAGATGCCGGGCCCGATGGCGTTGGGATAGTGGAAGTCTGAAAAGGCATCCAGCAGTTTCATGTTCGAACGCGTGGTTTCGATGGTGATGACATCGGCATCCAGCGCAGCGATCGATTCGATGATGTCATTGAATTCGCTGTAACACATGTGGGTATGGATCTGGACGTCTTTCGGCGCATCGGCCACGGCGTGCTTGAAGGACCGGACGGCCCAGGCGAGGTAGGCGCTCCAATCTTTTTTTCGCAGCGGCAAGCCTTCGCGGAACGCGGGTTCATCGACTTGAATCATGCCGATGCCGGCAGCGGCGAGATCGTTTATCTCTTGTCGTAACGCCTCGGCAATCTGGTAGCACACGGCCTCGCGGGAAAGATCATCGCGCACGAACGACCAGAACAGAATCGTCACCGGGCCGGTCAACATGCCCTTGACCGGGTGCTGGCTCAGCGATTGTGCATAGCGTGCCCACGCTACCGTCATCGGGTGACTGCGTTGCACATCGCCCCAGATAATGGGCGGTTTGACGCAACGCGAACCGTAGGACTGCACCCAGCCTTCCTGGGTGAAGGCAAAGCCATCGAGCTGCTCGCCGAAGTATTCGACCATGTCGTTGCGCTCGGCTTCGCCATGCACCAGCACATCCAGACCAATCTTTTCCTGAATCTCGATCACATGGCGGATTTCCGCCTTCATGCTGGACTCGTATTGTTCCTCGGAGCGTTCCCGGTTTTTGAATGCCTTGCGTGCCGCACGGATTTCATGCGTCTGCGGGAAAGAACCGATGGTCGTGGTCGGCAGCAGCGGCAGGTTGAAACGTGCCTGCTGTGCCGCTGCCCGTGCTGCGAACGCTTCGCTGCGGTTAGGCTCGGTTGCGGCAATCGCCTCTGTCTTGGCCCGTACGGTGGATGAATTGCGATCCGGCTGGCGGTCGAGTTCGGCGCGTGCCGAAGCCGCCTGATTGAGTTCCAGGGCGATACTGTCCCAACCGTCGCTCAGCCCTCGGGCCAGCAGATTCAGTTCGGTGAGTTTTTGGCGGGCATAGCTTAAGTTATTGCGCAGAAACTCCGGGAGTTTTGTCTCGAAGGTGGCGTCCAGCGGAAGATGCAGCAAGGAGCAGGACGGGGCCAGCCACAGGCGTTCCTTAAGACGGGCATACACGGGTGCCAATCGCTGCAACATAGGCGCCAGATCGGCGCGCCAGATCGAGCGTCCATCGAGAATGCCGATGGAAAGCACTTTATAATCCGGCAGACGGTCGGCCACGGCAATCAGATCGCGTGTCATCGTCGCGTCAATGTGCAGACCATCCACCGGAAGATTGGCGGCGAGCGCCACATTGCCGTTCAAATCGCCGAAATAGGTGGTCAGCAGGAGCTTGATTCCGGGTACTTTGAGACGATGATAGGTCGGTTCGAAGGCTTGCAGCCAGTCAGCGGGCAGATCAAGCGTCAAAATGGGCTCGTCGATCTGCACCCAGGCAACACCGAGGGTTTTGAGCTCGTTCAACAACAACTGATACCCGGCGGCCAGCGCTTCGGCCTTGGCGAGCCTGTCGGCTTCATCCAGACCACGGCACAGATAGAGGAAGGTCAGCGGACCGACCAGAACGGGCTTGGCCGCCGGATTCGCCGCCAACGCCTCGCGCACGAGATCAAGATAGCGTGCGGCATCCAGCGTAATGGGTTGATCCGCTTCCAGTTCCGGCACGAGGTAGTGATAGTTGCTGTTGAACCATTTTTTCATCGCCAGTGGGGCGATGTTCTGCCCAGCGACATTTTTGCCGCGGCCGAGTGTGAACAGGTTGTCCAGCGTGTTGGCCGTGCTGCCGAAGCGGTGTGGCACTTGCCCGAACAACAGGGCGGTGTCGGCCATGTGGTCGTAAAACGAAAAGTCGCCGACGGGCGGATGGGTGATACCAGCCTCTTTGTGGGCGTAGAATGTTTGCGCGCGCACGCTTTTTGCGGTCGCTTGCAGCGCTTGGGCAGACGATTCGCCCCGCCAGTGCGATTCCAGTGCCCACTTGAGTGCGCGGCGTTCGCCAATACGGGGGAACCCCAAGGTATGCGTGATGATGTTTGATGAAGTACTCATGTCATTAATTCCGTAAAGTGGCGTGTATGATTAACAACATTCACGATACGCGAACTAAAAATGATTTTGGTTGATGATATTTGTATGAAATGATGAGCTCAAAGCATGAAGTCTGCGAGCCAGACGATCGGACTGTTTGTCTTCGGGCCATTCACAAAAGTTTATGGAGTGTTTGAAATGGGTTGGTTGATAACGAAGTATCTGGTCACGGCCGGTGTGATCATCCTTGTATCCGAAATGGCCAAACGCAGTGACAAGCTCGGTGGCTTGCTCGGCGCGTTACCGCTGGTGACCATTATGGCCTTGATCTGGCTGCATGTCGGGCAGCAGTCGGAGGAAAAAATCGCGAATCACGCCTGGTATACCTTCTGGTATGTGATTCCGACCTTGCCGATGTTCCTGGTTTTTCCAGCCTTGTTGCAGCGCATCGGTTTCTGGCCGACGCTCATCGTCTGCATTGTTCTGACCATGGTGATTTTCGGCGCATTCGCGCTCGTTATGCGGCGTTTCGGGGTGGACCTGCTTTGACATAGTTAGGTCGTTATCGCGCCAACAAAACTTCGTACCCCGGAAAAGACAAAGCCTTCAGGTTGTCGGTGGCTTTTCGGCTGGGGATGATCACGGCATCCACAGAAAACCATCATCACAACGCGATCCCGACCCATACATACCGCTGGGGCAGTAGGCGCCACTCTTATGAAAACAGTCGGGTATATTTATCAACTCAACTGCGTCACCTGCGCTTGAGTTGTCTGGCCAAAGGTGAGGCAGAGAACGGCCCATTAAAGGTTCTGTGTACAGCGCAAGACTCGTACTGCGCCCCTTTACAACCCATCGCCGGAAGGGCGATACCGACCATTTCGCCCATTGAGTGATGCGTCAAATCAGACTGGTTGCAATATACTGATAAATCAATGTACTTACTCAAGGATCGTTTATGTTTCTTTCCAAAAACACAGTCAATATTTTCCAAGTAATTGTTGTTTCCCTGATGTCAGTTTTTGGCGGTTCAGTCGCGTTGGTTTATGCCGACAGCTCAAACACTCATTACGTTGCGACAAGGCTTGCTGGCGCGAATCAAGATGGATTTAAGGATGGAATTGGTACGTCCGCCTTATTTGCGAGACCTGAAGGCTTGGCAGTTGACGCCAATGGCGGTATCTATGTTGCCGACTCTGATAACAACAGAATACGCAAGATTACCCCATCCGGTGTGGTAACGACTCTGGCTGGATCTGGCGAGATGGGCGATAAAAATGGTATTCGAAGAGTAGCCTCATTTAGCAATCCGGGAGATGTGGCCATAGATGCTCACGGTGATATTTATGTTGCTGATTTCGGCAATATAGAAATTCGCAAA
>NZ_DAIESY010000153.1:0-21542 GCF_027346185.1 Halothiobacillus sp.
CCGATCGAGGATCTCGATCGTCGATTGCGCTACATTCGCCGAGCCGAAATGCTGCGTATCGCCTGGCGGGATGTGAGTGGGCTTGCGCCGACAACGGAAACCCTGCGCGATCTGTCCGATTTAGCCGATCAGTGCGTGCAACAGGCGCTGACGGCGCATGAACGCGTGCTTCAGGCGCGTCATGGTGTTCCCCGCGGTGCCGAGGGTGCGCAACAGCACTTGGTGGTGCTTGGCATGGGCAAGTTGGGCGGGCACGAGCTCAACTATTCTTCGGATATCGACCTGATGTTCCTGTTTGAGGAGGGGGGCGAAACTGATGGCCCGAAATCCATTGCCAACAGCGAGTTCTTTATCAAACTGGGACAGCGCGTGATCCGTTCACTGAATGAAGTCACGAAGGATGGGTTTGTCTTCCGTGTTGATATGCGCCTGCGGCCGCACGGAGATGGTGGCGCGCTGGCACTGAGTTTCGATGCCGCCGAGCAGTATTACACGACGCTTGGGCGCGAGTGGGAACGTTATGCGCTGATTAAGGCGCGGGTAATTGCGGGTGATCAGGCGGCGGGCGCGCGCTTGCTGGCACTGCTCAAGCCGTTTGTATATCGCAAATATCTGGATTTTGGCGCCTTCGCCCAGTTGCGCGACATGAAAAAGGCCATCGAACGGGAAATGAACCGTCGGGGCATGCACGACAATATCAAACTCGGGCCAGGCGGGATTCGAGAAATCGAGTTTATCGGCCAGTTGTATCAGCTTTTGCGTGGTGGACGCGAGCCGAAGCTGCAAGGCCGGAGTATCCTGGCGACGCTGGAGGTGTTGCGGGAGCTCAAGGAGCTGTCATCAGAGATCATCGACGAGTTGCTGTCGGGGTATGACTTTCTGCGCCGTGCGGAAAATCGCCTGCAGATGATGTATGACCGACAAACGCAAACCCTGCCCCTCGATAATCTGGATCAGGCGCGTCTGGCATTGGCCATGGGCTATTCCTCCTGGGGGGACTTCATGGCGGAGTTGAATCGACACCGCGAGCGTATTCATCGGCATTTTGGCGAGATTCTGCAAACCCAGCGCGACGACAACGTGGACGAAGTGCCCATGCAGCAGATCTGGCTGAACAATCTGACGCCGGAAGTGGCCGAGGGGCTGTTGCGCAAGCAGGGGTTCGACGATTCTGAATCGATTCTCGATACCTTGTTGGCGTGGAAGCGTGGTCTTCGTCCATTGATCAGCGATACAGTTCACCATCGTCTGGATCTTCTGATGCCGAGCGTGTTGCAAGAGGTGGCTGCCAATGGCGCCAGCGCCGAAACGCTGCGCGCAGTCCTTGCCCTGGTCGATGCGGTGTTGAGTCGATCGGTGTATCTGGCCTTGTTGATCGAGCAGCCCGCGGCGCTTAAACATCTGGTGCAATTGTGTTCAGCCAGTCCCTGGATCGCCGAGCTCTTGCGCCAGCAGCCGATTCTGCTTGATGAGCTGATTGATGCGGACAACCTGTACCGACAGCCGAATGTGCAGGAACTGTCACAGGAAATTGCCGGTTTTCTGGCGCGTTTCCCCGATGACGAGGAACGCCAGTTCGATGAACTGCGACGATTCCGGCAACTGGCCACGCTGCGGGTCGCTGCGGCCGATGTCATGGGCATTCTGCCGGTGATGCGCGTCTCCGATCAGCTGACCTGGATTGCCGAAGTGGTGCTGGAAAAAGTACTGCAACTGGCTTATCAACAGATAGTGGCGCGACACGGTGAACCACGCGCGGTGGATGCACAGGGTATCGAGTACACACCGGGATTTGCCATTATCGCCTACGGCAAATTGGGCGGGATCGAATTGGGTTACGGCTCCGATCTCGATGTGGTATTCCTGCACGATTCCTCCGATACGTCTGCGATGACGACGGGCAGCAAACCGATCGACAATCAGCTCTTCTTTGCCCGTTTGGCGCAGAAAATCATCCATATCCTCAGCATCCGTACGCCATCGGGTGTGCTGTATGAAGTCGATACGCGCCTGCGGCCGGATGGAGCGGGAGGCCTGCTGGTATCCAGCCTGCAGGGGTTTGAGCAGTACCAGAAGCAGCACGCCTGGCTGTGGGAAACGCAGGCCTTGTGTCGTGCGCGATTCATCACTGGGCAGAGCCAGATCGCTGAGCGATTCGCGACGATCCGCCGGGACACACTATGTGCGCCCCGCGATCCGGCCACACTGAAAGAGGCGGTATTGGACATGCGCCAGAAAATGCGCGCCGAACAAAGGCAAACCAAGGTCGGCGAAACATTCCATCTGAAACGCGGGATCGGCGGCATCACCGATATCGAGTTCATGGTGCAGTACCTGTTGCTGCGCCATGCGCACGAACACCCACCAATCGTGGCGCATACGGATAATATCCGCCAGTTACGGGCGCTGGCCGAGGCCGGTTTGCTGGATGGGGTACGGAGCGAACAACTGGTGTCGGCCTATCAGCGTTTGCGCAACACGTCGCATCGGCGGACCCTGAACAAACAGTCGCTGGAAGTACCCTGTGCCGAGTTTGCCGAAGAGCGGGCCGTCGTGCTGGCCGCATGGCAACAGATTTTCAAGTTATAGAAAGGACATCGCATGCATATCTGGGTTGATGCCGATGCCTGTCCCGTGGTGGTCAAGGAGATCCTGTTTCGTGCGGCCGCACGCACGGGGTTGTCGATGACCCTGGTGGCCAACCAGCCACTGGCTATTCCGCGCGGCGCATCAACCGTGCGCTTCATTCAGGTGGCTGGCGGATTTGATGTTGCCGACAATGAAATCGTGCGCCGGTTGTCGGCCGGTGATCTGGTCATCACTCAGGATATTCCGCTGGCCGCTGAGGTGATCGAAAAGGGCGGGTTGGCGCTTAATCCTCGTGGCGAGCGCTACACGCCCGATTCGATCAAAAGTCGCCTCTCCATGCGTCATTTCATGGAATCCCTGCGCGAATCCGGCGTGAATACGGGTGGTCCGGCCAAGCTGAATCAGTCGGATCGACAGGCATTCGCCAATGCACTGGATAAAATTTTACTGTCCCGTTCCGGTTCGGCCTGAAACAAAATACACGGGCGTTGATCCAACCAAATTTGATAGGCTGTCTTTGGACTATTTCTCTCCTCTCGTTCGAGGTGGCTTTTTATGGTGAGTATCAGGAGTTCTGCTATGGGCCGCGCGGTGCGTTATGGTTTATCGGTGCTGGTTTTTCTGTTCGCGGCGTCCACCCAGGCCGAAGTCTTGGCCGCGCCGATCAAGGTAGGGTATGTCAATTCGGTGGCGTTACTGGAGCAGGCGCCACAGGCGAAAATCGCCAAGCAAGAGCTGGAACGGGCGTTTTCTCCTCGTGAGCGGGAGATTCGTGCACTGCAGAAGCAGGCGCAAACGTTGCAAGGGCGGCTAGATAGCGGTGGGTCGAGTATGGACGAAACCGAACGCAGCACGTTGCGCCAGCAGCTGGATCAAAAAATTCTCCGCATCCAGCAAATGCAAAGCGATTTCCAGGACGATCTCAATCTAAAGAAGAACGAGGCGCTGGGAAAATTGCAGCAGGCTGTATTGCGGGCAATCAAGGACGTCGCCAAGGCGAATGGTTATCAACTGGTGCTTTCCGATGGGGTGGTTTATGCCGTGCCTTCCGTGGACATTACCAAGCTGGTGGCTGAGCGCTTGAAGCAACAGGCCCAAGGTAAACAATAGGTGTAAATCCTGAGTCGGCAAATCCCCTCTGCTCCCCTTTTTCGAAGAGGGGTAGAATCAGTCTCCTCTTTTTGAACAAGCGCGCCACCCCCTTGTAAAAGAGGGGAAAGAGGTGGATTTAGAAGGGATTTGCATTTGTGCAGACTTTCCCTGAGCACCCAGTGCGGTACTATGTGTGGACGGCTCCTGTTTCGTACCCGACATGGTGCAGACCGGAGATTGAAACCGAACACCTTTTGGTCAAGAAAAAACTATGGAAGCCATTCAACTGATTCGTGATTTTCTGCAGGAACGGACGCAGACAGATCCGTCGCTTGTCACGCCAGACGCCCGTCTCGAAATGCTTGGAATCGATTCGTTCACCTTGCTGGAGTTGATTTTCGAGTTCGAGGAACAATATGGCGTCAGCATTCCGAATGATACGCAAACGCCTGAAACGGTTCAGGATTTGTTGAATCTGATCGCCCGATTCCGCCAGCAAGCCGAAGCCAAACCATCGTGACGCGGCCGCATCGCGTGGCGGTAACCGGGCTAGGCATGGTCAGCCCGTTCGGCGGCAGCACACAGGATTTTTTCACGCGGATGCTGGCGGGCGAGTCGGCCGTTGCCCTCTACGAAACCGATGATGCACCGCGCGGGCTTTCGGTGCCTGCGGTGCGCTGTGCCGATTTCGATCCGGCCGAACGCATCCCCAAACATATGATCAGCACCATGGATCGGTATACGCAACTGGGTATGGCCGCCGCCTTCGAGGCATGGGCACATGCCGGATTTGCGCCCGGTGCCGATGATGAAAATACCGATGCGGGCGTGGCCTGGGGCTCGGCGCTCGGTGGCACACTGGCTTACGAGCGGGGCTATCGCGACCTTTGGCAGAATGGACAGGAGCGCGTCTCGCCCCTGTCGGTCGTGCAGGGCATGAACAATGCCGCCTCGGCGCAAATCGGTATTGCTCTGGGCTTGGGCAATTCCTGTCTGACCTACACCGTGGCCTGCGCCTCGGCAGCGGCTGCGATCGGTGAGGCATTCAACCGTATCCGTTACGGTGACGCGAAAATCATGCTGACCGGCGGTTCCGATACACCCCTGGCCTATGCCGTCGTGCGCGCCTGGGAGGCGATGCGTGTTCTGGCGCCGGGCGATCGTGATACGGCGTACCGTGCCTGCCGCCCGTTTCACCCCGATCGTCGTGGACTGGTGCTGGCCGAGGGTGCCGCCGCACTGGTGCTGGAAGACTGGGATCATGCCGTGGCGCGCGGTGCACTGATTCTGGCCGAAATGAGCGGGTTTGGCGCGAGTTGCGATCACAGCCATCTCGTGCGACCGGATGCGCGCGGGCAGGTTCGTGCCTTGCAGCAGGCGCTTGATCAGGCCAATCTGGCGCCGGAAGACATCTGTTATGTCAATGCCCATGGGACGGCGACACGTGAAGGCGACGCGACGGAAATACAGGCGTTGAAAACCGTATTCGGCGCCCATGCCGAACATCTGCCCGTGAGCGCGACCAAATCCATGCATGGCCATGTAATGGGCGCGACGGGTGCCATCGAGGCGCTGATCACGGTGCTCGCGCTTCAACAGGATGCCATTCCTCCCACCGCTCATCTGGATGCCATCGACCCAGCGTGTGCGGGTGTGCGGCATGTGACTCAAGCCGAACAGGGTAGCGACCTGCGGGCGGCATTGTGCAGTTCGTTCGCGTTTGGCGGCAGTAATGCGGTTCTGGCGTTCAAGGCCTGTAAATGATTGGTTCGGACAATGATTCGAAAATCGATAGGCGAATCAACTTATAATTCGCCCAGAAAATACAAATGGATCAATTGAAATGACCGAAGAAAGCCAAAAAATTCTGGATCAAGCACTGATTGATGAGCTGGCGAATCTGATTGTCGATGGGCTTAATCTGGAAGTCAGTGCGGCGGAAATCGATGCTGATGACCCCTTATTTGGGCAGGGTCTCGGGCTTGACTCCATCGACATTCTTGAAATCGCCATGATGGTGTCCAAGCGTTACGGTTTTGCTCTGCGCAGCGACGACGAGAACAACACGCGGATTTTTTCTTCACTCCGACACTTGGCGCAGCACATCGCCGAGCATCGCAGCTGTTAAGTCAAATCATGTCGCGCGACGTTCTGTTCGGTCGCATCAAGGCCACGCTGATCCTGCTCCTTTTGGGGCTCGATCTGTTTTTGGCCAATGTTCTGAGTCCCAAGGCCGACGTTTCCGCCGCGGTGGTCGTGCTGGCTTTCCTGCCGATCACCCTGATTCTGCTGGATGTGCTTTGGCATACATCGGGAAAGAGAATCGCGCTGGCGGTCGCCGCGTTGATCGTTCTCGGCGGCGTGCTGCTGTTGCCGCAACTTCAGGCGCGGATCAGTCTGATCTATCTGTTGCAACACCTCACGGCGAACCTGCTTCTGGGGTTCTGGTTCGGTCGCAGCTTGTGGCGCAATCGCCAACCTGTATGTACGCAATTCGCATGTGTGCTGCATCCCCGCATGACGCCGCTGCTGGTGCAGTACACGACGCGCGTGACGCAGGCATGGACGATTTTTTTCTTCGCAATGGCGACCATTTCGATCCTCTTTTATCAGTTCGCGCCCATCACGATATGGTCCATTTTTGCCAATAGCCTCACGCTGCCGCTGTTGGTGCTGATGTTCGGGGCGGAATACCTGGTGCGCCGCCGCATTCTGCCGCCGGAAGATCAGCTCGGCCCGCTGAGTGCCTTTCGTGCCTATCGCCGTTCTGTGCTGGCTCGCCGCACCCAAAGCAAGTATCAAAACGCGCCTGCGGACACCCCGACGTCCAAATGAACGCGTTGATGAATTCGTTACCGCTGGTTTTTGCCGATCCCGATCAGATCCTGCTCTACCGTCAGCAGGGCGGCGATACAAGTGCCATCACAGCACGGCAGTTCATGGCCGATGCGCAGGCGCTGGCTGTTGATTTGACGACCGGGCCGGTCGTGCATCACCCCATCGTCAATCTTTGTCAGGATCGCTATCGTTTTATGGTGGGTTTCGCCGCCACGATCCTCGCCGGGAAAACCAATCTTCTGCCCTCGACCTTTACGGGCGAAACACTCCGTCAGATTTTTATCGACACGCCTGACGCACTTTGTCTGCACGATCACGACGACTGGCCGTTTCCTTATCCCCATCTTTCCTTGGCTCACCTTTCCTTGGATCATCTTTCTTTGGCAAATCGCTGTCATCGAGAGCCGTCGCCGGATTTTTTGGCTGAATCGGTTAAGGGGCACCTCGAAAAACCGTCACGAGCGGCCCGAGTGCAAGGCGGACGGAGCGCAGCGACCGAGACATATCAAATAGATAGGCGAGGAAGCGAGCACCGCCCAACGCAGCAATCGGGTCGCGCAGTAGGTTTTTCGAGGTGCCCTAAGATTAAACCTGAGCATGTCGTGGCCCAGGTCTTCACCAGCGGCTCGACCGGCCTGCCGATGCCCCACAATAAAACCTGGGGCAAACTGGTGCGGAACGTCGAGGCCGCCCTTCAGCAGTTGGGGATTTCCAGCCCCGTGAGTCTGGTTGGCACCGTACCGCCGCAGCACATGTTCGGTTTCGAATCGCTGGTGCTGCTTTGCCTGATTGGGCGCTGCCCGCTGTGGTCCGGCAAGCCGTTTTATCCGGCGGATATCGTTGCTGCGCTCGATGCCATGCCCGAGCCGCGTATGCTCGTGACTACGCCGTTCCATTTGCAGGCCCTGCTGGATGCACAAATCGCGCTGCCCAGAATTGACCGCCTGCTTCTGGCCACGGCCCCTCTTTCAGCCGAGCTGGCCGAGCGGGCCGAGCATGTTACCGGCGCGCCCTTGTATGAAATCTACGGCAGTACGGAAACCGGGCAGATTGCCAACCGACGCACGACGCAATCGACGGCATGGACTTTGTTTCCGGGCATCACGCTGACCAAAGCTCACACGGATGAGAATGATGAATTGTTTATCGCCAACGGCGAACACATCGAAGTGCCGGTAATGTTGTCCGATCGTATCCATCTGCGGGCGGATGGTCGGTTTGATTTGCTGGGGCGCGTTGCCGATCAGGTCAATATAGCGGGCAAGCGCAGTTCGCTCAATTACCTCACGGCCCAGATCAAGGCCGTTGAAGGCGTAACCGACGGGGTATTTTTCCTGCCCGAGCCCAAGAAAAATCAGGCCAGGAAAGATCGAGCTGGAAAAAATCGGGGCGGAAAAGACCAGGTCATCACGCGATTGTGCGCCGTGGTTGTGGCCCCCAGGTTGCGTGCGGCGGATATTCTGTCCGCATTGCGTGATCGGCTCGACCCGGTATTTCTGCCCCGTCCCCTCATTTTGGTAGAAAACTTGCCCTATAACGCGACCGGCAAACTGCCGCAAATCGCCTTGCAGGCCATCCTTGATCAGCATCTCGCGGCTCTGGCACCCAAAGATCAAACCTCATGGCGGATTCCGGCCGATCATCCCGTATTTGCAGGCCATTTCCCCGGCCATCCGCTGGTGCCGGGCGCCTTGCTGCTGGATTGGGTTGTGGAGCGCGTGGCCGCATATTGGCAGGTTTCGTCTGCGGGCTTGCGTATCGAACAGGCCAAGTTTGCGCATCCCGTGTTGCCGGATGCCCGCGTGACGTTGGACTTGCAGGCCGAAGCCGACCGATGCCGATTTATATTGCATCTTCACGCTGGTGAAACAAACCCGGTCGCCGTCTCGGGCGTGTTGAGTCGCCAAAAGAATGATGAGGCGAGTGATGCCAAGGCGAAACACGTATGAACGCATCCGCCAAGATCGAATGGCAACAGCGCCCCGAACGGGGCAGCCAGTTCATGTTGCGCGTGATGTTGTGGCTCTCGCGGCATCTGGGCCGCCGCGTGAGCCGCTGGGTGCTTTACCCGATCTCGCTGTATTTTTTGTTGTTCGTGCCCGCGGCCAGGCGCGCATCGCGTCAGTATCTGGCGCGCGCGTTCGGGCGGCCAGCACGGTTGATCGAAGTATTCCGGCATATTTTCACGTTTGCCAGCACGGTGCATGATCGCGTGTATCTTCTGGATGGCCGTGATGATCTGTTTAAGATCGAATTCGTCAATCGCCACTGGTTCGACTCACCCGAAGGCGCCATTCTGATCGGCGCACACATGGGTAGCTTCGAGGCTTTGCGGTCGGTTGGAAAAACACACGCCCGGCGTCGCGTGAGTATGTTGATGTATCCAGAAAATGCCCGAAAGATCAATGCGCTGCTGGCCTTGGTCAACCCGGATGCCGCCAACGACATCATCCCCCTCGGACAGGTAGACTCCATGCTCACCGCGCAGGAACGTCTGGAAGAAGGCCATCTCGTCGGCATGTTGGCCGATCGAAGCCTGCCGCAGGACACCTTGCGCCCATGTATTTTTCTGGGTGAACCCGCCGCGTTCGCATTGGGTCCGTTCCGTGTCGCGGCCCTGTTGAAAAAGCCGGTCTATTTCATGGCCGGTCTGTATCTGGGCAAAAATCGCTACCGCGTGCATTTCGATCGACTGGCCGATTTTTCCGACACCCCGCGTGCAGGGCGGGATGCGGCCATCCTGGCGGCTCAGGATCGATATGTCGAAATACTCGAATCGCTCTGCCGGCAAGCCCCATACAATTGGTTCAACTTTTACGATTTCTGGTCGGATGATTCCTCGTCTGATCACGCCCGAACAAATACGCCCGACAAAGAGCCTGCCGAATGATGCGCCGAACCCTTTATCTCTTGTTTCTCCTGTTTCATGGCCTAGTCCAAGGCGCAACCCTGGCTTTTGCCGCCCCATCGCTGGATTGGACGCCCGAGTCGGTGCTGCACGCGCTGGCGGAGCATCGTCAGGGCGAAGCGCGTTTTACTGAACAAAAATTCATCGGCGTGCTCGATACCCCGCTGCTTTCGGAGGGCACGCTCACGTTCCGTCCGCCCGACTATCTGGAAAAGCACACCACGGCCCCGCGTGATGAACGCATGACCATCGAAGGCGATAAGCTCACCTACACGCGTCAAGGGCAGACCTACACGCTGAATCTGGCCGAGCACCCGGAGGCCACGGCCTACGCCAACAGCATCCGTGGCTTGCTCAATGGCAATGCCGCGCTGCTGCGAAAAAGCTATGTATTGAAACTCAGCGGCGACCGCGCGCGTTGGGTATTGCTGCTCCTTCCCACCGACCCGCGTATTCAGAGCCTGATCAAGAGCATCAGCGTGAACGGTTCGGGTGATCAACTGCAAACGATCGAATACGATCAGAGCAACGACGACCGCTCGGTCATGACGCTTCTGCCTGCCATCCCAACCAGCCCATGAATCGCCAAACCCCTGGAAAAATGAGTTGGACAGAACGGCGTGCGCCCGTTATCGGCCTGTGGTTATTGATATTGGCCCTGAGCCTCGCGGTCATCCTGCACACCCGCTTCACGGCGGATATGTCGGCATTCCTGCCCGAACATCCCACCGCCGCACAGGCGTTTTTGGTCGATCAAATCAAGGATGGCGCCATTTCGCGCATGATTCTCATCGGGATTGAAGGCGGTGATGCCGCCACGCGCGCAGCCGCCTCTCAGGCGTTGGGAAACGCTTTGCAGCAATCCGATTTGTTTACCGTCGTACGCAATGGGGATACGCCCACCCGTGACCAAGATAAAACCCTGCTGTTCGATCACCGTTATCTGCTCAGCCCGGAAATTACGCCTGAGCGCTTCACCGTAGCGGGCCTGCACGACGCCATCGCCAATGGCATCGATTTGCTGGCTTCGCCCTTCGGCGTGTTCTCGCAAACGATTTTTACCCGCGACCCCACCGCCGAAACCTTCGCCATCGTCGGCCAGCTCGGCCAGAACACGGCTACGGATCAAGCCCCACGCAGTCAGAACGGCGTTTGGGTGTCACCCGATGGCAAACGGGCGTTGATGATGCTGCAAACCCGCGCAGCCGGAGCCGATACCGATGCCATGGCACGCGCCATAGACGCTGTCCATGCGGGTTTTTCGAGCGTCATCACGGCGCACCCGGACTGGTCATCGCTGCGCCTGCTGGTTTCCGGCGCGCCCGTGTTTTCGGTGGATGCCCGTCAGTTGATCAAATCCGATGTGGAGCGATTCAGCATCATCGGCAGTGTGGCCATCCTGTTGCTGCTTTTGCTGGCGTATCGCTCGGTTTCCATGCTGGTTCTGGGGCTGCTGCCGGTATTGACCGGTATTGCCGTGGCGATTGCGACCGTCAGCCTCGGTTTTGGCACTGTGCACGGCATCACCATCGGGTTTGGCACCACCCTGATCGGGGAAGCCATCGACTACTCGATCTATTACTTCATCCAGACGCAGAACGCATCGAACGAGGGCTCAGCATTTCGATCTGCGGGCCGATCTAAGGGAATGGAACGCTTCTGGCCGACCATCCGCCTTGGTGTACTCACATCAATAACCGGCTTTGCCGCGCTGTTGTTTTCGGGTTTCCCCGGCCTGGCGCAAATCGGCTTGTATTCGATTGCCGGTTTGACGACTGCCGCATTGGTGACACGGTTCGTGCTGCCGCATTTAGGTACGGCCCGACTCAACCGACATTCGCTTGCGGGTATCGGGCGGCTGATGGCACCTGTATTTCGCGCCATACAAGCCCTGCGCTGGGGATTCGTGCTGTTGGCGTTCGCGGGCTTTGTGTTGCTGATATGGCGGCACGATGCGATCTGGCAAACCGGCCTTTCGGGTTTGAATCCCATTTCCGCACAGGCACAAGCGATGGATGAAGAACTGCGCGCCGACATGAATGCCGATGACGCGCGTTACTTCATCGTCGCCCAGGCGCCCAACGAGCAAGCGGCGCTGGCCGCAGCCGAACGCATCGATGCGGCCCTCGAACCGCTCATCAAGCAGGGCGTCCTCAGCCGTTTCGATAGCCCGGCGAAATTCCTGCCCAGTGTCGCAACCCAGCGCGCGCGCCAGCAGGCACTGCCCGACCGAACCACCCTTACAGAGCGACTGGATGCCGCCGTTCAGGGCCTGCCCATTCATGCCAGCAAGCTCAAACCGTTTGTTGATGCCGTCGAGCAGGCCCGCAAGCAAATACCTCTGACGCCAGCCGACCTTGAAGGGACTTCGTTCGGTCTTGCCGTCAACGCCTTGCTGCAAAAGCAAAACGGTCAGTGGCTGGCTCTGATTCGCCTGTATGTCCCGTCTGTCGGTAGTCCCGATGCCGACAAGCCCACTGATGGCCAACTCGACACAGCGCTCATCACGGCCGCGCTCAAATCGAGCGGCGTATCCGATGCCCTGTTCGTGGATAAAGACGCAGAATCCAGCCGCCTGTTCAACAGCTACCTGAACAATACCATTACGTTGTCGCTGGCGGGCTTGCTCGGCATCGTCATTCTCTTGGGCTTCGTGTTGCGGCATCCGGCTCGATTGATCCGTGTGCTGCTGCCGCTGCTGGTAGCCGTGGTACTCGTGATGGCTGGGCTGAATCTGGCCGGTGAAAAACTCAATATCCTCAATCTCGTCGGCCTGCTGCTGATCGTCGCCATCGGCTCCAACTACGCCCTGTTCTTCAATCAGAACAAGGCGCCGGATCACCAGACGCTCGCCTCGCTGCTACTGGCCAACCTCACCACGGTCATCGCCTTCGGCACGCTTGCCTTCTCACAACTACCGATCCTGCACGCCTTCGGCAGTACCGTCGCACCGGGTGCTTTTCTGGCTTTGGTGGTGGCCGCCGCGTTCGCCAAACCCAACGCAGCGGAGAAGCCCGCATGACGAATGCACAAGCGCAGAACCGGACATTGGATCACCAAGAGATTGCCGCGCGCATTCCGCATCAGGGCAGCATGTGCCTGCTGGATCGGGTAATCGACTGGGACGAGCAGAAAATCGAATGCAGTGCGATCAGTCACCAAACGGCAGACAACCCCTTGCGCCGGAATAATCGCCTGGGTGCCGCCATCGGCATCGAATACGCCGCACAAGCCATGGCGGTGCACGGCTCGCTGATCGCTGCTCGTGAAACCGCGCCGAAAAAAGGCATGATCACCCGTGTGCAACGCATCACCCTGCATGCCGAACGACTGGACGACTGCCCGGATACGCTTCGCATCACGGCCGAGCGTCTCATGGGCGATGAGAGAGTGGTGCGTTATGGCTTTGAAATCCGTTGCGGTGATCAGTTGCTGCTCGAAGGCGAAGCCAGCGTGATTCTGGACGCCTAGGCGACCAACCTGCTCACCGGTCGCTCAAGGTGCTGGCGATGTTTCTTTCGTATACGTGTTGTAGTCGGTGTTCGCATTATCCAAACAGCGTTCCCGCTCGGCCTGATTCGGCACTTTGAGGCACTCGTTCCTCTGGTAGGATTGTCCTGCCGAATACCATGCCGCCGACGAGCATCCGCTGACCAGCGTAACCAGGCTGAGCACGCCCAAAACCACGATTCGTTGATGCATACAGCACCTCCCAAAGATGTGCAGAATGAACAGCGACCTGCTCGTGTCGCCTTTTTGCATCTTCACTCTTTCCTCTTGTCTGCGATAAAGTCGTCGTATTCGCTACGTGTACGTTGTTTGATCTTGTCATTTTCTTCCTTGGTTTTTCTCTAATCACCCTCAAAGCGAGTGCCACTGTGGCATTAGCAGGAGTTCGCCATGCGTGTTGCCGTATTCAGTAGCAAACCCTACGACCAGGAAAGCCTGACCCGTGCCAATGCGGCATTCGCGCATGAACTGCAATTCTTTGAAGCGGCACTAAATCCCCAAACATGCAGCCTGGCAGAAAATGCGGAGGCCGTCTGTGTGTTCGTGCACGATCAGATCGACGCGCATCTGCTGCGCTGTCTGGTGGGACGGGGCGTCAAGGCCGTCGCTCTGCGTTGTGCCGGCTTCAACAACGTCGATCTGCCCGCCGCGCATGAAGTGGGCATTGAAGTGGTGCGGGTACCGGCGTACTCGCCTTATGCCGTGGCCGAGCACGCGGTGGCGATGATGCTGACGCTCAACCGCCATACCCATCGGGCCTATAACCGGGTGCGCGAAGGCAATTTCGCGCTCAATGGCCTGCTCGGGTTCGATATGAACGGCAAGAAGGTCGGCATCGTTGGCACCGGGCGCATCGGCACCGTACTGGCCCGCATCATGATCGGCTTCGGCTGCACCGTGCTTGCATACGATCTGTATCCGAACGATGAATGCAAGGCGCTGGGCGTGCGGTATGTCTCGCTGGATGAACTACTGCCGCAAAGCGACATCATCAGCCTGCACTGCCCGCTCAGTGAGGAAACACGCCACCTCATCGATTCGAAGGCCATCGGCAAGATGAAGTGCGGTGCCATGCTGATCAATACGGGTCGCGGGGCTTTGATCGACACCCGTGCAGTGATCGCAGCGCTCAAGCGCGGCCACATCGGGGCGCTGGGTCTGGATGTGTACGAACAGGAAGAAAATCTGTTCTTCGAAGATCACTCCGAGGAGATCATTCAGGATGATGTGCTTGAACGCCTGATGACATTCCCCAATGTACTGGTTACCGCCCATCAGGGGTTTTTCACCCGAGAGGCGATCGACGCCATTGCGAAGACCACGCTGAACAATCTCAAGCAGGTTGAAGCGGGTGAGCTCTGCCCGAATCGCCTGTAAACACAAGCCATCCGTGATCGGCCCGCGCGCCAGCTTGCGAAGCAGGCGTAAGCCCGCGTTCAGAGATTCCCTTTTCGCCGCAGGGCTCAGATTCGCTCGCGAGGCTATGCGCCTTGAGTTGTGCGTGATGGGATGGGATGGGTAGAACACGGGCACGGCCTTATAAATTAAGGGCACATCGAAAGGTTTTTCGATGTGCCCTTAAAAATAAGAGGCAAAAATTGCCCGCACTCGGGCAGATGCGATCCGCGCTTATTTCGTACCGGAAACATCCACTTCAACCCGGCGATCGGGTTGTAGGCAGGCAATGAGCGCAGGGGTGGCTTTTGAGCCCACGCAATCGCCTGGTTTGGTCACGGGGTCCGCACCATCAACGCCTTTGGCGCTGATTTTATGGGCAGGGATTTGTCCGGAGCTAATCAGATAATCTTTAACCGCTTCGGCGCGACGGGTTGAAAGCTTCAAATTATAAGCATGGGAGCCAATTCGATCCGTGTGGCCGATGACCATGATTTGATCATAATCAGTGCCATTTAAATCGCGAGCCAATTGATCAAGCTCCCGCTTACCTGCTGGTTTTACAACCGATTTATTGAAATCAAACAGTGAATCGGCACTGAGCGTCACTTTCTTGGGTTCTTGTTGCTCAACCACGTGAGCCGGGATTGCGGCAAGCGGAGCGGCTGCCACGGGTACCAAAGCCGGTTCGCGGGCTTTCTGGCCAAAACGATAGACCAGGCCCGCCGAGATTAAATCAATATCCCCTTTATTGCCGACCGCGTCGTTAATCCGGTAGCGTTCGACTTCAGCGCGCACATCCAATGATTCGGTCAGGGCGTATTGCGCCCCCACGCCAAACTTGTAATTGGTATCGCGCGCGCTTGGGCTTGGGTTAGTCACCAGCACGGCACCGGTGCCGACAAATTGATCCTGCGCCTTGGCATAGTTCACACCGACTCGGCCAAATAGCGAAAACTTGTCGGTAATGGGCCACAAACCCACCACATCTAAGTTCACACCTTGGAGTTTAATCTCGCCGGTTAAACTGCCTTGTGGTGTGGTGTAGGCCGTATACCCGAATTTGCCCAAATTAAAGTAGCCACCTTCCAGGGCGAAATAGCGATTGAACTGATAACCCCCGTACAACTTGTAGCCGATGTCGCGATCATCATTGGTGAGGGCGTTTGTGGTGAAGCCCGAGCCCAAAAGATTGCGCGTGATGCGGTCATTGTCGATCGTCGCGCGTGATTGACCTGCATTGGCACCAATGTACCAGCCAGAATCATCTGCCACGGCCATCGGGCCTGCCATCATGGCGATGACCAATAAACTCAAAGTAGCCGTTATTTGGCTGTCTTTAACTTGTCTTAGTTTCATTTTTTGCTCCTAGCGGATGTTATGCATTGAATCAATGCAGTGATCTCGGGTAATGGGTTGTTATTCATGGTTTTGCTCCATGCCTCATTGAGCCCATGGGCACACCACGGGCTCAATATTGAGACTAATTTTGTCTGTTAAGGCGCGGGTACATTAATCACGGTATTGGTCATGGTGAGCGATGCATTTAATCCTACCGCACGGCCATTAAGCGTCACTCGGGCCACATTGCCGGCCGTGGAGAATGAAACACCGGCATAGGTAAGGATATTCCCCACCATGGTGCCGCCGCCTGCCGCATTAATGGTGGCTGAGCTACCCACTTGCCAAAACACATTTTTGGCTTGCGCGCCGTTAATCAGCTGAACGCTCATGGGTAAGCCGGGGCCGCCAACGGTCAATGTGCTGGCCATCTGGAATACCCACACCGCATTTGCATCACCTTGGCCATCTAATGTGAGATTAGAGCCGGTGATTTGGTAGGAGCCTGTTGCGGACTTGTAAATACCCGGTGCCAAGGTTAAGCCGCCCAGTTGATCTGTACCCAAATCAAGGCCGCCTGGCAGCAGGGCCGGGGTTAGGTTGTTGTAGGCTGTTCGCGCATCGCTGAGTGCTTGGGTTGCAATGTCGCATGAGGTTGGGTTAACCGTCACAGCCGTAGGGCCGGTGGTCGATGTGGTGCAGGTATAAATTTTACCGTTAACCGTGCCGATATTTGAGCCGGTTTCGGTATAAATATCGAGCGCATCATGAAACCCGGTCACAGAGGAAGTCGTGGTGGCCGTCGTGCCAAGATCCCCATTAATCACGGTATTGATGCCTTGATTAGTCGTGCCTGCCGTGCCGCCCAAATTACCAAAGGTGCTGGCAGAACCCAATGAAACCGCGCCCGGTGCAAGCCCGTTGCCGGTGGTGAACGTCCATGGATTAGGCATGCTGCCGGGTGCCAGTGCGTTACCGGCTAAATCTTTGGCACCGGTAATGGTTGCCGTGTAGGTTGTGTTGGCAAGCAAGTCACTGGCGGGGGTGAACGAGGCAACCAAGGTTTGCGGGTTATAACTCACGGTGCCGGTTAACGGCGTACCGATTGGAGGGCCACTCACCTGGAGCGAGAAATTGGCCGTCGTCAGCGTTAACGGATCCATTGCCTCACTAAATGTGGCATTAACAGGCCTATTCAGTGCCACATTAGTAGCCTGATCAGCCGGATTTTCCAGCACGATTGTGGGCGGTGTGGTATCGGGTGTGGTAGTCGTAAATTGCCAAACATAATTGCTGGCTGCCGGCAGGGGCGCTTGATTACCCGCCAGAGCATTGCCGGCTAAATCGGTTGCAGTCGTGGTGATGGTTCCCGTGTAGGTTGTGCCATTGTCAAGCACCGCATTGGGGCGGAAAATCGCCGTTTTGCTCCCGACATCGTACGTGACAACACCTAATACAGGGGAAACGCAAGGCGCAGCACAGGTTAAACCAAAGGTTCCGTTGGCTGTGATCGACGCGGGTGCCATCGCCTCTGAAAAAGTCGCTGTTATTGCCGTATTTGCTGCAACATTCGCGGTTGGGCCCGGAATGGTGGTAACCGGTACGGTGTTAATAACGCTGGGGCGCGTGGTATCTGGCGTGATCCCGGTGGTAAAGCGCCACACATAAGGGGCTGCTAAAGCTAAACCTGAGGCCAAACTCGTGGCACCGGTCACCGTAGCCGTATATTGGGTTGTAGCGGTAAGATCGGTGGGTGATGCAAACGTTGCTACCCGGTTGGTGCTATCGAGGGTAACTGTACCGACGGGGTTAACACAAGGCGCGGCACAGGTAACAGTGAAGCTTGCGCCACCGGTGATGGCTGCCATGGGCTCACTAAATGCAGCGGTAATCAGTGTGTTATTTTCCGGCACACCCGTGGCGTTGTTGAGGGGGGCGACAGCGGTTACGGTGGGCGGTGCTGGCGGTACGACAGGCGGCACAACAGGCGGTACAACAGGTGGTACGACAGGCGGTACGACAGGCGGTACGACAGGTGGTACAGCAGGAGTTGGCGCTTGCACAGCACCACCGGCGCCTAAAATGGGCGCTTGCCCACCGCCGCCACAACCGGCCAGTAACGTAGTCAACGCCAAGGCGGATAGCCAAGGCAATGGCTTGTAAAAGCGTTCAAATTTTTTCATTTTTAATCCTTTCTTAATCTTAATAGTCATTGTTGACAGGAGCCCATCAGCGCTCAATAAGCACTTGCAAAAGCCGCAGTGTGTTTATTTGCTGCTGAGTGTTGCAACTTACGTGGATAAACTCTGTGCGTTAGCACACGTAGTGCTAAAAATCCTGGTGCGGAGCTTGAAAATACCCAGTACCTTCAACGCCCCAACAAGGGGCGCCATGGGTAATTTCAAACGGGTGCCAGTTGTTTGAGGCGTGCACACAGCACGAGGGGCTATAAAGCTTGCTTACGGTGTTGTACCGTTGCTCTTGTCTTGGAGTTGGTCGCCCGCCTTTTCGATTTGCTGCCCGGTTTTATCGACCGCGCCATCTAACGCCTTGCCCGCTTTTTCAGCCGGGCCTTCAGGCTTGCTGCAGCCGGATAGCATGACCATCAGCATGCCGGTCAGGGCAAAAGTGGTGATTGTTTTTCCGATTTTATTCATAAAATTCGCCTTGTTTCCCTTGCTAAAAATAAAAGGTTTGGCCGTGTCCAGTTGTGGGTAACAAATGCCAAATAAAGAGTGGTTATTGAACTCGGTTGCCAATCACGCCGCCCACGGCAGCGCCGCCGACGGTACCAAGTGCGCTGCCACCGGTGAGCACAGAGCCACCGACCGCGCCAACGCCGGCACCAATGGCCGTGTTTTGATCACGCTGCGTCATACCCGCACAACCGGCCATGTTGAGCACAAGTGCGCCAGCTACGGCAGATAAAGCGATTTTTTTAATGAGGTACATAAGGTAATTTCCTGTAAAATTCGGTTTGTTTTTGCGCGTCCCGAAATTGGCACAAGGCTATTTCGGACATTTTTTGAGGATAGTTCCAAAAAAAATGGGCGTCTGTCTGATGGCGCACATAGGGCGTGCGGGATGTTTTTGCGGTTTTGAAATTCAACGGCGGTATCAATACGACAGGTGGCTGAAAACCCAATATTATTCAGGTTTTCCTTTGCTTATCAGTACGATGCGGTACAGATTATTTTTCAATAGGCTTTTGCCTGTTGTGCGGCTTCTTAAATCGATCATTCCTCTGCGTTACTGATGCAACGTGCGAGGGCAAATTATTGAGTGTTTATTCATGCCTAACCTTCTACCTAAAAAGAGCGATCTTTGCCAAAACCGCTTGCTGAATGCGTTTCCCAAAGTGGTCTATGAGCGCTTATACCCCAATTTAGAGTTAGTCCCGCTGGTATTGGGGCAAGTGCTTTATGAATCAGGCGATACCCAGCAGTATGTTTATTTTCCGACCGACGCGATCATTTCGTTGTTGTATGTGATGGAAAATGGCGCTTCGGCCGAGATTGCCGTGGTGGGCAATGAGGGGTTGGTGGGTATTTCTTTATTTATGGGGGGCGATAGCGTCACTAATCGCGCCGTAGTGCAAAGTGCGGGTTTTGGCTATCGGCTTTGCGGTAAAATAATCAAAGAGGAATTTCATCGACATGGGGATTTGCTCGAATTGGTGCTGCGGTATACGCAATCGTTATTTACCCAAATGGCGCAAACAGCCGTATGCAATCGCCATCACTCGATTGTTCAGCAATTATGCCGGTGGTTATTGCTTTCGATGGATCGGCTCAATGGCAATGAACTTATCATGACGCAAGAATTAATCGCCAATATGCTCGGTGTGCGCCGTGAAGGCGTGACCGAAGCGGCGGGCAAGCTACAAAAGCTCGGTATTATTGAATACCACCGCGGGCACATCACTATTTTGAATCGCAAAAAGTTAGAGCAACAAAGTTGTGAGTGCTATGCAGTAGTAAAAACGGAAACTGATCGGCTATTACCCTATTCAGTCGCTAATCAGGCAGCATGCGCTGGCGCATAAAGCCTGATTGATAGGGGGCAATAACCTGCAACGCGATCTGGGTGGTAGATTTTACCACCCACCACAATTCGTTTAATTGTGGGTCAGCGCCTTTGCGTCTACCCGTTTAACGCCTTGCACGTTTTGGGCGAGTTCAATAGCCAAGGCGCGTTCGGCTCCCGTTTGTGTTTTGCCAGTGAGTTTTACTACGCCATCTTTAGTAGCAACCGAAATAGCACCGCTGTGCACATTGCTGGAATATAAAAAAGTGGAATTTACTTTGGTTGTAATCCACGCATCCGAAATTGCAGTGCCTGCATCGCTCAACGCGCTTTTGGTTTTATCGCCCAGCGTCGGCTTGGACGCTTCAACCTTGATTTGATTATTAACCGACAGCACGCCCTGAGTATTCATGGCCAAGTTTTGCGCGGCCTCTTTCGCCTGTTTGCTGGTGGCTGTGCCGTTTATGGTCACCCTGCCCGCCTTGGTTTCAACACTCGTGGTCAAACCGCTGGCATATTTGCTCCATAATAATTTGGCTTTAATCGCCGCTGTGATGGAGGCATCATCAATAGCCTCGCCATAGCTGCGGGTTGTAGACTGAGCCGGAGGCACAAAATCGGCATTCACTACAATTTGGTTATCGACATCTTTAATGCCATCAACCCCGAGTGCAATTTGCGTGGCGAGGTCTTTAGTTACGCCGTCATCCACCGTACCGGTTAATGTGGCTTTGCCATTTTGAACGGATACGCGTAAATCGTTGGCCCTTAAATACGGGCTTAACGCATAGGTTGTCCAAATTTGGGTTTCTTGGCGAACATCGGCCATATTTTGGGTTACGGTATCTTCGGCATTTGCCGCCCCTGTTAATGAGCCTAAAGCCAATGTTATAGCGATGGCCAACACAGATGAGCGTAAAATCGTGTGTGATTTAATCATTTTTTATCTCGGTATTAAATTAGAAGTAAGGGTAAAGGAAAAACCAAATACCCATATTAAATTCGGCCAAATCAGGTTTAGAAATTATGTTTATCCATAAAATCTTTGACTTGTTTATGCGCCTCATCACGGCTGATGGCATAACGCTCTTGGATTAGCCCAGTCAGTTTGTCTTGTTGACCTTCGAGTTGTAAAAACTCATCTTCCGTCAACTTGCCCCATGCCACTTTGGCGGCGCCGACGTGTTGTTTCCATTGGCCTTTTAATTGCTCTGTACTGGTTGGTAAGCTCATGATTATTTTTTTCCTTGAATGGATTTTTTACCGTGTAACGCGCGCGGCATATTGGATTGCTTAAGCACAGAATGATTAGCCAAATGAAAGCCAACGCCAGTTTTGGCTGGCTTAACATGTGCCTCTACGGGCGTGCTGTGCCCCGGTTTATCGGGCGGGGAGCCATTGAGGTCTAAATTAGCCTTGATGGGCGGTGACATATTCTTCCTTTTGCCGGCAGTTTTAAGTGTGCTAATCGGCAACTCAAGATGCGCTGCTTGGGACAAGGTGTCTGTACGCCAGCGCACGCACAAAAACTTGCTCCGTTAATAAGCGCCAAATACTGTCCCAAATAAAAGGCGTTGGTGGGGTACCGCACAGATCAACAGCACGGGTGTGCGGTAGCGTAGGGTTCAATCATCATCAAATGGGAGAAATTTATGCTTGAAACAATTGCGGTTGTGCTCTTGATTCTTTGGGCGCTGGGATTGGTTACCTCGTACACCATGGGCGGGTTTATCCATATTTTATTGATTTTTGCGATTATCGTAATTTTGGTGCGGGTTATTCAGGGACGCAGAATATAACCATCCCAGTACACTAGGCAGGTTCAGGGAAGCGCCGCTTGTGT
>NZ_DAIESY010000002.1:0-5720 GCF_027346185.1 Halothiobacillus sp.
TGTTTATGGGCCTGAAGAACGTGGCCAGAAAATGGACTCGTCCCATTAGGGACTGGAAAGCGGCACTCAATCAGTTCGTCATTCTGTACGGTGACCGGGTGCCTGACTGAACTCAGTTACACAGATTATTTGACACCCTCCATTCGGCAGATTTTATTTTAACTGCATGGCATTGGTGCGGCCTGTGTCGAGTAGTTGTCGACAATCAGATGGATATCGAAGTCCCTTTTTCGTTTCTCGGTCGACCCTTTTCAGAAATCTCTGGAATGATCGAACAAATGCAAGCCTTCCCAGGGTAGGTGTTATGCTGATGCGCCGTACTTGACAGGGTTAATCAGGCTTTTTTGCAGTTGATGCTAGACACCCCCCGTTTCAGCAGGCCGGGCTGAAAATCACAACCACTACGCCACTCGATATCCGGTTCAATAACGATCCACCTATTCATACATAAATATTATTCATTATAAGTAAATTCTAAAATTAGCTATCCTTGTTGCTGATTACACCTTTACCGTCACACCCAACGAGCGATCTGATTTTGATTGAATACAGTATCTACATCCTTCTCGGGATTTTCTCGGGCCTGATCGCTGGTCTGCTGGGCATTGGCGGCGGCCTGGTAGTGGTTCCGGTATTGTTGTTGCTATTTCCGACCATTGGCTTGGGTGACAATCCTAATCTGGTACATATCGCCATTGGCACCTCTCTGGCCACAATTCTTTTTTCGTCAATCGCATCGATTTACACGCACCACCGAAACAAAGGGGTGTTATGGGATCTGTTTATCCGCATTGCGCCCGGCGTAGTCATCGGCTCTATTTTAGGTTCCACTATCGCCCATCTGTTGCCGGGCGACATTCTAAAAAGGGTGTTTGGAGTCTTGGAAATCCTGATTGCGTTGCAAATGGCTTTTGGTAAAAACCCCACCCCCACACGCAAGCTGCCTAGCACCGTGCCACTCACCGGCGTGGGTGTGGGCGTGGGCACAGTGGGCACGATTATGGGTATGGGCGGCGGCGCGTTGACCACGCCTTTTTTTCTCTGGTGTAATGTAGCGGCACGCAACGCCATGGCCACCAGTGCCGCAATTGGTCTGCCCAATGCGTTGGTGGGTGCAGCGGGTTATGTGCTGACAGGTTGGCATGCGCCAGATTTACCGCCGTGGTCACTGGGCTATATCTATTTGCCGGCCTTGATTGGAATTGTCATTCCAAGTTTGTTTTTCGCGCCCATCGGTGCAACGCTCACTCACCGGCTACCTGCCAAAACCCTCAAGCGCATTTTCTCGATTGTCCTCGTAATTCTGGGCATCAATATGCTGGTGCATTAGGTTCTAATCCATGAAACGCGCTATCTATCCCGGTACGTTTGATCCCATCACCTTTGGCCATATCGATGTCGCCCGACGGGCGGCTCGTCTCTATGATGAGGTGATTGTTGCCGTAGCGGCCGCTTCAACCAAAACTCCGATTTTCAATCTGGAACAGCGCTCAGAGCTTGCCAGTGTGGCGTTGCAGGAATTCCCCAATATCCGTGTGCTGTCGTTCGACGGATTGCTGGTCGAATTCGCGCGGGAACTGGGCGCAAGCTCGATTGTGCGGGGGCTGCGCGCCGTATCGGATTTCGAGTCCGAGATTCAGATGGCCGCAGTCAATCGTCGACTGGCGCCGGAAATCGAAACGGTCTTCCTTTCCCCCACCGAGGAACTGGGCTTCGTGTCGTCCAGTATCGTGCGTGAACTGGCCCGTTTGGGTGGAAACGTCGCCAGTTTCGTGCCATTGCACGTGGTGGATGCGCTAAAAGAAATCATCAAGCACGAACAGGCCACAAAAGCCGGGCCAAACATGCTAAATTCACGCCACTGATGTTCGAGATAGCGCCGAAGAGGAGTGAACCATGTCCCTGTTGATTACCGATGAATGCATCAACTGCGATGTTTGCGAGCCGGAATGCCCGAATGGCGCCATTTCGCAAGGCCCGGAGATTTATGTGATTGATCCGAACCTGTGCACCGAGTGCGTGGGTCATTACGATACGCCACAATGTGTTGAAGTGTGCCCTGTGGACTGCATTCCACTCGATCCTGACCACCGCGAAACGCATGAAGAATTGCTGGCCAAGTATCACTTGATCAACGATTGATTCGTTTTCGGTAAAAGCCGGAAACAAAACGACAAAACCCGCCCGGAAAATTCATGGGCGGGTTTTTATTGTTTTGCAAACAAGGAAATCGAGAAATCAGTGCGGCAGTCGCGACTCGATTGCCAGCGTCAATGTACCCAGGGTCTCGAACCAGGCCGAGTCGATTTCATCATCCGAAAGGACGATGTCGAAACGATCTTCGAGTGCCGTGAGCATGAGAACCACCCCCATGGAATCGAGCTCTGGCAAGGCCCCGAGTAATGGGGAATCTGCCGTCAACCGAGCAGCCGGAATATCCAGCCCCAGGGTGGAAATCACCGTCTGACGGACATCGTCAAAGATGACGGAATCGGCCGCTTCACTCATGCTTTACCCTGCTGCCCCTCAGGAACACAGATAGCCGCTCTGCCCTGAAAGTAAGGCCGCAGTGCTAGCGGCAGTGCAATACTGCCGTCTGCCTGCTGGTGGTTTTCCAGCAAGGCAACCAGGGTGCGCCCTACGGCCAGGCCTGAGCCGTTCAGAGTATGTACGAGCTGCGGCTTGCCATCGGCGTCGCGCACGCGTGCTTGCAGGCGGCGCGCCTGAAAATCGGTACAGTTGGAGCAGGAAGAGATTTCCCGATAGGTGTTCTGGCCGGGCAGCCAGACTTCCAGATCGTAGGTTTTCGCCGCCGAGAAGCCCATATCGCCCGTGCACAACTGCATGACGCGGTACGGCAGCTCCAGCGCCTGCAAAACGGCTTCGGCGTGGCCGGTCAGTGCTTCCAGTGCGGCGGCGGAGTCCTCGGCCCGTACAATCTGCACCAGCTCGACCTTATCGAACTGATGTTGCCGGATCATCCCTCGGGTATCACGCCCAGCCGCACCCGCTTCCGCACGGAAACTAGGTGTGTGCGCCACATAGCGCCGGGGCAAATCATTGGCCGACAACAATTCGTCACGAACCAGATTGGTGAGCGGCACTTCAGCCGTGGGGATCAGATACCAGTCGGCATCGCCCTTGAGCGCAAACAGGTCCTCACCGAATTTGGGCAACTGACCGGTACCGAACAGGCTCTTGTCATTGACGATGTAGGGCACGTACATCTCGGTGTAACCGTGCTGACTGATGTGCAGATCAAGCATGAACTGCGCGAGCGCACGATGCAGGCGCGCCAGATCGCCGGCCAAGGTCACAAACCGTGAGCCGGTCAGCTTCACCGCCTGCTCGAAATTCATCCCGAGTGCGGCGCCCAGCGCGACATGATCCTGAATTTCAAAGTCGAACGTCCTCGGTGTGCCCCAACGACGCACTTCGACATTACCCGCTTCATCTTCACCGAAGGGAACGTCTTCGGCCGGCAGATTGGGCACAAGCGAAAACAGGGCATCCAGCTCGGATTGAATCTCGCCCAGACGCTGCTTGGCTTGATCGAGTTTCTGCCCCAGGCCACCGATTTCGGCCATCAACGCGGCGGTATCTTCGCCAGCGGCCTTCATCTTGCCGATCAGCTTCGATCGACTGTTGCGTTCGGCCTGCATCTGCTCAGTATCGACCTGAACCTGTTTGCGCTCGTTTTCAAGCGCGGTAAACCGGGCCACGTCGAACGTGAAACCGCGTCGCGCCAACTGCGCGGCAACCGCTTCGGGATCACTGCGAACTAACTTGGGGTCAAGCATGATGGGAAATTCTTTCTGTTGGGCCGCCCAATCAGGCGATATATTGAACTTCGGTGATTTCGAAAATCCGCTTGCCGCCTGGGGCATCGACAGTCACTTCATCACCCAACGACTTGCCCACCAGCGCTCGGGCAATGGGTGAATGGATCGAGATCATGTTGGATTTGATATCGGCTTCATCATCGCCCACGATCTTGTAGGTGATTTCTTCGTCGCTATCCACATCGAGCACACTGACAGTCGCACCGAAAATCACCTTGCCGGATGGCGGAAGTCGGGTGACATCGATGATATTGGCATGAGACAGCTTGGCTTCGATCTCTTTGATCCGGCCTTCGATGAACCCCTGCTCTTCACGCGCGGCATGATATTCGGCATTTTCCTTCAGATCACCCAGATCACGCGCTTCGGCAATCGCCTGGATGATGCGTGGACGCTCAACACTGCGCAGTTGCTTGAGTTCGGCTTCTAATTTGGCCGCTCCGGCGGCCGTCATTGGCGTTTGCATTACACTTCACACTCTTTATGCAGGTCTTGCAACCGGTTGACGGAAATCGGCTGCTGCAGATAAGCCAGCGCGAGGGCCATTGCCTCGGCGCCCGCCATGGTCGTGAAATAGGGTACACGTTGATGCAGCGCTTCGCGACGGATCTGGAACGAATCCGAACGCGACTGGTTGCTGCTGGTTGTCGTGTTGATGATCAAGGCAATCTCTTTGTTTTTGATCATATCAACAATATTAGGGCGGCCTTCGGTCACTTTGTTCACCGACTCGACCGTCAACCCCTGTTCAGTCAGATGGCGCGCGGTACCGCGCGTGGCGCAGAGCGAGAAACCTTGCGCAGACAGAGCCTTCGCCACCGCGGCGGCGGCAAAATAATCCTGCTTGCGAACGGAAACGAAGGCCAGGCCGGAAGTCGGCAATGAATTGCCAGCACCCGCCTGAGCCTTGGCAAAGGCTTCGCCGAATTCACGCCCGATGCCCATCACCTCGCCGGTTGATTTCATCTCGGGGCCGAGCAGTGGATCAACACCGGCAAATTTGATGAACGGGAACACCGCTTCCTTGACCGCATAATACGGCGGCACGCACTCACGGGTGACTGACTGCTTGGCGAGCGATATGCCCGCCATGGCGCGCGCTGCAATCTTTGCGAGCGGTATGCCCACCGCCTTGGATACGAACGGTACCGTCCGGGACGCGCGCGGGTTCACTTCGATGATGTAGATATCGTTGCCTTGAATCGCGACCTGAGTATTCATCAAACCGACAACATTCAATGCCTTGGCCATGGCCGTCACCTGGGCACGAACTTCTGCCAGAATCGGTGCAGCAACCGTGTACGGCGGGAGCGAACAGGCAGAGTCACCGGAGTGCACCCCGGCCATTTCGATGTGTTCCATCAAACCGCCGATGACCACGTTCTCACCATCAGATACCGCATCGATGTCCATTTCAGTCGCATCGTCGAGGAATCGGTCGAGCAGTACGGGCGAATCGTTGGAGGCTTTGACCGCATCACGCATGTACCGCTTGAGCCCTTCTTCGTTGTGCACGATTTCCATCGCCCGGCCACCCAGCACGTAGGATGGCCGAACGACCAGCGGATAGCCGATCTGAGCGGCGAGATTGATGGCTTCGTCCGCCGAACGGGCCGTGCGGTTGGGCGGCTGCTTGAGCCCCAGTTCGGAAATCATGGCCTGGAAGCGTTCGCGATCTTCTGCCCGGTCGATGGCATCGGGCGTGGTACCGATGATCGGCGCGCCTGCTTTTTCGAGATCGCGCGCCAGTTTCAGCGGTGTCTGACCGCCGAACTGCACGATGACACCCTTGGGTTTTTCAACCTCGACGATTTCGAGCACGTCTTCGAGCGTCAACGATTCAAAATAGAGTCGATCGGAAATATCGTAATCGGTCGA
>NZ_DAIESY010000007.1:0-19805 GCF_027346185.1 Halothiobacillus sp.
GGCCAGTTCACGCCGATCCCGCTTGAACGCACCAAATTGACGTTGCTCAACACGCACCGTTCCGTCAGGTTCTTCGATAATTGCGCAGGCCGTGATCTGCGCCTGATGAACATCGAGACCGATAACGCGTTTCAAAATTGCCACCAATAGTTCCATTCCATACTCCTTTTGAATTACACTTGGAAACGGAAGGTGGCAGGTGCCGAACTGAAATTGTCTGAAGGCGATAAGTCGCCAACGGCCTGTTTAACGTGCACTCTCTATAGGAAGCAATCCGGGGTACGAGTCAGTTCGGCGGGGTCACGTTAGGTTGCAGGGACAAGCCACCAAAAAATTGCGCGACCTCAACCTGCCTCTTCCAGCCTGTAGTTTCTTTCATCATCAGGGATGGCGGCAACTGCAATGCCCGTTAGGCGTGGGTGTATCAGACCAGCCAGGTGTTACATCCGTTTCGGATATTGCGATTATTCGTTTATTTCGGTTATACTTCGTCCCATGATGCTGATTCAAACTTCCATGAGGTTGCTATGACCACACTCTCACCCACGCATTCGTTGCCGACGGCCGAAGAAGTTGCCCTTGCTCGTGAGAGTGGCCGGGCACTATCTGCCCACCTTCAGATCCGTGCGGAAACCCAGCAGATCGAGATCTTCGATGACAAAGGTGCTTCTCATCTGGTTCGCGTCCCAGTATCAGCGCTGCGGCTGCTCGTGAACGTCTTGACCGAAATCGGTGAGGGCAACGCGGTCAATATCATTCCGATCCACGCCGAACTGACCACTCAGGATGCAGCGGATGTGCTCAACGTGTCGCGGCCGTTCCTCGTGCAGTTGCTGGAGCGCGGCGAGATCCCATACCACAAGATCGGCACGCATCGGCGCGTCCGCTACCAGGACGTAATTGCGTACAAAAAGCGCATCGATGCTGAGCGCAGCAGAGCCCTCGATGCCCTGGCCGAACAAGCCCAGGCGCTCAAGATGGGGTACGAATGAATGAGTTCGAACTTTACTGTCATCTACGACGCGTGCGTGCTCTACCCGGCACCGTTGCGCGACTTCCTGATGCGCTTGGCACTGACCGACCTGTACCGGGCGCGCTGGACGAACATGATTCACGATGAGTGGACGCGTAACGTTCTGAAACAGCGGCCAGACCTGAAGGTCGAAGATCTGGAGCGCACACGTTCTCTGATGAACTCCCATGTGCGGGATAGCCTCGTCACTGGCTTCGAGCACCTGATCACATCCGTCGAACTGCCGGACGCTGACGACCGTCATGTGGTTGCCGCCGCTTTCACGGCGGCGCCAGCCTGATCGTGACTTTCAACCTGCAGGACTTCCCGCCCGAGCGGCTCAAGCCCTACAACCTGGCCGCACAGCATCCAGACGATTTCATCTTCGATCTACTGGATCTGCACGCAGCCCAAGCGTGCGAGGCGGCGGCCAACCATCGCAGGTCTCTGAAGAAACCACCCAAGACGGCCGACGAGTACCTCGACACCCTGCTCAAACAGGGACTCACGCAGACCGTTGGCCAGTTGCGAGAATGGAAGGTAGCAATCTGAAGGGCTTCGGTTCAATTCACACATGGGAATAGAACTGGCAAATGTTTTCAGGCACATGGCTAATTCCAATGGCAGCCGAAAGTGCTACCACAGCCTGCAACAGTGACTGGATTTGTACCTTTCCGCACCACCTTGCACAGAACCTAACCGGTTGAGTTGCAGTGGTTTGCAGCGGGTTGCGACCCCTCCACCAATTTATATTGGTAAGTATGTCAGGTCAAGCAAGCGGAAAATGTTTGGCCTCAATGGGAATAAACCACTTTGGTTTGATTCGCCAAAAATCGGTACGCGTGTTCGTTTTTAGTGATGTCTTCGAGTCAAGAACCATCGGGCCGTTCTGGCTTCGCCAGAAAACAGCCCAATGCCAAAAGGGTCGCCCCTTTTCCAAGTGCCACTTGAGAGATAGTAACGCCAAATTTGGCAATGTTTCCCAAGATGAAAAGGGGAATTCACCCTCACCGGCAGAAATACCCAAATGCCCGAGAAGACCGCGCACATGCCGAGTATCTGACCAAAGACTGCTATCGTCGGCGAAGATGCCCAGGCTATTCGCAACGGATTTGGCCTCCTGGTATGAGAGTCCAGCAAGCGCGGCCACACTTGCGATGCCGCAACCCGTGATTTCTTCCTGGACAACAGGCTTCATAAGCACCAGATATTGGAATTGGAAAAAGCATTCATAGGGCAACTTTCAGTTTGCGACCACCAGTAATGGAAAAACCCTCTCGTTCATAAAACCCAACACCCGTATGGAATCTGCCATCACCCTGCCACGTCCGGTTCCCCGCAGTGGCGCAAGATTTCCGCACGGGCGGTATTGCGCAGTTTGAGGGCAGCGGCCCAATCCGTTCCGTCGGGAAGGATCGGTACCCCGAGGGTAATGCTGATCGCGCCGCGCCGCGGAAACCATTGGCCATCGCGCAATACGGCGCGGGAGCCGCGGATGGTCATTGGTACGATCGGAACTCCTGCCTGGGCTGCGATGACAAACGCACCCATGCGAAATGGCAGCAGACCCGGTGCCCGGTAAAAGGTTCCTTCTGGAAAGAAGATCAGCGACTGGCTGGCATGCATTCTCTCAAGCAACCGTTTCACACCTTCCACGCTTCCTTCGAATTCAAAGCGCTCCACGAATTCCGTACCGATGTGTTGCAGGTAGATGCGGGGAATGAACTGATCTTTCAGTTCGCGCTTGGCGACAAAACTGAACTGCCGCGACAGTGCAGCGACCACAAGTATGCCGTCCAGATAACTGGCGTGATTGGCCACCAGTACGCACGCGCCGGTCGGCAGATTCTCTGCGCCCCGCACCAGAAACGGCATGCCGGACAAGCGCACAAACAACCGCGCCATGATACCGCTCACGCCCCAACTCCACACGGGATGCGGCAGAATGGAAGCAATCAGCCAGGTGAGTGGTGCCATCATCCAGAACAGCATCCAGAGATACCCGGCATAGAGGGCATCCGCGATCATGTAAAAATTTCGGCGCAGTTGAAGAACCATTCCCATCCAGGCCAGATGCGCGAATTGTCGCCACACCGCATGCGGGGGCACATCACTCACACCTTTTTCATAGAGTTCCCGGCTGGCGGCACGACGGATCTTGCCGCTGGAGGTCTTGAGCACGCCATGCGGTGGAGCCAGCACCACATCATCCGGCGGTTCACCGAGCAAGTTCATTGCCAGGGTATTAATCTGCTCGCGTAGTTTGTCCAACGCCTCGGTCTCGGTTATGCGCGTTTCCGCCATCACCACCAAACGCTCCGTACCACTGACCAGGTCGGGACTGCCGAATACCGCGACACAACCCTTGCGTATGCCGGCGATATTGCCCACCGCCTCTTCCAGTTCATAGGGATAGATGTTGCGCCCGGCGCGGATGATGATGTCCTTGACACGGCCGGTGAGATAGATCTCTCCAGCGTCGGTGTAGGCCAGGTCACCGGAATCAAGCCACCCGTCGTGGAACAGGCCGCTTGTCTGTTCCGGATTGTGGAAATAGCCCGAGGTGGCGGAAGGACCGCGAAATTCCAGTCTCCCCTCTTCACGCTCACCCAATTCATGACCCGCGCGATCGACGATGCGAATGGCGTGGCCGGGCAGTGGCTGGCCACAGGCCACGAAGCGCAACACCTCCAACTCGTCCTCGGCGGCAGGCAGGGCCCGACCGCCGCGCATGAACGGTTCGCGGCGGATCCGGTCGATGATCGGTCCGCGGCCAGAAGGCGGAAAGGCCAGACCAACCGCAGACTCGGCGAGACCGTAAACCGGCGTGAGAGCCTCCGAGCGCAAGCCATAGCGACCAAAGCGCTGCTGAAAACGGTAAACGGTGTCTGGGCTGACGGGTTCGGCGCCATTGAAGGCCATGCGCCAACTGCTCAGATCCAAACCCTCGATGGCACGGTCGTCGATCTTGTGCAGACATAACTCATAGGCGAAGTTGGGTGCCGCCGACAAGGTGCCGCGGTGACGATGGATGGCCCACAGCCAGCACTCGGGTCGGACCAGAAAGGTGAGCGGCGACATGACGACGAAAGGGATGGCATGGTACAAACTGCCCAGCCAGGCGCCGATCAGGCCCATGTCGTGATAGAGCGGCAGCCAGCTCACGAACACGTCCGAGGCATCTGCCCGTGCCGCCTGTCCCATCGCCCGGATGTTGGCAAGCAGGTTGGCATGGGTCAATACCACTCCCTTGGGATTGCCGGTGCTGCCGGAAGTGTACTGCAACATGGCAATCTCTTCAGCCCTGCTGACGTGACGGGCAAGCCCTGCCCCTGGCGTGGAAAGTTCCTGTACCGTCGCAACGGTGCGCAGGCTTGCGACAAGAGACTTGAGCAGTTGCGCCAGCGGCCTTGCTTCCGGTACGGTAATCAGCAGAGTGGCCGCGGCATTGTTCAGGATACCCGCATGACGGCGCAGATGATCCCCGATCTGCGACAGACGCGCGGGCGGATAGATGGGCACAGGGATGCCGCCGGCCAGCAGCACACCATAAAAACCGTAAAAATAGTCGCGACTGGTCGGGAGCATGATCGCCACGGTCTGGCCCGGCTGCAGATCATGGCGTTGCAACCCCGCAGCCAGCGCCTCCGCCCCTTGGCGCAAGGTCTGATAACTGAGTATTTCCTCTCCTGCCTCTTCAGAGAGGACGATGTGCGTGCGCCCGCCATGGGCGGACACGTGCCAGTCAAGCATTTCCAGCAGGGTGGTGGCGCGGCTTGGGATGTCCGTTACCTCCCCGACGGCGATCTCCCTGATGTCCGCTGCCGCAAACGGCTGCGGTGCGGCACCGGCGGACGACAGGGCCCGCAGCAAATCGCGTGGCGTCTCGATCGTCGCCAACGTCCGCTCCGGCAGACTCACATCAAAGAAGCGCTCACAGCGCAGCACCAACTCCACCCGTGCCAAACTGTCGAAGCCGATGTCACGGTCCAACGCGCTGTCGAGGGTCACTACCGTCCTTATACCGGGGCGCAATTCGGCAGCGAGTGTCCCTGCAATATCGAGCAATGCCCTGGCCTGATCATCCGCGCTCATATGACCCCGAATATCCAATCTCACCCGCCCCCTCTCCCAAGCGACCCTCCCACGCAGCCCTCACCCATCCTGTTACCGAAAATCAGAATCGGTCCGAAGAGGGCCGTCAGGCATCCTCTGGAACCATCTTGATTGCCCCGCATGGACATTCGGCAACGCAGATGCCGCAACCCTTGCAATAGTCGTAGTTGATCTGGAAACGCTTGCCGTGGCCAAGTTTGATCACCGAGTTGTCGGGACATACGCCATAGCAGTTATCGCACTCGAAACAGTTGCCACAGGACAGGCAGCGACGCGCCTCGAACAGAGCATTATTCTCGTCCAGGCCGCCCTGAACTTCCTCGAAGCCAGACTGGCGGCGTATGGCATCCAGCACCGGACGCATGATTTTTGGGGCATCGGAGTAATACCATGGATTGAGCATATCGAAAGTAACCGGTTCATGTTTGGCTGCGGGCACATAACTCCTGTGGCGCAACCAGGCATCGATGTGACGCGCGGCTTTTTTGCCATGCCCGACTCCCATTGTCACAGTGCGCTCCGATGGCACCATGTCGCCTCCGGCGAAAATACCCGGATGCCCGGTCATCATGTTGCCGTCGATCTGCACCATGCCATCCTTGATCTCGAGGCCTGCCACGTTTTGCAGTAGAGACAGATCGACATCCTGCCCGAGCGCCAGCACCAGCGAATCCGCCGCCATGGTTTCGAATTCGCCCGTGGGTTGCGGATAGCCTTTTTCGTCCAGCACCATTTTCTCGATGGTGAGGTCATGTTCGCCAGCATGGATGATCGTGGACAACCATTTGATCATCACCCCTTCCTGCAGCGCTTCTTCCACCTCGGTATTATGTGCCGGCATCTTCTCCCGGGTGCGACGATAGACGATGATGGTTTCAGTCGCTCCCAGCCGCCTGGCGGTACGCGCCACATCGAGCGCGGTATTGCCCCCACCGTAAACCACCACACGGCGGCCCAACTGCGGCCTCTCCTCACCCTCCATGCTGCGCAACACGGAAACCGCGTCCATGATGCGTGCCGCGTCGCCTGCCGGAATGAAGGCGCGCTTGCCAATGTGCGCCCCGACGGCGAGAAATGCCGCATCAAAATTACCGCTGCGCATGCTGTCCTCGATGTTCGTCACTCTGGTATCGAGTTTGAGCGTCACGCCGAAATCAAGTATACGCGCCACTTCGGCATCCAGCACCTGGCGAGGCAGACGATATTTGGGAATGCCAAAACGCATCATGCCGCCAGACAGTGGACCGGCCTCGTGAATTTCCACGCGGTGTCCGAGACGCGCAAGATGGTAGGCGGCGGACAGTCCGGATGGACCGGCGCCAACCACCAGCACTTTCTTGCCGGAGGTTGCGGCGGGCTCATCGAATTTCCAGCCGTGTCTGATCGCCTCATCGCCGAGGAATCGCTCGACCGAATTGATGCCGACCGCACTGTCCAGATGGCCTCGATTGCAGACATCTTCGCAAGGGTGATAGCAGACCCGCCCCATGATCGCAGGCAGCGGATTGTCCAGGGTCAGCACACGCCAGGCTTGTTCATAATCTCCCGATTCGGCATGGAACAACCAGCCCTGGATATTTTCTCCGGCAGGACAACCTGCATTGCACGGCGGCAACCTGTCCAGATAAACCGGTTTCATGGTACGCCATGATCCGGTGTGATTGGCCAGCGAGGAGCCGGGATCCAGCGTGATGGCAAATGGTTTGTCCCTCATGGTGTCTCCTGTTGCTTCACCAACCCATACTTGCGGATATTGCGATCGGCACGCGCCTGTATGCGCGCGATGACCTCCAGTTCAGGTTTGGCACCGAACAAATGGGCAAAGCGCTTTTGTGGTTTCAGATATTCCTCGACAGGCAGTTGCTTGCGTATCGGCAATGCGCTGACTTGCAAGCCATGCTCCGCCTCGAATATCGGGAACAAGCCGGTTTCATGCGCCAGCCGTGCGATGCGGATGGTATCGTGCGAAGCCGTTCCCCAACCCAGCGGGCACGGTACGAAGATATGGATGTAGCGCGCACCGCGAAATTCCATCGCGCGCTTCACTTTGGCTTCGAGGTCGTGCAAATCGGCCACGGTGGCCGTCGCAACATAGGGGATCTCGTGGGCCATCGCGATCGCAGGAACGAATTTTCCCTGCCCGAAAGGATTGCCAGGATTCGGCCCCACCGGCATCGTGGTTGCCGTTCGTGCTGCCGGAGGCGTGGCCGATGAACGTTGCACGCCGGTATTCATGTACGCCTCATTGTCGTAACAGATGTACAACACATCATCATTGCGCTCGAACATGCCAGACAGGCAGCCGAGTCCGATGTCGGTGGTGCCACCGTCGCCGCCCTGCGCGATCACCCGGATTTCGTTGCGCCCCTTGACCTTCAACGCCGCCGCAATGCCAGTCGCCACCGCTGCGGCATTTCCAAACAGGGAATGCATCCACGGCAACTGCCATGACGTTTCGGGATAGGGCGTGGTGAACACTTCCAGGCAACCCGTGGCATTTGCCGCGATCAATTGTGACTTGGTCGCCTCCATCGCCGCATCCAGCGCATAGCGCGCGCCCAAAGCCTCCCCGCATCCCTGGCAGGCGCGATGTCCCGAGTTGATGGCATTGCTGCGATCCCGATGCGACTGGACGCTGCGGTCTTCAGGTTTCAGCAAGCGGTTGCCGACGGTGAAAGTGCCGGTCTGGTAAAACTTGACAGGTTGGAATGGCATGCTGTCTCCTTATGCAATTTTGGAGGCGACGGTACCGATATCGCGCAGAATGTTTTCCGCCACAGGCCCGGAGCGGCGTACGCTGCGTTCCCGCGCCAACTGCTTGTTGACCACATTCCAGTCCAGATCCAGAAAGGTCAGCGGTTCCAGCAAGCCCTGTTCCGCCTTCCGGAACAATTGGTGCAGCGACTTGCGCGTGATCGCGCGACCTCCCAGCCCGGCCACCACAGTGTAGCCTGGCATGTGCAACCCGGACATGGCCATGCGCACATCGGTGGAGAGTATTCCGCCGATGCCCACCGCCAGACTCTTTTCCAGGACCACCACGCGCCTGGCCTTGTGCAACGCAGCGCGCACCAGGTGCAGTGGGAAGGGGCGGAAACTGGTAATGCCCAGCACGCCGATCCGGTGACCGTCATCACGCATCTCGTCGACGGTGTCCTTGATGGTACCCAGCACCGAGCCCATGGACACCACGATGGTCTCGGCGTCCTCGGTGCGATAGGTATGGATCAGACCACCCGTATCGCGCCCAAACACCTGCTTGAATTCAGCCGCCAGTTGCGGGATGCGCTCCAGGGCCTGCATATGCCTGGCGTGGGCCAGATAGCGCACTTCCATGAAGGCTTCTGGCCCAACCATCGCGCCGATGGAGACCGGTTCTCGAGGATCCAGCAATTGGCGCGGTTCGTAAGGCGGTAAATAGGCATCAACCTGTTGCTGGCTCGGCAGGTCTACCTGCTCGTGGGCATGGGTGAGTACAAAACCGTCCATGCACACCATTACGGGCAGTGATAATTCCTCAGCCAGTCTGAAGGCTTGAATATGCAGATCCAGTGCCTCCTGATTGGTCTCTGCGAACAACTGCATCCAACCGGAATCGCGTTGCGACATGGCATCGGAATAGTCGTTCCAGATATTGATCGGTGCCCCGATGGCACGGTTTGCCACCGTCATCACGATGGGCAGACCGAGGCCGGACGCGTTGTAGACCGCCTCCGACATGAATAACAGGCCCTGACTGGCGGTCGCCGTATAAGCGCGTGCGCCCGTGGCGGAAGCGCCGATCGAAACCGACATCGCGGCGAATTCGCTTTCCACATTGATGAACTCGCATCCGGTCAGTTTCCCGCTCTTCACCATTTCCCCAAGCGCCTCGACGATGTGTGTCTGGGGTGTGATGGGATAGGCGCAGACCACCTCGGGACGGCACAGCGCAACGGTTTCGGCTACGGCACGAGAGCCTTCGATTTGCTTAAGCATCCAGGGTAACCTCCAGGGCACGGGCTTTGATCCGGTTGTAGGCTTCAGTGGCTGCGGCGATATTGCCATCCGCAACCTTGCCGGAAAATTTTTCGGAAATGGCCTTGATCACCGACTCCAGGCGTATCAGCCCGGAAAGGGCGGCAAAACCCGCGATCAAAGGCACATTGGGTATCGGACGGCCGATATGTTCGAGAGCGATTTCAGTGGCTGATAAAGTGCATAGCCGTTCGGGTAAACTGTCGGCGGCCAGTTCGCCCAACCCCAGCGCTTCGAAACTGCGCCCGGTGTTGAGCAGGATGTAGCCGTCCTTCTTCAGCCCGTCAAACACATCGACCTGATGCAGCAGCGTGGTATCCTGGATGATGAGGGCATCCGGTTCCATGACCGGTTCGCGCAGACGAATTTCCCGGTCCGAGATGCGGCAAAACGACATCACCGGCGCGCCCATGCGCTCCGAACCGAAACTGGGGAAGGCTTGGGCATTGCGTCCTTCGGCAAAGGCCGCAGCCGAGAATATCTCTGCCGCCGTCACGACGCCCTGCCCCCCTCGACCATGTATGCGCAACTCGAACATATCTGATTTCCCTTTTGGCCCAGATGTCCCAACCTTACTCCATTACCCTGCGTTTACCAACCACCCCCCCTCAGACAGGCAGGTTGATGTCGCGCACAAGTGGACCACCAATTCCATTGCCGCGTCCAGATTGGCCGATGCCTTGTCGGTCAATTCTTCGCCCAATTCAAAATCGTAGCCTCGGATGCGCAGCAAAAATGCGCGCGGTGCCGGTTCCTGATACACCTGACGATAGGCGTACAGCAGGGCGTTCGGGGTCATCGCATGGCTGGTGTAACTGTCATCCTTTATCGCGCCGATTTCGGAAAACTCGAATGGCTCGGTACAGGAAGTGTCGGCATCGATGAACAATACCCGCCTGCACTCGTCCAGGTCGGTGACGTGCTCGACTTGCAATTGCATGTCGTTCTGGCACTCGACCCCGGCAAACTGCAATCGCGCCATGCGTTCGATCAACGCAGGACCAAGTGCATCATCTCCGCGCCCAGGATTGCCATATCCGAAAATCAGCAGGTTGGCCATGGCGTTCAGACTATTCTTTCGATCAGGCCATTGCCGCCCTTGGTCAACCGGTCCAATAACACACCGTCCGGGTCGACCAGTTCAACCTGCAATGGCATCTTGCCCAGCGCGTGCGTGGCGCAGGACAAACAGGGGTCATAGGCGCGTATGGCAACTTCCAGATGGTTCAACAAACCTTCGGTGATCTCGTGGCCGTCGAGGTATTCATGGGCCACCAAACGCACTGATTCGTTCATCGCCTGATTGTTGCTTGTGGTCGAAACGATCAGGTTGGCCTTCTCCACCAAGCCCTGTTCGTCAATCTGATAGTGATGGAACAGCGTGCCGCGCGGCGCCTCGATGACGCCGATACCGACGCTGCGCATTTCGCCCGCCTCCGCCCTCAGTTTGATTCCGGTGATTTCCGGATCCCGCAGCAATTGGTTGATGGATTCAGCGCAATGCAGGGCTTCGATCATGCGCGCCCAGTGGTAGGCGAGCGTGTCATGCACGAAACCACCCTGACCGAACTCCTTGAAACGCCTGCGCGATGCTTCTGCCAGGGGTGTGACAATCATGTCGCAGTTGTTCATCCGGGCCAGCGGACCGACGCGATACCAGCCCTGTTGCTTGCCCAGTTCGACCAGATAGGGAAACTTCATGTAACTCCATGGTCGTACTTCCTCGCGGATGATCTGCTGATAACCCCGGTAATCGAACTGATCGAAAACATGCGCGCCGCTTGGCAAACTCGCACGCAGCCCGCCATGGTAGAGTTCCAATTCTCCGCCGCTGCCGATCATGCTCAGAAAGTTGCTGCGGATGGCGGCGTAACCATGGTGCTCGGGGTGTGCGGTATGTATCTGTTCGTTCAGCCCCACCGCGTCCTGGCACCATGTCAGAATGTCATCGATACCGGCCAGCAGGGTATCGCGCTCGGCAACGGTGAGAGGCTTGTTCATGCCCCCCGGCACGGTGGCCGTGCCGTGGATGCGCTTGCCGGAAATTGCCGCGATGATCTGCTGTCCGTACTTGCGCAACTTCACGCCCTTCAGCCCGAGTTCCGGATATTTGTCCAGCACGCCGACGATGTTGCGTTGCGCCGGATTGCTGCCGAACCCGAACAGCAGATCGGGCGATGACAGGTGGAAAAAATGCAGGGCGTGCGATTGCAGAACCTGGCCGAAATGCAGCAGACGGCGCAATTTCTCGGCCGAGGGCGTGAGTTGCTCGACACCCACCAACTGATCCACCGCCTTGGCTGCAGCCAGTTGATGACTCACCGGACAGATTCCGCACAGACGCTGTACAAAGAAGGGCACTTCCCAGTAGGGACGCCCCTGAATGAATTTTTCGAAGCCGCGAAATTCGACGATGTGCAGGCGCGCTTCATGGATGTGGTTCTCTGCATCGAGCATCAGCGTGATCTTGCCGTGCCCTTCAACCCGCGAGAGGGGGTCGATGGCGACGCGCCTTAAACCGGGCTGGTGGTTATTGCCGGAGGGAACTGTCGTGTCCTGTTTCATGGCGGGCCATCTTCAGTCGTAATGCAGCAGTTTTTTTGGGAGCATGGGTTCCCGGCCTTCCAGCAGATCGCCGAGCACGCTCAGAAACCCCTCTGGTGACGGCGGACAACCCGGCAGATAGTAATCAACCCGCACCACTTCATGGATGGGATGCACTTTGTCGAGCAGCAGTGGCAGTTCCGCATCGTCGGGGATCTGCGGATCCTCCACGCCGATCCCGTTCAGATAGGACTCTTCAAGGCATGCACCCAGACCGAAATGATTGCGCATCGCGGGGATGCCGCCATTGATGGCACAGGCGCCGACTGCGACCAGTACCCGGCAATTGGCGCGAACCTCGCGCAGCACATGCACATTGTCTGCGTTGCACAGTCCTCCCTCCACCAAACCGATGTCGCACGGCCCGCAATGCTTGATATCGTTCAGCGGCGAGCGGTCGAACTCGACATGTTCCAGCAATTCCACCAGCCGTTCATCCATATCGAGAAAGGACGTATGGCAGCCGAAACAACCGGCGAGCGAAGTCGTGGCGATCCTGATCTTAGTCATCGGTATGCCCCACCCTGGCCTGGATCACTTTTTCAGGACCGATCTCGTCGATCTGGCGCAGGTCGAAGGTGCGCCACCCGATGGGTATCTCATAGGCGTGCGCCTTGATCAGAATCGCGCCCACCGGACAAATGTGCGCTGCCAGGTCGTCGATTTCAAGATCGCTGTCAGCCAACTTTCCGCTGGGCGAATTCACGATCAGGCGTGCAGTGATGCCGCGCCCGGCAACAGCAAACACGTTCTTGCCGTCCACTTCACGGCTGGCACGCACGCATAACTCGCAGAGTATGCAGCGATCGCGATCCAGCATCACGGTCGAATGCGAGGCATCCACTTCGCGGCGCTGAAAGAACTGAGGAAAATGGCCCTCCAGCATACCGAGATGATAGGCCATCGCCTGCAGTGTGCAGTTGCCGGTCTTTTCGCAGGATGGGCACAGATGATTGCCTTCGATGAACAACATTTGCGTGAGGGTCCTGCGCGCTTCATTCAGCGCAGGCGTGTTATTGCTGACCTGTTGACCGGCTACGGCGGGGGTCGTGCAGGACGATGCCCGCCCGCTGCCGATATCGACCATGCACAGTTTGCAACTGCCGTGCGGCGTGAGTCCGGGGTGATGACACAGATGGGGAATATAGACACCGGCAGCCAGTGCCGCATCCATGAGGGTCTGTCCATCCTTGAACGGGATTTCGATGCCGTCCATCGTGAAGGTATTCGGGCTGAACTCTGGTTGGTTTGCACCGGCGCTCATGTCATTCTCCCGCTAGTCCAGGTGGGCAGCCGCGTCATCACGATGCGTGATCCGTCGAGCCTCTTCCAGCGCCGCGTCCAGATCGAAGCAGGGTTCATGACTGTCCTGCGCCAGACGCTGCTCGAATACATGCGGAAAGCGATGCAAACAGTCCAGAACGGAATTTGCAGCCGTTTGCCCCAATCCGCAATGCGAACGCTGTTTGACCAGGATGCCCAGACGTTTCATTTCATCCACGTCATATTGCGTGCCATGACCGTTGGCGATCCTGTCGAGTCCGTTTTTGAGCAGCGTCGTGCCCACCCGGCAAGGCGTACAGAAGCCACAACTTTCATGGGCGAAAAAGTGGGCAAAGTTCACGATCATGGCCAGCAGATCGCGCTCGTGGCCAAACACCATGAACGAACCACCGGTGGGCAAATCCTCGAAGCCCAGCGTGCGATGGAATTCCGCGCTGCCAATCAGCGTTCCGGAAGGACCGCCGATCTGCACTGCCTGAACATCCCTCGCGCCGCAATCGTCCAGTACCTGTCGCATGGTCACACCGAAAGGATATTCGTAAATCCCGGGGGCAGAACAGTCGCCGCTCACACTCAGGATCTTGCTGCCCATCGATTTTTCCGTGCCCGCCGCCCTGAACCATGCACTGCTGCGCAGAGAAATATGGGCGGCAGCGGCAAATGTTTCGACATTGTTGACAACGGTGGGCTGACCGAGATAGCCGTGGGTCACCGGAAAGGGTGGACGATTGCGCGGCACGCCGCGCTTTCCCTCCAGCGATTCGATCAGCGCGGATTCTTCACCACAAATGTAGGCACCTGCCCCAACGACGATCTCGATGTCGAAATCGAACCCGCGCTGACCAAGAATATGGTTACCCAGCAAACCCACTTCCCGCCTGTGCGTCAGCATGGTTTGCAATTGCGGCAGCAGATAGCGATACTCGCCACGCAGATAGAGAAATCCCTGTTTTGCGCCAATCACGGCAGCACATAGGGTCATTCCCTCGAACACCGCATCGGCGTGGCTATGCAACAGCACACGATCCTTGAACGTGCCGGGCTCCCCTTCATCGGCGTTGCAAAGCACGTAATGCGCCGTCCCCTGCGCCTCACGGCAAAGCGTCCACTTGATGCCGGCGCTGAATCCTGCGCCACCCCGCCCGCGCAGCCCTGAGCGGGTGATTTCGGCAAGGGTGGCATCAAAACCACGGGCCAAAGCCGCGCGAATACCAGCACCTGCAGCAAAGCCATTTTTGAGCAACAATCCCGAACGGCGAATATTGTCCTCAACACGAAACCATTCGGCAGGCCAGTCCGAGAGCGCAACTTCCGTTTCAACCCGTTCAGCCACACGCATGATCTTTACGGAATCCAGACGGGTGATCGGGATACCGTTGACCAGCAAGGCAGCGCCCTGATCACACATGCCGATGCAGGATGTTTCATCCACGCTGACCAACCCATCGGCACGCGTCTCACCAGCAACCACGTGCAGGCGGTCACAGAGTACATGCAGCAGATTCCTGCCGTCCTGCCTGAACCCGCAACTGGGGCAATTGCTGAACAGGATGTGGTACTTTCCACGCGGTGTTTTGTAAAGAAACGAATAGAACTCGACCACGGACTCGACCTGGCCGACCGGCAGACCAAGATGTTCGGAAACTGCGCACACAGTCTGGTCGGAAAGGTGCAGAAGTTGTTGTTGGAGAATGCACAGGACCTCCAGCAAGTGCCTGGACTGAGCGCAGGCACCTGCAACGGTTACATTCAGGGGCTCAGTGCGCTCTGTTCTGCCGACTGAATTCATGGCTGGTTCACCTCACCGTTCCCACCTCTGAAATTTCAACGAACCTCTCCTTCCACGGTGTTGCGCTGCGCCTTTCCCGGAAAACCGGTTCCGCTATCCGGGATTGCGTGACAGGCGCTGTTCCACCTCCAGTACAAGCCGGGTGGTGGTGAGTACCGTATCCGGATTGAGGCTCATGGAGTCGATGCCCAGTTCCACCAGATATTCGGCCATCTCGGGATAATCCGACGGTGCCTGTCCGCACAAACCTGAATGTCGGCCGTTACGCCTTGCCCCTTCCACCGCCAGGCGGATCATCTCTTTCACGCCGGGATCGCGCTCATCAAAATCGAAGGCCACGATCTCGGAATCGCGGTCTACCCCCAGGGTCAACTGGGTCAGATCATTGGAGCCGATGGAGAAACCGTCGAACAGTTTTGCGAAGGCGTCTATCAGGATGACGTTGTTGGGGATCTCGCACATGACGTAAACCTCCAGTCCGTTATCACCGCGCCTGAGGCCATGCGCAGCCATCGCTTCCAGAACCTTTTCGCCCTCTTGCACGCGACGGCAAAAAGGAATCATCAACTTGACGTTGGTCAGTCCCATCTCATCACGTACCCGTTTCATCGCCGCGCACTCCAGCGCAAATCCTGCGGCGTAAGCGGGATGTGTATAACGGGAAGCACCGCGAAAACCGATCATCGGGTTCCCCTCCTCCGGCTCAAAAAATGTTCCGCCCAGCAGGGTGGCGTATTCATTGCTCTTGAAATCGCTCATACGCACCACGCAGGGTTTGGGGTACACTGCCGCAGCAATCGTGGCGACGCCTTCGGCCAGTGTCTTGACGAAGAAATCCACCGGGTTTTCAAAAGCGGCACTCAGCGCGGCGATCTTCGCGCGCGTCGCGACATCCACCTTTTCAGGACACTTGATCGCCATTGGATGAACTTTGATGTATTCGTTGATAATAAATTCCATACGCGCCAGTCCGATGCCATCCACAGGCAACGAAGCCAGACTGAAGGCCTGATCTGGATTACCCAAATTCATCATGATCCTGGTCCTGGGGTGTCCCAACTGGCTGAGATCCGTCTGCTGAACGTCGAAACCCAGCAGGCCGTCATAAACATTCCCGGTTTCGCCTTCGGCGCAACTGATGGTGATCTCCTGTCCGTTCCGGATTGCCTCCGTCGTGCTTTCGGTTCCCACGATGGCGGGAATACCCAGTTCGCGTGACACAATGGCGGCGTGGCAGGTACGGCCCCCCCGGTTCGTCACGATCGCAGCGGCAGTCTTCATCACAGGTTCCCAATCCGGTGTCGTGGTATCGGCAACCAGCACTTCTCCCGGTTGAAAATCACTCAGGTGTTTGACGTCATGGATGACACGCGCCTTCCCGGCACCAATCTTGGTACCGACAGCCCTGCCCCGGAGAAGGACAGTCGACCTTTCCCTGAGATGGTAAATCTCCAGGATGGTGCCTTTCTTTTGTGAGGACACCGTTTCCGGTCGCGCCTGCACCATATACAACAGCCCATCCAGTCCATCTTTGGCCCACTCCATGTCCATGGGCTTGTATTGACCGGCTTTCCTGGAATAGTGGTCTTCAACCTTGATGGCATAGTCGGTCAGCACCATGACATCCGAATCGGTGATGCAATAGCGATTCCTTTCTTCGCTGCTGGTATCGATATTCCTGGTGTATTCCACCGCGATATTGCCGGTATTGAGGATATCGGTAAAAATCATCTTCTTTTCCTTGCTGCCCAGGCGGCGTTTCAAAACGGCGCGGTATCCCTTGATGAAGCCGGGTTTATGCGCATAAAAACTATCCGGGTCGATCGTTCCCTGGACGACGTTTTCACCAAGCCCCAGAGCGGCATTGATGAAGACCACATCCCTGAATCCCGTTTCCGTGTCCAGTGAAAACATCACGCCACTGGCGCCGATGTCACTGCGCACCATTTTCATGACCACCACAGAGAGGTGGACCTTGTAGTAATCAAACCCATTGTCGTATTTGTAATGGATGGAACGGTCGGTAAAGTTGGACGCCAGGCAGCGTTTATAGGCGTCAAGCAGCGCATCGTCACTGGCGATGTTGAGATAGGTGTCATTCTGTCCTGCAAAAGAGGCTTCCGGCGAATCCTCGGCGGTGGCAGAAGAACGTACCGCAAGGGAGATCTTGTCCCCATACTCGCGTTTGAGCTGGGCATAGCCCTGTAAAATGGCCGCCTTTAAATCATCAGGAATCTGACAGCCGTAGACAATCGCCCGGGCTTTTTCTCCACGAGCCTGTAAATCTCTGACGTCGTCAGGATCGAGCCCGTCGAGAGCCGCATGTAGCAACCGCCATGCGTTGTTGTATTCCAGCACATAGGCATAGGCCTCGGCGGTCACTGCAAAACCGTTGGGGACGCGTACACCCTCGGCTGTCAGGTTTCGGTACATTTCCCCCAGCGAGGCATTCTTTCCGCCGACCAGAGGTACATCGTCGAGGCCAATCTCGTCGAACCAGCGGATGTGCGAGATCTTGTTCATGTCATGCCCCTTATGCAATAGGAATATGTTTGACAGACGATGTGATGCGTTCGTCGGCAGTCATGATTCATCTCCCGTATCAGGTATGCCCGTGACCGATACGCCTTCACCGTCCCAATGCTGATGCAACAACACGGCAATGGCGGAGGAGATCAGACGGGCAGCGGGGGGATCAGAACGAGAGGTAAGCATCAACGGTACTCTGGCGCCGATGACAATACCTGCCAGGGTTGCCCCGGCGAGGTATTCCAGATTCTTGGCAAGAATGTTGCCGGCATCCAGATCTGGCGCCAGCAGGATGTCCGCCTCGCCCGCCACGGTACTGTTGATCTGCTTGACCATGCTGGCATCGTGCGAAATGGCGTTGTCGAAAGCCAGCGGGCCGTCCACCTCGGCATGGGTGATCTGGCCGCGCTGGGCCATCTTGCTGAGGCAGGCGGCGTCCAGAGTAGACGGAATGCTCGGCTTGACCAGTTCGATCGCCGACAACGCCGCGACTTTTGGCCTGTCCACACCCAGGATGCGTGCCAGATCGATGGCGTTTTGCAGAATCTCCGCCTTGGTGGCAAGATCCGGCGCGATGTTGATGGCGGCATCGGTGATGAACAGCAGCTTGTGGTAACTGGGTAAGTCTGCCACGAAGACATGACTGATGCGCCGCGCCGTGCGCAACTGACGCAATACTGGCCTCATCAGTTCGTCGGTGTGTATCCAGCCTTTCACCAGGGCTTCTGCCTTGCCCTCCAGCACCCGTTGCACGCCCGCCTCGGCCGCTTCCAGAGACGACGCCATATGGACGATGGGAAAACGATCGCTGGGACACCCCAGTTGCCGGCACACGATTTCGATCTGTGCCCGCGGTCCCAGCAGTACCGGCTCGATCAAACCGTGATCGCTGGCTTCCACCACCCCGGCCAATACATGTGCTTCCTGCGCATTCGCCACCGCCACCCGCAAGGGAGGATGGCTGCTTGCCTGGGCAAGAATCGCGGCAAAGCGGGGTGACAACAGGGGTGTCGTTTCGTTCATGGCGCTCCCTCCGGCGTGATGTGCGCGGACACTGTTTCGAATGCCTTCCCGACGTCTGCAATTCCGAAGGTCCCCGACTCACCCCCTGCACATTGCGTCGCCTGACTGGAGTCAGCCTATTACTTTTACCCGGGAATTTCAACCAACCGGTTCATCCAACCATAAAACCAAACAGATTCTCCACTCGGGACTATACTGAGAAACCTTCATGATCCCTCAATGGCCATGTGTCTGGGTATTCCCATGCAAATCGTCGGAATCGACGGCTACAACGCACGCTGCACCGCCCGGGGGGTGATGCGCGAGGTCAGCCTGTTCATGCTACAGGATGAACCAATCGTTGTGAATGATTTCGTGATGGTGCATGTGGGTTACGCATTACAGAAAATGACCGAGCAGGAAGCGCGTTCGACCTGGGAGTTGCTCGATGAAGTGTCGGCCTGTGACCCGGACCAGCACAGTGCTTGAGGTCTGGCTATCATTTTGAGCGCAAGGGACTGGCTGGAAAATATTCGCGCCTTGCCGCTGGCCGGCCGCGTGCGCATCATGAATGTGTGCGGTGGTCACGAGCGTTCGATCACGATGGCAGGCCTGCGCGGCGCTTTGCCGCAGAATGTCGAACTGATCCCCGGCCCCGGCTGTCCGGTGTGCGTGTGTCCTGAAGAGGACGTATCTCACGCCATTCAACTGGCGTTGCACGCAGGCGTGATTCTGGTTGCATTCGGCGACATGCTGCGCGTGCCGGTGAATGGGCCAAAATCCGAGCCGCACTCACTGGAGCAGGCCAAGGCCGCTGGCGCCGACATAAGGCCGGTGTCCAGCCCGCAGGAGGCGGTGAAAATCGCCAGAGAAAATCCGCAGTGGTCAGTGGTATTCTTTGTCGCCGGTTTCGAAACCACCACCGCACCGGTGGCGGCGATGCTGATCGAAGGCATTCCTGACAACCTATTTTTGTTGCTGTCGTGCCGCCTTACCTGGCCTGCGGTCGCGATGCTGCTCGACTCGGGAAAGCCCGGTTTCGACGCGCTGGTCGCGCCCGGCCATGTCGCTACGGTGATGGGGCCGGAGGAATGGGCCTTCGTCGTGGAGCAACAGGCCATTCCCACGGCGATCGCCGGATTCACCCCCGTATCGCTGCTGGCGGCGATGTATTCAGTATTGCGCCAACTGATCGAAAAAAAATTCTTTCTGGACAACTGTTATCCCGAGGTGGTGCGTCCCGGCGGAAACGCAACGGCACGGGCACAACTCAAACAGGCGCTACAGGTCAGCGATGCAAACTGGCGCGGCATCGGGATCATTCCGGCGTCAGGCTTTGCACTCGCCACGCGCTTCGAGCGACACGATGCGCGCAAAAAATTTGGCGCGTTTGAAACAGGAAGGCACAAGCGTGTCGGCGAAATGCCGCCAGGTTGCGATTGTGCGCGGGTG
>NZ_DAIESY010000010.1:0-28083 GCF_027346185.1 Halothiobacillus sp.
AACCTCTGATTAAATCAGAGGTTCCGTGCGGCACAAGGACGTGCCGCCATTTTCAATCACGTAGGTGATTGAAAATGAAGCAAAGCATAAGTCACATCTTTTGCTTTGCGTGCTTTGAGAATTCCAGGATGGAATTATTCAGAGCTTCCCTAAGCAGGAAAAATTCATTTTCACCCAGCATGCCTACCAATCAATTTACCGAGATAACCTGGCGCAATGCGTTCGAGTCGAGTGGTTTGCAGCGCACAACCTTCGGCACAGATACTCGGCGTCTGCAACGAATCGTAGTTGTCGCGGGTAAATGGTTGTCCCGGCACCCACTCCAAGACCCTGGACTGCAACCGTGCGGCCCAGTCGGGCAAGCCGATCACCATACGGGGATGACCCGAGGTTTTGGCCGCATAGGCGACCAACTCACGCAATCGATATTCGGTGGGGCCGCACAGATCGATGCGCTTGCCAATGGTTGAAGTATCCGTAATTGCCGCCACGAACTGATCCGCCACGTCCCCGACATACACTGGGGCAAAACGCGCATCGGCACAGGCCAGCGGGAATACTCCGGGTATCAGTCGCGCTAACTTGGCAAACCGATTCAGAAATGAATCCTGCGGACCAAAAATAACCGATGGCCGGAAACTCGTGACCGCAATCCCGTGCTGTTCGCCAAACTCATGCGCCCAATCCTCGGCCTTGCCCTTGCTGCGCAGATAGAAACTGCTGCCGTTGTTCGCATCGGCACCGAGTGCGCTCATATGCAGATAACGTTTGACGCCCGCCTTGGCAGCCGCCTCCAGCGCTATTTGTGTCGTGTTGACATGCGCCTGCTCGAAACCCTCACCGTTATGCAGTGGCTCGTTGAGTATCCCGATCAGATTGATCAGAATCGAACCTTCAGACAAAACTTCATGCCAGCTCTGCTTACGGCGGTGGTTTGCCATGTCCGCAGCAGCAGGCGTTCCACCGATCAAACGCACCACGCGCATCAGAGCCATATCACGATGGCGCGCGGCATGTCGGGTCGGAATCGTCACCGAATACCCCTGTTGACTCAACAAAGAGGCCAGCGCACGACCGACAAATCCGGTACCCCCCAGAAGCACGACCTCTTTTGACCCATCTTGATTCGATATCGTCGTCATATCCCCTACCCCTTGAAAAGTTTGCCGACCAACACTCGAACGCAGTGGCCTCACGATATACTCAAAATATAAAACGGTTTTTAAATCTTAATGACTCCACTTATCTTATAGGACGCCTGCTTCGTGAATTCTCGTTCGAATGCCCCAGAACCAATCAACTGCCCCTATCTCGTCATCGGTGGCGGCATCAGTGGCCTGGCAACCGCCTACCATCTCACGCAAATGGGCAAAACTGTCACGCTGCTGGAGGCCTCATCCCGGGTTGGCGGCGCCGTGGGGAGTGTGCAAGAAGACGGCTGGTTGCGTGAACTCGGGCCCAACAGCCTGATGCAAACGCCAGAAATGGCTGCACTTTTAAGCGCGCTTGATCTGGGCAGCGAAATCATCGAAGCCAATGCCTTGGCCAAAAAGCGCTTCGTAGCCAAAAACGGGCATCCCGTGGCGTTGCCGGGAAATCCTTTGGAGCTGTTCACCAGCCCGCTTTTCAGTGTGAGTGATCTATGGCATCTGGCACGCGAAGCCTGGATAAAACCCGTCGACAAGGAAGAGACAATAGCCGAATTCGTTCAACGGCGTCTGGGGCAAGGCTTTCTCGATTGGGCTGTCGACCCCTTCGTATCGGGCGTGTATGCGGGCGACCCGAACCGACTGTCCGTGCAGGCAGCCATCCCCAAAATCTACGCTCTGGAACACGAGTCAGGCTCCCTGATTCGCGGAGGCATTGCAAAAATGAAAGCGGCCAAAACCAACCCGGCTCCGGTCACCCAACCTGCGAAGGGCAAGCTGTTCAGTTTCAAGCGAGGGCTACAAACACTCACCGACGCACTGGCATCGGCGATCACGACATCTGGCCGGGGCGACAATCAGTTGGACTCTGCCATCATCCACATCCGGCAACTGCCCGAGGGCGGTTGGTCGGTGGAATCAGATCAAGGCAAAACATTTCACACCAGACAACTCATATTGAGCACGCCCGCGCACATCAGTGCCCAATTACTTGGCGAAGTCGACGGTGTATTGGCCGAATCGCTGGCCTCCATAGAATATCCCCCCGTCTCATCCGTCGTCATGGGATTCGATCGGTCTGAAGTTGCGCATCCACTGGATGGGTTTGGCTTGCTGCTGCCTTCCAAGGAGAAAAAACGCACCTTGGGCGTTCTGTTCTCCTCGACTTTATTTGCGAATCGCACACCGGATGGAAAGGTCCTGCTCACCGCATTTATCGGCGGACGCAAGCACCCCGAAGCGGCAGAAGGAAGTGATCAGGAACTCTTGGATCGCGTTCTGGGTGATCTTTCGCCGCTGCTCGGCATCAAGGGCAAGCCGGAGTTCTTGCGCGTGAAATACTGGGCACGGGCCATTCCACAGTACGAGCTTGGCTATCTTGAATTGCAAGAAAAGATTACCCAGCGGCTGATCGCACTACCGGGATTGAGCCTGAATGGAAACTGGCGGGGCGGTATCGCGGTCGGCGACTGCCTGACCAATGGAAAGAAACTGGCAGAACGCCTGATCGAAAACGCCCGCACAGAAGAAGCCTGAGATTATCGTTTTCCTACCGATATGACGTGAGAAGGACTCGGGTGGATATCAGCCACCCGTCATCGACATAAAGCGAATGACCTTTTCCGGCTTGTCCTGAAACTCGTGCCGCTCGGGCTTCAGGCCGATGGCTGCAATGATGGCTTCTTTGAGCTCATCATCTGGGATACCACTGCGCAGTAGGGGACGGAATGAAAAGTTGTGTTCCTGCCCAAGGCACATATACATGGTGCCATCTACCGACAAGCGAACCCGATTGCAGGTACCGCAGAAATGCTCGGACATGGGCGTAATGAACCCGACCTGGGTATCTGTGCCCGCTATTTGCAGGTAACGGGCAGGCCCGGCGCCATCGACCGGATTAATGACCGGAATCAACGGATAACGCTCCGAAAGCCGCTGCTTGATGGTTTGCAGACTGATGTAATGATCCAGTGCATCACGACCGGTATCGCCCATCGGCATGGTTTCGATCATGCGCAACACGAACCCATGCTCGATACAGAATTCCAGCACCGATTCGATGTCATCTTCGTTGACACCTTTCATGACGACCATATTGAGCTTGATGGGAGACAACCCTGCATCTTTGGCGGCCATCAAACCATCGATCACCTTGCTGAGCTTGCCCTGCGTAATCTGTTTGAAGCGTTCGGCATCCAGCGTATCGAGGCTCACGTTAATGCGGTCGACTCCCGCCGCCTTCAACGGTGCGGCCATTTTCCCCAGGCGCGTGGCATTGGTGGAAAGTGCAATATCCCGAATACCGGGCAGCGCATCAATACGACGAACGATGTCCTCGATTCCACGGCGCACCAAGGGCTCGCCGCCGGTAATACGCACCCGGCGCAAACCCATCCCGGCCATCACGCCCAGCAATCGTTCGATTTCATCAGCCGTCAACCAGTGTTCCGGCACTTCGAAGTCGTTAAACCCTTCCGGCATGCAGTAGAAGCAACGCAAGTCGCAACGGTCCGTGACCGACAGTCGCAGATAATCGATTGTGCGACCGAATGGGTCCACCAAATTTGACATAGTTAAACCTTTCGAATCCTAAACAGCCATCACCGATCAAACCAGACGTGGCCAGTGGAAGACGATATCGACGCCACTAAATTGGCTGCCGATTGCACAGGAATGCTCAGAGGTCGGAGTTCTGAGCATTCGACGACTTGCTTACTCGTGCAGGAGTTCGCTAGGTATCAGTGGAAATAACGATAGCCGTAAAATAAGTGCAATTCAAGCGTTATGTTTTAAAAAATACACGGGCGCAAGAGCAATTTAACTTCAACGCACCCAGGAACCGGTTTTCCCGCCATGCTTTTCCAGCAAACGGGTGTATTCGATCACCATGCCGCGATCCACAGCCTTGCACATGTCGTAGAGCGTCAACGCCGCTACGGAGGCAGCCGTCAATGCCTCCATCTCCACGCCGGTTTGCCCACTCAGGCGGCATTCAGCAAGGATATGAATACCTTGGTTCTGCTCGTCAGGCGTCAAGGTAACCGCCACCTTGGTCAGCAGGAGCGGGTGGCACATCGGAATCAGATCCCAGGTTTTCTTTGCGGCCATGATGCCGGCGACGCGGGCCACAGCCAGTACATCTCCCTTCTTGTGACCACCGGAAAGAATCAATGCCAGCGTTTCAGGCTGCATGCGGATAAACGACTCCGCCAAAGCCACACGTTCCGTATGGGGTTTTGCGCCCACATCCACCATGCGCGCGGCACCGGTCTCATCGATATGGGTTAATTGTTGATTGCTCACAGATACCATCCTTCAAAGGGGAAATAATTAACCCTGTCACCACACGAAAGCCTGCGATCGGCTGGAATAAGGGCCACGCCATCCGCCCAGGCGATCGAACTCAACAGGCCCGAATTCTGGTTTTCAAACGGCTGCAATCGCGTTTCACCCGAAGCCGCTCGCTCACGCCGCACGCGGATGAACTCCGGGCGATCACCCGACACCCAGTCCCGGGCCAGCGGCAGACTCAGCGGCGGCAGGTCGATCTGAGGATCGCCACCCGCCAGCGCACGCAAAGCCGGACGAACGAACAGGAAAAAGGTCACAAAGGTCGAGACAGGGTTGCCCGGCAAGCCAATGAATGGCACCGACCCGATCCGGCCGAAAGCCAACGGTTTACCCGGCTTCATGAAGACCCGCCATGAATCGATGACACCGATGTCCGACACAACCCTCCGCACCAAATCCGCTTCCCCGACAGATACGCCGCCAGAAGTCAGCACCAGATCGACGTCTTTTGCTGCCGCCAACAGCGCCGTACGGATGGAGGAGGCTTCATCCGGCAAGACACCCAGATCAACAATCTCGACACCGAGACGCGACAATGCGGAAACCAGAGTGATGTGATTGCTGTTGTAAATCTTGCCTGGCTCCAGAGGCAGGCCGGGCGAGACCAACTCGTTGCCCGTCGTAAAAATAGCAACTCGCGGCTTGCGAACAACCCGTACCTGCGCACAGCCGATGGATGCCAGCAAACCAAGCTCGGCCGCATCCAAACGGGTTCCGGCAGACAGCACGCGCTGACCATGACGGCTATCGGTGCCTTTAGGCCGCACCCCTGCCCCTGGGGACATGGTTTCGTGCAATGTCACGGTATGCGAATCCGAACGCGTTACGGATTCCTGAGCGATGACGGCATTCGCCCCCTCAGGTAACGGCGCCCCGGTAAATATCCGCCAGACAACATCTCCTTCAGGCAGAGCGGCTGGTGCATCACCCGCATAAGTGACCCCCGCCACCTGGCGCGATGAACCGCAAGCCAAAGGCGCTCTAACAGCATAACCATCGAACAGGCTTATATCACCCGCGGGCACATCCTGCTGTGCAAAAACATTCTCCGCCAGAAACCGCCCCAGTGCAGTCTCCAGCGGAATCAGCTCCGACTCGGTGATCGGCGCCAGCTGCTCAATCAACTGACGCTGCGCAATATCAATAGGTTGCAAAAGAAATCCTCATACAGACACAGGCAAAAAGAATCAACAAAATAACGCCACTTATTCCGCAACAGGCGGATCGAAATCGGCAAACCAGCGATCACGGGCCACCGCGTCGCTCTCCCTTGCATCAACCCAACAGCTTGCGCCGGAAGAATCGGTTTCCTTCTTCCAGAAAGGCGCATGAGTTTTCAGATAGTCCATCATGAATGTGCAGGCTTCGAGCGCATCGTGGCGGTGTGCGCTGGCCACAGCGACCAGAACGATCTGATCACTGGGAAACAAAGCGCCATAACGATGAATGATCGTGACGCCCGCAACCGGCCAGCGAGACTTCGCTTCCGTGGCCACACGCTCAAGCGCGCGCTCCGTCATGCCTGGGTAGTGTTCCAACGTCAGAACGGCCACATCACGCGCGTCGTTCATGTCCCGAACCGTACCCAGAAAACAAGCGACAGCCCCGACATGCGCACAACGCCCACGGAGTTCTGCCAGCACTGAATTCACGTCAAAATCCTCGGTCTGAACCGAAATTCTCATAGATTGCCTTTGCTTTATCGGATTCAAGGGGCTTGTGCATAACGCAGCAACGTCAGCGCCCAGCATTGATTAGTTTTAATGCCCATAGAAACACTAAGGGAAGGCACACATTGTATATTAGCGGCACCTGATGTAGATTCTTAGGGCTCGAAAATTTCATGATCGAATTTTGTGATCGTAAATCAATACAGATTGATTGACCAATGATGAAGAACCATGAAGAATGCCGAGTCTCGTTGAAAGCGTGAATTTCTTACGTTAGAAAACAGCGTGCAAAATACCGTTGTCGGAGAATGGTTTTTTTGCCGGGTGGATCCCTTAAAAAGATCCTTGCAATTGCCTACAGTGCAGGAGTGAGCAATGTCAGAAAATATGATTAACACCGTGCCAGAAGGCACGAAAAAGGCAGGCGAAGCGTCGAGTGATCGTCGCAAGTTCCTGCGAAAGAGTGTTGCCCTGGCAGCCGGTGGCGCCGCCATCGCTGCGACCAGCGCAGCCTATGCAGGTGATGGTCTGAAAACCTGGACCACACCTTTGCAAAACGAACCCACCCGCCACATGTTGGGCCGGGGCGTTGTTTCCGTTCCTTATGGCTTACCCTCCAAATATGAAAGTGGCGTGGTTCGGCGCAATGTTGGCTGGCTGACAGCGGATACCATCGCATCGATCAGCTTCACACCATGGCAAGACCTGCATGGGATTATCACCCCTAATGGCCTGCACTTCGAACGTTACCACGCTGGCGCCGTGGATGTTGATCCAAGCAAGCATCACCTCGTGGTCCATGGCATGGTTAAACAGCCGATGATCTTCACGGTTGATGACCTCAAGCGCCTGCCTTCACACACAGCAATTCACTTCCTAGAATGCCCGGCAAACGGTGCGATGGAGTGGCGTGGTGTTCAGATGGACTCCCTGCAATTCACCCACGGCATGATGAGCTGCTCAGAGTGGACCGGCGTCAAGCTGACCACCCTGATGGAAATGGTTGGCGTTGATCCCAAGGCAACCTGGTTCTACGGCGAAGGTACCGACGGTTCGGCACTGCAACGTTCCGTGCCGATGGAAGGTGCTGTCGATCAACACGGTCGCCCAATCCCGGCCGAATACACCAGTCACTACCGAGACGCGATGGTTTGTTACGCTCAGAACGGTGAACCACTGCGCCCTGAAAACGGGTATCCGATTCGTCTCTTCATCCCGGGTTTTGAAGCCAACATCTCCACCAAATACCTGCGTCGGTTGATGTTCGTTGACAAGCCACTGGTAACGTATCAAGAAACCAAACACTACATCGAAGTATTGCCCAATGGCATGATCCGTCAGTTCGATCTCGTCAACGAAGCCAACTCCGTTATCAACTATCCTTGCCCCGACTTCAAGATGAATGGCAAAGGTACCTACGAAATTCGTGGGATTGCATGGTCCGGCTACGGCAAAATTGCCCATGTCGATGTCTCTGTCGATGGCGGCAAAAACTGGAAACAAGCGAACCTGGTCGAACCTGTACTTAACAAGTGCTTAACCAAGTTCACCCTCCCGTTCGAATGGGATGGTGAAGAAGCGCTGATCATGAGCCGCGCAACCGATGAATCAGGTTATGTGCAACCCACGCTGAAGCAGTTGCGTGAGGTGCGTGGCTTTAACAGCATCTATCACAAGAATTCAATTCAGGTCTGGAAGATTGAGAAGACTGGCGAGGTGAAGAATGTCCAAATCGAAAATGTCTAATTGGAGCCTTGGGCTTGCCGCTGCCGCCGTTGCTCTGAGTCTGAGTGCCAATGCGTTCGCGTTTGATAACGCAGCGCTGAAAAGTGCGCCCAAGGTGCTAGGCGTAGGGATGAACATCACCGACGCGGCCATCAAGCCCTGGGATATTTCCTACTTCTATGACGGTACAAACCTGCCTGAAGGCAAGGGAACGGTCAGCGCCGGTGAAAAAATCTACAATGAACAGTGCGCCATGTGTCACGGTGATTTTGGTGAAGGTGCGCACGGGTACCCGAAAATGGTCGGCGATCCGGTTGACGAGTTCGAAGCATCAGCGAAAGCTGGCGTGGATGCCGTGAGTAACCGCGGTCTGAACAACAACTGGGGCAATGCGCCGACGCTCATGGATATGATTCATCGTCATATGCCTTTCTATGCACCCGGCACACTCACCACTGACGAGTCATACTCTGTTACCTGTTACGTCATGAATCTGGCCAGCATCCCCGGTGTAGGTAGTGATTTTGTCTGTGACAAGACTTCACTGCCTAAAATCAAAATGCCGGGCGAACCCCTTTATGTGACCAACAGTGGACCGGACACCGCAAACCAACGCTGCATGAAAGACTGTTACAAAGGCGCGCCATTTGTCGTTGAAAAAGCAGCGTCCATCGGCGATGTCAGTGTAGGCAAAGTGAAGTAAAAGGTATCTTATTCCTGAGACTGGATGTCCAAACAAAACCCCGTCATTTTAGACGGGGTTTTTTATTGCTTGATATATACGCCCATCTCAATGAGCGATCCCTCTTGGCGCAAACAACTTCATGGGCAAAGTTTGTTAGGCAAGGTCAGCACAAATACGGACCTTCCCGTGCAGGGCATGGATGCTCTGCCGCTCAATGACGTAATTCATTGAAATGCGGAGCACGGGCCGGGCGTGTACCGGTCCGAGCGTATCTGAACGCGCAGCTGGCGTAAGCCCGCGAAGCCAGGGGTGGATTCGTGCAGAGATTTCTTAGGAAAGCCAAAGCGAAATCTCCGATGTTCAGGATCACAGCCTTAGCATCCCGCGAAGGGACTATTTCTACTTATTTATCATGATCCCCGTCGCCCCGCCGAATGACTCGGCGCTCCTGCTGCACATCGACAATCTCGCCTTCGTAGATCTGCCCATGACCCTTTCGCTTCATGACAATCTTGTGCAGATTCCTTGCCATCCAGACACCGAACGTCAGTTTTCTCAACCAAGGCATCACAAGAACCAAACCCAGCAAATCAGTCAGAGGGCCTGGCAGGATCAGGAGAATAGCGCCAATCCACGTTGCAAAAGTCCCCATCGGGTCTTGTGGCAACGACTCAGCGACTGGATCAAGGGGGGAGCCAATTTGAAATGCTCCACGCATTCTCCGAAGCAGATAAACGCCCACAGCAGCCGTAGCGATGATCCAGGCCAGGGTAAACCAAAAACCGAACAGCGCGCCCATTCCGATGAGCAGGACAATTTCGATCACGGGCAATAGAGCGATAAGAGATAACGGATTCATCATCAAAAACCTTCATGGATTGAGCGATGCAAAGGCATCAATTTATTTGCATACTAAACACTGATCCCACGTGAAGGTCTGCACAAATGCGGGTCTTACCGTGGAGGACATGGAGGCCCAGACAATCATTGACATATGTCATTGAAGTGCATTGCACGGGCCGAAGGGCCCAGCGGCCCGAGTGTTTCTGAACGCGACAGCTGGCGTAAGCCCACGAAGCCACGGATGGATTCGTGCAGAGATTCCCAAAGAAACTCTGATCGAATCTCAGGTTCCTTGAAGGCATAGTGGTGCCAATCTGGAAAAAATTCAATGCGGCAAACAATTAGACCTCGTGGACATAAATTTTGGTCTAGCACAACACGAGCAGGAATCTTTGCGCATGATTCGGGTCCCACTGGCTTGAAATTACTCACAACATAAAGGTGTTCCAACCACATGTCCCTGTACAATATTCTCAAGGCGACGCTCACTGGCCTGTTACTGTTTTCATCTGTGTTGTTCTATTCCAGTGCGAAAAGCGCCGACCTTCTTGATCCGCAAGAGGCCTTCCATGCGACAGCAGCAGTAAACGGCAGCGATATCGAGCTCAAATTTCATGTCGCCAATGGTTACCATCTCTACCGTGATCGAATCGCAATCACTTCGCAAACCGATTCACTTAAACTTGGCAAGCCTGTCTTACCAGAAGGAGTGGTCGACGACGACCCCTACTTTGGCAAACTTGTCGTTTACAAGCAGGACTTCACCGTCCAGGTACCAATTGAAGCCAGTCTGGCGGGCGAGGCCAAATTAAAGCTCAAATATCAGGGGTGTTCCGATACCCAGGGCGTGTGCTATCCGCCGCAGACACAGGATGTCACGGTCAGTCTGCCTGCGGACTCCACGAAACCCTCATCAGCTGCGCCATCCAGCCTCAGCAGCCTTTCTTCATTAGGCGGTAGTGAAGAGCAACTACTTGATCCCGAGCAGGCTTTCAAGGCAAGCATTCAGCTGGAAAATAGCACCATTCTGCTTCACTGGGATATCGCCGATAACTACCACCTCTATCGTGATCGCATCAAAATCGGGCTAGCTGATACCGATGCCAGGATCACCACAGGCTCCATACCAAATGGCAAGATAGTTGATGATCCGGGGTTCGGGAAAACCGAAGTGTTTTACCACAACCTCGATGCGAAGGTAGGCATCGAGCCCGGTAAAAGCAATACGGCCATTGTTGTGGTCGGCTCGCAAGGTTGCGCCGATGCAGGTCTGTGCTACCCACCCACCGAACACGCCTGGAAAGTGAATTTCAAAACAGGTGCAGTTGAGACGCTGGCTTCGGCACCAAAAACCAGCCTGGTCAATGTTGCCAGTCTGACGGGCAGCATGAATTCCGCTGCTACCGAAGCGCAGCAACCTGCTCAATTGGAACCCGTGCAACGCAGCCAGACCGACGCCATTACCCATGAACTGCAAACTGGCAGCCTGTGGACCATTATTCTCGGCTTCCTGGTCATTGGTCTGTTGCTAGCATTCACCCCCTGTGTCTTCCCGATGATTCCGATTCTTGCGGGGATCATTGCCGGTCAGGGCGAAAACATCACCACGCGCAAGGCTTTTATCCTCTCCGTCGTGTACGTACTGGCGATGGCAGTCACCTACACGATAGCGGGAATTCTTGCAGGACTGTTTGGCTCAAACCTGCAGGCGGCCTTCCAGAATCCCTGGATACTAACGGCTTTTGCGGGCATTTTCGTTGCTCTGGCCTTCTCGATGTTCGGGTTCTTTGAACTGCAACTCCCCTCCTCTCTGCAATCGAAAATCATGCAGGTTCAGAATAACCAGCAGGGAGGCACGCTCATCGGTGTGGCCATCATGGGCCTGCTCTCCGCGCTAATCGTCGGTCCCTGCATGGCACCACCCCTCGCCGGCGCGCTTATCTACATCGGGCAAACAGGTGACGCGGTACTTGGCGGCACTGCCTTGTTTGCCATGAGTATCGGCATGGGACTGCCGCTGATCATCGTGGGTACACTGGGTGGCAAGTTCCTGCCGCGCGCCGGTGCCTGGATGGATGCCGTCAAAAATGTATTTGGCGTGCTGATGCTGGGCGTCGCCATCTGGATGCTTGAACGTATCGTGCCAGATATCGTGGCTCAAGCACTCTGGGGCATTCTTCTGATTGGCGCGGCCGTCTACCTCAGTGCAACCGACCCGCTCAGGGAAGCAGCTTCCGGCTGGTCCCGGCTGTGGAAAACGCTGGGTGTCATTCTGCTGATTTGGGGCGTGCTGATCCTGGTGGGTGTGGCAACGGGCGGCAAGGGGAGTGTATTCTCCCCCTTGGCCGGACTGAGCATGGGAACGCAAGGCAACGGTGCTCAGACGACGGCTATGCGCTCCTTCACACGGGTGAAGAATCTGGATGATCTCAACAGCAAACTTGCCCAGGCCAAGGCCGAAGGCAAGCCCGTCATGCTCGATTTTTATGCCGACTGGTGCGTGTCATGCAAGGAGATGGAACACAATACCTTCAGTGACCCTAGTGTGATCGCTGCCCTACGGCCCTTTGTACTGCTGCAGGCGGATGTGACCGCCAACAACGCCGATGACAAGACGCTTTTCAAGCGGTTTGGCATACTAGGTCCACCGACCATTGTCTTTTTCAATGCACAGGGTGTGGAACAAAAGGCGCAGCAGGTCGTAGGGTACGAACCTCCTAAGACCTTCATCAAGCATATTGAGGCGACCGTAGCCCAGTAACAGGATGCTGACGCAAAATGGACGGATTGTGGGCACACACAGTCAAACTCTCAGTTTTTTGCTGGGGTTTTTTTGTACTTTGAGCGTAAAGTCGGGCAGCAGGGTTGGGGTTGATCTTCCATCATCCAGGCAGAATCAGGGGAGACCACCAAACAGAATAACTAACAGAACGGCCAGCAGCCTGTCAGATTGATAACCGACTGGTCACGTCCTTGCGAACAATCATCACCACGGCCTCTGCCGCGATACCCTCACCCCGACCGGTAAAGCCCAAGCGCTCGGTCGTGGTGGCTTTGATGTTCAGCGCACCGACATCCATCTGCAGAAGATCGGCTAATCGCGTCCGCATTACCGGGATATGGGCACTCATTCGAGGCGCCTCGGCAATGATCGTCAAGTCGGCATTGCCGATACGCCATTGGTGTGACACCAAAAGCGCATGCACACGGGTCAGCAAACGTGTGCTGTCGATCCCGAGGTACGCCGGATCCGTATCCGGAAAATGCTGCCCGATATCCCCCAAACCCGCGGCACCCAACAGGGCATCGCAAAAAGCGTGAATCAACACATCACCATCTGAATGTGCCTTGAACGCCTGATCGAACGGGATACGAACCCCGCCGATCATCAGGTGGTCGCCCGGCTTGAACGCGTGCACATCAAACCCATGCCCGACCCGCCAAGGCACGGACTGGAATGACGACGGTTGTTGCTCGCTCATAACTGCTCCCATGGGTTTATCCAGTTCGGTTTATTCAGGAGATGACATGTCGCCAACCCAGGCAGACTGGGCCTGCAAAATCAATCTAGCCAACGGCAAATCATCGGGATGCGTGATCTTGAGGTTATCGGCATGTCCTTTCACCAACAACGGTTTCATGCCGACATGCTCCATCGCCGAGGATTCGTCCGTGAGGATCACACCATCCTGATGAGCGCGATCCATTGCCGTAGCCAAAGGCCCCAGCCTGAATGCCTGGGGTGTGAGCGCATGAAACACGCCGTCTCGCGGCACGGTCATCGAAACACAGTTCCGCTCATCCGCCTGTTTCAGGGTGTCCCGCACGGGTACCGCCAGTAAACCACCCGCATCCGAACCTCGTACTGCTTCGAGCAACTTGTAAACATCGGCAGGTCGTACACAGGGACGCGCGGCATCATGCACCAAGACCCAACTTTGCCGGTCAACCGCCTGTCTGCCGGAAAGATAGTTCAATGCGGCCAGCACGCTATCTGAACGGCTGGCACCACCTGGGGTGAAGTGGAGCGGGAACGCCGAAAAAGAAGCCAGAAGCTTCGGCGTCAGTTCATCACCTGCTGCCAGTGCCAGTACAGCCCCTTTCAATCCGGGCAAGCCGATGAAACGAGACAGGGTGACTTCAACCAGAGTCCGCCGATCAATTCTGAGATGCTGTTTGGGTTGATCGGCGCCCATACGCCGCCCAGCACCGGCGGCAGGCAGCACCAGCCACCAATCATCGATGATCGAATCATTCGGGGATAAAGACGACGAAATCAAAGAAACTTGAGCCCAAAAATCAGTGTGCGCTGGTCGCGGGATTGACCGCTGTAGCAGCCGTACCCTGCCCCGATCCGGTTGATGGCGCCGATGGGTTGGGTTCGGGATTCCCCGAAATGGTTTGCGGTGCAGTTAGCGTATTGGGGGTGATCTGTTCGGTTTGAGCATCTTCAATGACCTGGTAGAAGGTCTCATTCGGGCCGATCATCCCCAAATCCAGACGAGCAAGTGCCTCAACGGTGCCCAAACCTGTCTTGAGATCATCCACCTCCGCGAGTAACCGTCGATTACGTTCGGTCAATGCCTCTTGTGTTTGCAGCATATCCGCCAATCGGGCCTGCTTGTGCCAAAGCTCACGCAGCGAAGACTCACCGAACCAGAGCCGCCACTGAAGGATGCCAAGAATGATCAGCAACCCTATGAGTAGAGATTGGCGGATGGTTCGATTCATATCGACAATTTGTGGTCGAATGATCTTATGCGCGACGGAATACGGCAACGCCCGGGAATATGGCGCGTGCCCCCAATGCTTCTTCGATCCGCAGAAGCTGGTTGTACTTGGCCATCCGGTCGGAACGGGACATGGAGCCGGTTTTGATCTGACCGGCATTGGTCGCCACGGCAAGATCGGCGATAGTGGTGTCTTCCGTTTCACCCGAACGATGCGATACCACGTTGGTGTACCCGTTTTCCTCGGCCAGGCGCATGGTATCGAGGGTTTCAGTCAGGGTGCCGATCTGGTTGACCTTGATCAGAATCGAATTACCGATGTGCTTGTCGATACCTTCACGCAGAATCTTGGCGTTGGTGACGAATATGTCATCACCCACGAGCTGAACCTTGCTCTTCAAACGCTCGGTCAACAGCGCCCAGCCGTCCCAGTCTTGTTCAGCCATACCGTCTTCGATGGAGAGGATGGGGTATTTGCTGGCCCAGTCCACCAGCAGGTCAACCATTTCGGCTGAAGTGTAGGCGCGGCCTTCTGCCGTGAGATGGTACTTGCCATCTTTATAAAATTCGGAGCTGGCCGCATCGAGCCCGATGAACACGTCTTTGCCAGGCTCAAAGCCAGCCAGTTTAATGGCTTCGATGATGATCTGGATGGCCGCTTCGTTCGAGGGCAGATCAGGTGCAAAACCGCCCTCATCGCCTACCGCCGTATTCAAGCCACGGTCGTGGAGCACTTTTTTCAGTGTGTGGAATACTTCGGTGCCATAGCGCAGCGCTTCACTGAAGCTGGGTGCACCCGCAGGGATAATCATGAATTCCTGCATATCCACCGAGTTGTCGGCGTGCGCGCCACCGTTGATGATATTCATCATCGGCACCGGCAGGGTCACACCTTTGCCTTTACCCAGGTATTCGAACAAGGGTTTGCCGGCAGCGGCAGCGCCTGCATGTGCTGCGGCCAAAGAAACCGCCAGAATGGCATTTGCGCCTAAACGGGATTTGTTCTCGGTGCCGTCGAGCTTGATCATCGCCGCATCAATCGCGGCCAGATCGTTCACATCCATGCCCTTGATAGCAGTAGCAATTTCACCATTGACGTTAGCAACTGCACGGGAGACACCTTTGCCGCCGAAACGGGATTTATCGCCGTCGCGCAGTTCGATGGCTTCTCGTGTACCTGTCGATGCGCCCGAGGGAACAATGGCTCGCCCCACGAAGCCGCCTGTCACTTGGACTTCGGCCTCAACCGTGGGATTGCCGCGGGAATCGATTACTTGTCGGGCACGCAGGCCTTCAATGACTGTCATAGGGTTTCTCCAGATTAGTACAAAGTTTAAGTATGTGTTGGCCGCATGACACCTTGGCGACAGGCGGCCGGAAATGGGGTTTACCGCGTCATCAACGCCTGTTCGAGGAAACCGGCGCCTTTCACAAGACGATCAATCTCCACCAAGGTATGCAATAGCTCTGCCATCTGATCAAGCGGCCAGGCATTCGGCCCATCGGACAAAGCCTTGGCCGGATCAGGATGCGTTTCCATAAACAATCCCGCCACACCGGCGGCAACAGCAGCTCGAGCCAACACGGGCACAAATTCCCGCTGTCCACCAGAACTGGCGCCCTGCCCCCCCGGCAACTGCACCGAATGGGTTGCGTCGAACACGACCGGCGCACCGGTTTGGCGCATCACGGCGAGACTGCGCATATCGGAAACCAGATTGTTGTAGCCGAAACTGGCACCGCGCTCGCAGACCATGATCTGGTCATTGCCCACTGCACGCGCCTTATCCACCACGTTGCCCATATCCCAGGGAGCTAGGAACTGCCCTTTCTTGATATTCACGGGCTTACCCTGACGGGCAACGTTCTGGATGAAGTTGGTTTGTCGGCACAGGAATGCGGGTGTCTGCAAAACATCGACAACGGCGGCCACTTCATTGAGCGGCGTATCTTCGTGCACATCGGTCAACACCGGCACACCGATGACCGATTTGACGCGCTCCAGTATCGCCAAGCCCTGCTCCAGACCCGGACCACGGAAACTCGCACCGGAAGAGCGGTTGGCCTTGTCGAACGAGCTTTTGTAGATGAACGGGATATTCAATTGCTGGGCGATTTCCTTAAGCCTTCCTGCCGTTTCCTGCGCCAGCGTTTCCGACTCGATCACACAGGGGCCGGCGATCAGAAACAGGGGTTGATCCAAACCCACCTTGAAATTCAACAGATTCATTCGGCAACTTCCTCATCGGCACCACCGGCACGCTGCGCTAATGCGGCCTGGATGAATGCGGTGAACAGGGGATGACCGTCGCGCGGAGTCGAGTTGAATTCCGGGTGGAACTGGCTGGCAATAAAGAACGGGTGTTCAGGCAATTCGATGGTTTCAACCAGATGGTTCTCGGCAGAGAAGCCGGAGAAGACCATACCGGCCTCTTCGAGCGTTTTCTGGTATCCATTATTGAATTCGTAACGGTGGCGATGACGTTCGCTGATTTCCGTCTTGCCGTAAGCCAAGGCCGCGCGGCTGCCCGGGGTCAACTCGCAACGCTGTGCCCCGAGACGCATTGTGCCGCCAAGATCGGTTTTTTCGTCACGCAGGATCAACTCACCGTGCTCATCCCGCCACTCGGTGATCAACGCGATCACGGGATGGGGGGTGTCCTTGCGGAACTCGGTCGAGTGCGCATCAACAAGGCCAGCGACATGACGGGCATACTCGATCACGGCCACCTGCATACCGAGGCAGATGCCCAGATACGGTTTGCGGGATTCCCGAGCGAAGCGGACGGCCGCAATCTTGCCTTCGACACCGCGCTCGCCAAAACCGCCCGGAACGAGGATCGCATCCATCATCTCAAGCACGGTTGTCGGCTCGCGCTCAAAACGCTCTGAATCGAAGTAGTGGATATTCACCCGCGTGCGGGTTTGAATACCGGCATGCAGCAAGGCTTCGTTCAGGCTCTTGTACGCATCCAGCAGATCGACATATTTACCGACCATCGCGATATCCACGATGCGGTCGGGTTTGGTCTGCGCTTCGACGACACGATCCCATTCGGTCAGATCGGCAGAACCGGTCTGGATATGCAATTTGCGCAGGACGATTTCGTCGAGTTTTTGCGCGTGCAGCAAGCGCGGTACGCGGTAGATCGTGTCTGCATCCACCGAAGAGATCACGGCATCGAAATCGACATTGGTGAACAGCGCAATCTTGCGGCGTTCATCGTCCGGCAGGCTCACTTCCGAACGGCACAAAAGGATGTCGGGTTGAATCCCGATGGAACGCAATTCCTTGACAGAGTGTTGCGTCGGCTTGGTCTTGACTTCACCTGCGGTGCGGATGAACGGCACCAGTGTCAGGTGCATGTAGATTGCCCGCTCGCGGCCCAACTCCACCCCCATCTGCCGGATCGCCTCAAGGAAAGGCAACGATTCGATGTCACCCACCGTGCCGCCGATTTCAACCAACGCAACGTCATATCCCTTGCTGCCTTCCAGAACGCGGCGTTTGATCTCATCGGTGATGTGCGGGATAACCTGCACGGTGCCACCGAGATAATCGCCGCGCCGCTCTCGACGAATAACCGACTCGTACACACGGCCGGTGGTGAAATTATTGCGCTTGCCGACCGGGCTGCGCACGAAGCGCTCGTAATGCCCCAGATCCAGATCGGTTTCCGCGCCATCCTCCGTAACAAAAACCTCGCCATGCTGGAAAGGGCTCATCGTACCGGGATCTACATTGATATAAGGATCGAGCTTGAGCAGCGTGACGCGCAGCCCACGAGACTCCAGCAAGGCTCCTATGGAGGCCGCCGCAATACCCTTACCCAGTGAAGAGACCACGCCACCGGTAACGAACACAAATTTGGTCATGAAAAAACCATCAGTAAATAATGCCTAAAACGAAAAAGCCAACCAGAAATTCATGCAAAGCGGCGAGCGGAAGATTCGCAAAAGGAATCGGCGGCAAACAAACCTCTGATGACCAGAACGGCAATGTTGATGGGCAAGTATCATAAAACATTCGGCCCACAAGAACAATTTACCCGCCCAGGAGGGCACATCAGCAGGCATTGCCGAAGGCGTCAGGCGTCCCCATTGATTTTTTTATCGTCGGCTTTCTTAAATTTATTTATAACTCTATATTTTTTTATATAATCGCTCTGCTTAGACTTGCTCATTGATTTCTGGCTCATTTATTTATTGGGAAGACCTAATTCGCATGAATAATACGGCGAGGCAATGAACCGGTGCCCGCGGTGATAGTGCAAGGAGAACCAAGTAGTGCCCGATTATTGGTTCATGCTAAACATAATTAACTTGAAAAATCATTAGGTGGCTACTATTATGCTCAAAGAATACGCAACGATGTCGGATGAACAGATTGCTCGTCTGCTTTTCGATACAACGCGAATGTGGCGGTCCCAGCTCAATGGTGTACTGGCGGAATACAACCTCACGGCATCGGCATGGTCCGTCATTCGCGTGCTGCGGGATGAGGGTCAGGGTCTCACCCAGAAAGAACTGGCGAGCGAGCTGTCCATTGAAGGGCCGACACTGGTCAAACTGCTCGACAGTCTGGAACGTCTGAACTGGATTGAGCGCCGTGTCGCACCGACCGATCGCCGAGCAAAAACAATCTGGCTGATTGATTCTTCCCTGCCGGAAATCCGGGAAGCCGATCTGAAGCTTGGCATGGTTCGTCATGCCATTTTAGAAATACTGGACGATCAGGAGCGTACTGAATTCATTCTTCTGATGAGCAAAGTAAAACAAAATCTGGAGCAGATGTGTCATGAATCAAACAGCGAAGGAGACGAAATCTGAGGCGCCCTTAAACACGCCTCCCGAGCCTTCCGCTGCTGCTTCGGGTGCCTTTGACAAGGCATCCGAAAATCAACGACACACCGCGCCATCTCCCCGGTCGAAAGCCTCTCGGCACCGCCTGTTCCTGATTCTGTTTTTCCTGCTCCTGGCCGCCTGGCTGGGATTGGGCTATCTGCGCTACAACCAACAATTCATTTCGACCGAAGATGCGTTCATCAACGGCAATCAGACGCAAATCGGGCCGGAAGTATCTGGTCTGCTTCAGACTACGCCGTGGCAAAACAATAAAGACGTGCAAAAAGGCGACGTGCTGTTCACGCTCGACCCCACGCCCTATCAACTCGCGGTGGATGCGGCAAAGGCCGGTTTAAGTGCGGCAAAGCGCGAGCAGCAAACAGCTGACGCAGCGATCATCACGGCTCAGGCCGAGCTCCTGCGACAGGAAGCAGCAGCCCAGCAGGCTCGTGATCATTTGTATCGGTTGACAAACATCAAGAACAAGCAATTCGTATCCGAACAGGCGCTTTCTGATGCCCAATCCGCCCTGGCAGTAGCCAAAGCCGCCGTTGAACAGGCTCGTGCGCAACTGGATCAGACCAAGGCCAGCGCAGGCGCCCGCGGCTCGGAGAATGATCGGATCAAGGCGGCACAGGCCAAGTTGGCGCTGGCGGAATACAACCTGAGCCAAACTGTCGTGCGCGCGCCCATGTCCGGCAGGCTCGCCAATTACTCGATCGAACCGGGCCAACCCGTCAGTGCCCATCAAACCGTCTGCTCGATCGTGGCCACAACCGGCTTATGGGTGGACGCCAACTTCAAAGAGACGGAACTGGGTGAAATCCGCGTCGGGCAACCGGCACAGATCGAGTCCGATATCTATCCGGGACATGTATTCAAAGGACACGTGCTTTCGATTGCGGCAGGGGCAGGCAATGCCTTTTCGCTGCTTCCGCCACAAAATGCTACCGGCAATTGGGTCAAGGTCACCCAGCGCGTGCCGGTTCGCATCGTACTGGACGACACCGATACGCAGCGCCATCTACCCATCGGCACCAGCACGACGACCCGCATCGAACTGACAAAAAACCCTGAAAAATTCATGCAGTCACTGCTAGGCATTATCGGGCTCAGTGGACTCGTGACGCCATCCAAAGCGAACCCGCACTAGAGCCGGACAGATCAGCCCTAGCCATGAGCAAATCCATCCCTCTATTCGATGCGAGCAAACTCAGCGCCTTCGAGCGCGTGATGATCACGCTTGCCGTGATGGCGGCCACCGTCATGCAAGTGCTCGATACGACCATCGCTTCGGTTGCCCTGCCCTATATGGCCGGTGATCTGGGGGCTTCGCCCGATCAGATTTCCTGGGTACTGACCAGCTATCTGGTGGCTTCCGCGATCATCATGCCGCTCACCGGCTACTTCACGGACAAATTCGGCCAACGGGAATACCTGATGCTCAGTATCGGGCTGTTCGTGCTGTCTTCGGCTTTGTGCGGTCTGTCTGCCAACCTGCCGCAGATTGTCGGTTTCCGCCTGCTGCAGGGTGTGGCCGGTGCTGCACTGGTCCCGCTATCTCAAGCCATCATGGTGCAGGTGTTCCCGCCGGATCAACGGGGCAAGGCCATGGCGATCTGGGGTATCGGGGTGATGGTCGGCCCCATTCTCGGCCCGACCATCGGCGGTTGGATCACCGAGACCTTCAACTGGCGCTGGACGTTCTATATCAACCTGCCCGTCGGCCTGCTGGCGTTGTTCGTCGTCGGCCGATTTGCTCCGCGAATCCCACGCAAGACCGGACGGACGATGGACTGGTGGGGCTTCGCCCTGCTCGGGCTGTCGATTGGCGGTCTGCAATACGTGCTGGATCGGGGCAATCAGGACAACTGGTTCTCTTCCTCGACCATCGTCACGGCCGCCATTATTTCGGTCGTCGCATTGGTTTTCTTCATCTGGCTGAGCTTTGTGCCCAACCGCAAACCCGTTTTTTCGCTTGAGATATTCCGGGATCGAAACTTTACCTTGGCCAATGGCGTGATGCTCCTGATGGGGCTTGGCATGTTCGGTGCGATTTTCGTTCAACCTTTAATGCTGGAGCAGGAAATGGGCTATCCGGTGATGACGACCGGCATGGCGTTGGCGCCGCGCGGGATTGCCAGCATGGTGGCAATGATGATTGTGGGGCGCATTATTGGCAAAGTCGATATCCGCCTGATCATCATTACCGGCATCGCCCTGAGCCTCGTCGGCAGTTGGGGCATGATGCAATACAACCTCGACATCAACACGTGGCAGATTATCTGGCCACTGCTGTTCCAAGGGGCGGGCATCGGCATGATTTTCGTGCCGTTATCCACGGCGGCATTTTCCACGCTCGCACCCCATTTCGCCGCCGAGGCGGCCGGGATTTACAGCCTGGTGCGAACTGTTGGCTCTTCTATCGGCATTTCGCTGGTCGCCACCTTGGTCAGCCGACACGCTCAGGTTGCCTGGAATCAGCTGGGTGGCGGCATCACGATCGAAAATCCGCTCGTCTGGCAGTATCTCGCCCCACTGCACCTGACCCCACAATCCCCCCAAGGCGCGGCCATTCTGGCCAACGTATTGAGCCAACAATCCAATATGCTGTCCTATCACGATGCGTTCGTGCTGATTTTCGCCAGCTTCCTGTTCATGATCCCCGTCGCCTTTGCGCTCAAATCCGGGCAGAAAAAGAACGTGACGCCATCTATCGCAGCCGAGTAATTCACCGCCCGCTCACACGAGACGGGCCGCTATCTGTCGCCTGAATTGGTTATACTCCTGATTCTGAATCAGTTCGAGAATGTTATGCCGCGCAAGTTTTTCCGCAAATGGGCCCCGAGCAAGGAGGCCGTATTGGCTCCGGCGTTCATGCGCCCTTTTGCCAAGTGGCTGGCGCACCCGAATTTATGGCATCTGAACCGACGTTCGGTGTCCGGCGGCGTGGCCGTAGGCCTGTTCATCGCTTTTCTGCCGACACCGTTCCAGATGCTGCTGGCCGCCATCGCCGCCGTCTTTTTTCGGGTGAATGTTGCGTTGGCCGTAGCCATGCCGTTGCTATCCAACCCGTTTACCATGGTGCCGATTCTCTGGGTGGCCTATATCATCGGATCCTGGCTCACGGGCTGCACGGTGACTGTGCCGACGACGGGCATCACTTTTGAATGGGTCATGACGCAACTGCATGTCATCTGGCCGCCACTGCTGACCGGCCTGCTCGTGCTTGCGACTCTGAGCGCGGTCATCAGTTTTTTCACCATTCAGTTTTTATGGCGGCTGAATGTCATCCTGCACAAACGGCGCAAACAGAAACTGCGCGCACGTGGCCTCGGCCAGCCGCCGCTTTAGCCCATCAAGGCTAACAAATTCGACTCCCACGCCCCCGGCCCACATTAATCCTGGCTCACTAAACTCATGGCTCAAAAAATAATCGAACATCCCGTTTTCGCCCAGCTGCGCGCCCTGATGGCAGAGCGCATTCTGATTCTCGACGGTGCCATGGGCACCATGATCCAGAAACACAAACTCGCCGAGGCGGATTACCGAGGTGAACGGTTCGCAGAGTGGCCGGTCGATCTCAAAGGCAACAACGACCTGCTCGTGCTGACCAAACCGGATGTCATCGCCGATATTCACACCGCCTATCTGGATGCCGGCGCGGATATCATCGAAACCAACACGTTCAACGCCACCCGCATCTCGATGACCGATTACCAGATGCAGGAGCTGGCTTACGAGATCAACGTTGCGGCAGCCAGCCTCGCCCGCGAATGCGCGGATGCCAAAACACGAAAGACACCGGAAAAGCCACGATTCGTCGCGGGTATTCTCGGCCCGACAAGTCGTACCGGCTCGATTTCCCCCGACGTCAACGACCCCGGCTACCGCAATGTCACCTTCGAAGAACTCGCCACCGCTTACCGTGAATCGGCCGAAGGCTTGATCGAGGGCGGCGTCGATATTCTGATGATCGAAACCATTTTCGACACACTCAATGCCAAGGCGGCCGTGTTCGCACTGGAACAATTGTTTGCCGATCGCGGCCAACGCTGGCCGGTGATGATTTCCGGCACCATTACCGATGCCTCCGGGCGCACGCTCTCCGGCCAGACGACCGAAGCGTTCTACAACAGCCTGCGCCACGCACAGCCCTTATCCATCGGCCTGAACTGCGCCCTCGGCCCCGATTTGCTGCGCCAGTACGTCGCAGAACTCTCCCGCGTGAGCGAATTCCCCGTATCGGTTCACCCGAATGCTGGGCTGCCGAACGAACTGGGCGAATACGACCTTCAAGCCGACCCGATGTCGCAGCAAATCGGCGAATGGGCACGCTCTGGGATCATCAACATCGTCGGCGGCTGTTGCGGCACCACGCCGGAACACATCGCCCACATGGCCAAACAGGTCGCTCCCTACCCGCCGCGCGTACCGCCCATGCCCGAGCCTGCCTGCCGCTTGTCGGGCTTAGAGCCGTTCAATATCACGCCCGAATCGTTGTTCGTGAATGTGGGCGAACGCACCAACGTCACCGGTTCCGCCCGCTTCCGCCGTCTGATCAAGGAGGGCGATTTCGCCACCGCGCTCGATGTGGCCCGCCAGCAGGTTGAGGCCGGGGCGCAGGTCATCGATATCAACATGGACGAAGGCTTGATTGACGGCGAAGCGGCGATGGAGCGCTTTTTGAAGCTGATCGCCTCGGAACCCGACATTTCCCGCGTGCCGATCATGCTCGACAGCTCGAAATTCCATGTCATCGAAAAAGGTTTGCAATGGGTACAGGGCAAGCCGATCGTCAATTCGATCTCGATGAAGGAAGGCGAGGAAATTTTCCTCGAACACGCGCGCCTGGTGCGGCGTTACGGCGCGGCGGCCGTGGTCATGGCCTTCGATGAACAAGGCCAGGCCGATACCGTACAGCGGCGGATCGAGATCTGCTCGCGCGCCTACAAGCTGCTCACCGAAGAAGTCGGCTTCCCTGCCGAAGACATCATTTTCGACCCGAATATTTTCGCCATTGCCACCGGCATTGAAGAGCACAACAACTACGCCGTCGAATTCATTGAAGGCACCCGCTGGATCAAACAAAACCTGCCCCATGCGCTGATTTCCGGCGGCGTATCGAATGTCTCGTTCTCCTTCCGCGGCAACGAACCGGTGCGCGAGGCGATTCACAGCGTGTTTCTCAACCATGCCGTCGCCGCTGGCATGGACATGGGAATTGTCAACGCGGGCCAGCTGGTCGTCGTGGAAGATATCCCCGCCGAACTGCGCGAAGCGGTTGAAGACATTGTGCTCAACCGTCGCCCGGATGCGACCGACCGAATGCTGGAAATTGCCGAAAAATATCGCGGCAGCGGCACGGGCGAAACCAAATCCGGCGCAGACCTCGCCTGGCGCGAACTGCCCGTCAACGAGCGGCTGGCGCACTCGCTCGTCAAGGGTATCGACCAATTCGTGATCGAGGATACCGAAGAAGCCCGGCTGGCTGCCGAACGCCCGCTGCATGTCATCGAAGGCCCGCTGATGGATGGCATGAACATCGTCGGCGATCTGTTTGGCGCCGGCAAGATGTTCCTGCCGCAGGTCGTCAAATCGGCCCGCGTGATGAAAAAGGCCGTCGCGCACCTCTTACCCTTCATGGAAGCGGAAGCCGCCGCCGGTGGCTGCGCGGTGCAATCTGCCGGGCGAATCCTGATGGCGACCGTCAAGGGCGATGTGCACGACATCGGCAAGAACATCGTTGGCGTTGTGTTGCAGTGCAATGGGTTCGAGATTGTCGATTTAGGCGTGATGGTACCCACCCAAAAAATCCTCGATACCGCCATTGCGGAAAAATGTGATCTCATTGGCTTGTCGGGCCTGATCACGCCGTCACTGGACGAAATGGTGACCGTGGCCAGCGAAATGCAGCGTCAAGGTTTTTCCCTGCCCTTGATGATTGGCGGTGCAACCACGTCCAAATTGCACACCGCCCTGAAAATTGCCCCTGCCTACAATCAACCCGTCGTGCATGTGCTGGATGCCTCGCGCGCGGTGGGGGTAGCCGCCAGCTTGCTTGGCGACAACAAGGCCGCTTACGCAGCGGAAATCGCCAGCGAGTACGCGGTGCTCGTCGCCCGCCGCAAGGCCAATCAGGAAGAAGCCAAACGCGCCACACTGGCCGAAGCACGGGCCAATAAACAGGTCATGGATTATTCGAACTACACCCCCGTGGCACCGAAAAAACCGGGTATCACCGTATTCGAAGATTACCCGCTCGAAGACATCCTGCCCTTTATCGACTGGACGCCGTTTTTCCAGAGCTGGCAACTGTTCGGCAAATATCCGGCGATTCTCGACGATGAAAAAGTCGGTGTTGAAGCACGCAAACTGTTTGACGACGCGCAAGCCATGCTCAAGACCATGGTCGAAGAGAAATGGGTGAAGGCCAGTGGTGTGATCGGTTTTTGGCCCGCTGCCAGCATCGACGACGATATTCGCGTGTTTACCGACGAAAAACGCCAATCCGTCCTGACGACACTGCACCACATCCGCCAGCAGATGCCACGTACCGGCGGCAAGCCGAACCAGTGTCTGGCCGATTTCATCGCCCCCACCGGCAAGAAAATAAAGGACTGGATCGGTGGCTTTGCTGTCACCACGGGACACGGTATCGAACCGCATATCGAACGCTTCGAAAAGGCAATGGATGATTACCACGCCATTTTGCTCAAATCACTGGCCGACCGTTTGGCCGAAGCCTTCGCCGAGCACCTGCATTACCGCGTGCGCACCGAATTCTGGGGCTATGCCCCCGACGAGCCCATGAATAACGAAGCCCTGATTGCCGAGCAGTATCAGGGCATCCGCCCGGCCCCCGGCTACCCCGCCTGCCCGGATCACACCGAAAAAGGCACGCTTTGGTCCTTGCTCGAACCGGATACCCGCGCGGGGATTTCGCTGACTGAGAACTTCGCGATGTATCCAGGCGCCGCCGTTTCTGGCTGGTACTTCGCCCACCCCGACGCCCGCTATTTCGGCACGGGGAAAATCGGCCGGGATCAAACCCACGATTACGCCGGGCGCAAGGGCTGGTCCGAGAAGGAAGCCGAACGCTGGCTGGCGCCCATTCTGGGTTATGAACCGGAATGAGGCGGCAGCAAGGGCCAAAGGCGAAGCCCGAGAGCGTAGCAATCAAGTGTTTTTTGGGTGTACCATCGACGATCATCGATTTGAAAGGCATTTTACCGGGACGGATGCTCTGAAAAACTTCGAACAACCATTGAATGAACGGATTCGTGCCTGCCTGCGGCTCGAATACCTGTTCGATCGCTTTGAACTGCACTTGGCGGACGAATCTGCCGAGGGTTCGTTGTGTGCGATCCTGATCCTGATCGAAGCCACCGACGTGCTCGGCCGCATCGATGTCAAACGCGAGCTCATCAAGGAACTGGAACGCCAACAGGCCAAGCTGCTGCACGTGGCGCACACGCCGCAGGTCAACGCCGAAATTCTCAATCAGGTGCTGGACCAGCAGGCGCAATTGCTCGACCAACTGCTCCGCATGAGCACACAGCCGGGCACCCACCTCAAAAAGCACGAACTCCTCAATGCCATTCGTCAACGGGCTTCCATTCCCGGCGCCTTGTGCGCCTTCGATCTGGCCGCACTGCACCACTGGCTGGCTCAGCCCTACTCGGAGCGACGGGAGGATTTTGTCGAGTGGTTGGAACCTCTGGCAACCATTCGACGCGCGAATGAGCTGGTGATAGATCTCATCAGGAAAAGTGTTGCCCCTGAGCCCAGAACAGCAGAAGACGGCTTCTTCCAGCTGAATCTGGATTTGGGCACGCCCTATCAACTTGTACGCGTCCTACTGGATGACAACAGCAATGTCTATCCGGAAATCAGCGCCAGCAAGCATCGGGTCATCGTCCGCTTCATGCGGCTGGATCGCCGGACCGGGCACCCTTATCAGGTCAATCACGATGTCGCTTTCGAATTGGCCCTCTGTCAGTTATAAAGCATCACGGTACCGATTCAACGAACAAGATCCAACGAAAGAATCTCATCCCGAAATATAATCAGAAATATAACCAGACAAACCATCCATGAGCCCATCGCCCTTTATCCCGATCGAACACGAAACCTTCAGCCTGCACCGCAACCCGACCCCCGTTACTTGCCTGGTTCTGCGAGAAACCCATTTGCTGAAGCTGACGAGAGCATTCAAGGACACGTTCGGCGGGCAAGGCATCTTCAGCAAACCGGAACCGATACTGATCGATCTCTCCGGTATCGAGAACAGCGGCAAATGGGTCGATTTCCCGGCGCTGATCAGCCTGCTCCGCAACTACCAGCTCGAACCGATTGCCGTGTTGGGCGGTAATGCAAAACAACGCGAACAGGCGACACAGGCCCGACTACCGCACATCGAAGGTCGCCCTGCCCCGGAACCCAAAGCAGCGCCCCCCGTTGAAACACCCAAAGAACCCGCCCCCCCTGAATCGGAGCCACCAAAGCCCGCTGCCAAGGAGGTGCCCGCGCCTGAAGCAGAACATCCGGCCCATGCACTGAACCCGCCCACCGTGATTCGTCACCCCGTGCGCTCGGGCGCCGAGATCTATGCAAAACAGGCCGACCTGATTATCATCAACATGGTCAGCGCGGGCGCCCGAGTGGTTGCCGATGGCTCGATCTATGTTCATGGCGCACTCAAGGGCACGGCGGCGGCCGGTGTCAATGGCATGCCTCAGGCGCGGATTTTCTGTGAAACCTTCGAACCGGAAATCATTGCCATCAACGGTATTTACCTGGACGGCGAGCAACTGGCGAAGCATCCGGCCTGGGGCAAGCGGGTATTGATCGAATTGGACCAAAAAGGGCAACTGGACATTCGCGTTTTCCCCTGAGAGGGCTCTGCACAACTGCAAATTCTCTTGAGGCACCGGCTGCGATTCGGCAAATCCCCCCAACCCCCTTTTTCAAAGGGGGCTCATCATAACTTTTTTAACGAGTGCGCCTCCTCCTCTGAAAAAAAGGGAAGAATCAGCCCTCCTTTTTTTGAACAAGCGCACCTCACCCTTTGTAAAAGGGGGAAT
>NZ_DAIESY010000018.1:0-5217 GCF_027346185.1 Halothiobacillus sp.
TGGCGATCGCGCCACCGGCGGCCTTCAAGCTGGCCTCGAGCTCCGGCAGATAGGAGCGTGCGGACTTCGGTGCGGTATCCCGACCATCGGTGATCATGTGCACCAGAGGACGCGCGCCATGGCGGCTGGCCAGGTCGATCAGGGCCAGCAGGTGATTGATGTGGCTGTGCACGCCGCCGTCGGAGACCAGTCCGATCAAATGCAGCGGGCGATGATCGGCCGCCGCCTTCTGCGCCGCTTCAACCAGTGCGGTATTCTCATAAAAGCTTCCGTCCGCAATGGCATCATCGATCCGCACCAGATCCTGACGAATCAGGTCGCCGCAACCCAGTGTCAAGTGCCCCACTTCGGAATTGCCCATCTGTCCATCCGGCAAACCACAGGCCCGGCCGGACGCTTCGATCACGGTATGCGGGTGATGCGCGAACAGATAATCGAGGTTGGGGGTGTGTGCCAGGGCGAAGGCATTGTTTTCGCGGCTGGGGTTGACGCCGATCCCGTCCATGATGATTAACAGAACGGGATTACGGGGGGCGGTTCGTGACATATGCTATTCCTTCATAAATAAAAAATCGGAGCGGGATGGCCGCCCGTCATCATTTGTTTTTCGACTCAAACCGGTCTGTCGGGCTTTTTGGGCGACGGATCGGATGGGTCGTCTGGTTCATTCTCCGGCTTGCTGTCCGTGGACGGCTGCTCGCCTTCTTCTGTGCGGCCGGAAGTATCCGATGAAGGTTTATCCTGATTTTCCGATGAATCGGACTCCAGACGGCGCTGATCAGCTTCCGCTTCATCAAAGGCCTTATCCATGTCCAGCGGTTCGTCAGCCCGTGTTTGCGCTTTGGCCTCGTACTCGGCATGGCGCGCGGAGACGGCCTCATCCGATTCATCATCCGCCGCGCCCGATTCTTCTGCCTCAACCTCGGCTGCGCGCGCCAGCTTGGCCTTATAGAAAAACCGGCTCACAAACAAACCGAACTCATACAACAGAATGATCGGCAGCGCCATCATGAACTGCGACAGCACATCCGGCGGGGTAAGGATGGCCGCAATGATAAAAGCGATCAGAATGGCGTAGCGGCGGAATCCAGCCAGTTTCTCCGGTGTCACCACACCCACGATCACCAGCAGGACAATCGCCACCGGCACCTCGAACACGAAACCGAAAGCGAAGAACAATGAGGTGACAAAACTCAGGTATTCCCCGATATCCGGCGCAAAATTTACGTCACTTGGCCCCGCCGTGCTCAGAAAACCGAACACCACCGGGAAGACGACGAAGTAGGCAAATGCTGCGCCAAGATAGAACAGAATCGTGCTGGAAAAAACCAGTGGCGCCACCAAGCGGCGTTCGTGCTTGTACAGACCCGGCGCGACGAAGGCCCAGAGTTGATACAGCAGGTAGGGAATCGCAATGAACACGGCTGTCAGCGCCGTCAGTTTGAGCGGAATGAAAAATGGCGAGGCAACCTGCACCGCGATCATCGTCGAGCCGGCTGGCATGTGACGCGAAAGCGGATCGGCGAGCAAGGTGAACAGTTCATTGCGGAACGGGAACAAGGCCAAAAAAAGCACCAATACAGCCAGAACGCCCTTAAGCAACCGATTGCGCAGCTCTACCAGATGCCCAAGAAAACCGGCCATGCCGGTTTCTTCGACTACGTCTGCAAGACCGTTTTTGTCCGCCTCTCGGGACGAATCGCGTTCAGTCATGATGTTTTGCTATCGGGTGAGGGTGAGGGTTTATTGGCATCAGCGGTGTCGGATGGCGCATCTACAGGTTCAGCAGGCGCGAAGGGACGTTTGAAGGCCTGCCCCGAACTTTCTTCAAGCATCCGGATTTCTTCGTCGAAACTCAATGGGACAGACGTATGTGCAGTCGGCTTTACCGCGCCCGATGTGACATCAGCGTCCTTGCCGATTGCGGCCTGCTTATTTTCGGCAGAAACAGGCTGCTCAACAGAGGCCGCATCATCGATGGCCTTCAGAGGGCCACCCGCTGCTTCTTGTTCTGACTGAGCGGCTGCCCGGAAGCTTGCCTCCGCGTCATCGACTGCACCCAGAACCTGACGCCCGGACTCGTTCACTTCCTGCCGAGTCTCTTCCACTAAGGCGCGCAACTTGGCAATCTCGGACTCCTGGGAGTTGAGAATGTCCTTCATATCCTGAAAGTTGAACTCGCTGTCCAGCTCGGCCTTTGCGTTCGCCACAAACTTTTTGATTTTGTGCACCCAGGTACCGACCGTCCGCGCAAGACCGGGCAGCCGCTCGGGACCGACCACAAGCAGGGCGATCACAAGAATCAGGAAGATTTCCCAAATACTAAATCCGAACACGGTTTGACCCTTGGTGCTGGCTTGGCTGCCGGTTTAACGGGCAACCTCAGCTTGGTTTGTTGCCAGACTGATCGTTCGAGTTTTGGCGACGAACGGCTTCACCTTCGATGACGCGGCTGGAGTCTGCTTCCTTATGCGCCAATGATTCCTTGCTGCCTTCACCTGCTGCGGTATCCGCGTCTTTCTTTTCTTCGTCCTTGACTGCGTTCTTGAAGCCCTTGATCGCGCTACCCAGATCGCTGCCCAGATTTTTCAGACGTTTGGTGCCAAACAGCAACAGTACGATCGCCAGAATGACCAACCAATGCCAAATGCTGAAACTACCCATTTTTCGCGCTCCTCAAATAATGAATCAATTCTTGATGTTACCAGTCTTGATGCCCCCAGACTTAAGGCTTTGAGGCCGACCGGCCTTTTCTTCAAGGCCGGACAAACCAAATCGCTCGCCCAGCTCATCAAGCACCGCCTGATGAGACAGGCCCGCATCGGCCAGCAACACCATACTGTGGAACCATAAATCAGCCATTTCACTGATGATGGCCAAGTTATCTGTGCTCACTGCAGCCAGCGCAACCTCGACGCCTTCTTCACCCACTTTCTGGGCTATCTTGCTCCGACCTTTGGCAAACAGTTGCGCGACATAGGACGAACCGGGATCGGCCTGCTTGCGCTGTTCGATCACGGCGGCCAACTGGGTCAACACGCTCTCTGTATCATTCGTGGCCATGCGCGCCTTCCCCGTAAATTTCGCCCGGTGATTTTAATACAGGATCGGTGATCTGCCATTGCTCATCGACCAAACGGCGGAAAAAACAGCTTTCCCGACCGGTATGACAGGCAATACCGCCGATCTGTTCAATCTGGAGCAGAATGACATCACCGTCACAGTCGAGGCGGATCTCCTGCACCCGTTGCACATGCCCGCTTTCCTCGCCCTTGTGCCAGAGCCGCTGACGGGATCGGGAGAAGTAGACCGCCTCCCCCGTGGCAACCGTTTGCTCCAAGGCGACTCGATTCATCCAGGCGAACATGAGGATGCGGCCGGTACGGGCGTCTTGCGCAATCGCGGGCACCAGACCATCGTCCGTCCATTGCACCGCATCGATCCATGCCGGTAATGTCATTGTCGCACCTCGATTCCTGCTGCCGCCATGTTCGCCTTAGCCTCGCTGATGCGATAGGTACCAAAGTGAAAAATACTTGCCGCCAGTACCGCATCGGCATGGCCTTGCAGAATGCCCGCCGTGAGATCGTCCAGATTACCGACGCCACCGGAGGCGATGACCGGCACCGGCACGGAGTCGGCAATCGCCCGCGTCAGCTCCAGATCGAACCCCTGCTTGGTGCCATCACGATCCATGCTGGTCACGAGCAGCTCGCCCGCACCATATTCGGCCATCCGGTTCGCCCATTCGACTGCATCCAAACCGGTCGGCTTGCGCCCGCCGTGGGTAAAAATTTCCCATCGCAGCGGCTCGCCGGGCTGGGACACGCGCCGGGCGTCAATCGCAACCACGAGGCATTGTGCGCCGATCGAGTCGGCAATTTCCTTGATCAGGTCGGGATTGAACACCGCAGCAGTGTTGATGGATACCTTGTCAGCACCGGCATTCAGCAATGAACGGACATCGGCAAGCGCACGGATGCCGCCGCCCACAGTCAGCGGAATAAAGACTTCTTCTGCCACCTGCTCGACGACATGACGCATCGTGTCCCGCCCTTCATGGGAAGCGGAAATATCCAGGAAGGTCAGCTCATCCGCGCCTTCGAGGTTGTACCGGCGCGCGGCCTCGACCGGATCGCCCGCGTCGCGCAGCGATTCGAACTGAATACCCTTGACCACGCGCCCATCGGCCACATCCAGGCAGGGAATAATGCGTTTGGCCAAGCTCATGAATCCATGCTCATTGTTTTTGGCTCATTATTTCTGGCTTATTCGGTAAAAGGCGGGACGCCACAACGCTCATCAATCCGTGACTGAGCCATGCCGAGGTCGATACCGCCCTCGTACAATGCGCGCCCGATAATGGCTCCGGCCACGCCGTCGTCCGCCGCATCAATCAACCGATCAATATCGGCCATATCCGTCATGCCCCCGGAGGCAATAATGGGAATACGCACCGCGCGTGCCAAGGCCCGGGTCGCCTCCATATTCGCGCCCTGCATCATGCCGTCACGAGCGATATCGGTGAAGACGATGGAAGAAACGCCATCCTGCTCAAAACGACGCGCCAGATCGGTGGCATCGGTATTCGATGTCTTGGCCCAGCCATCAATCGCGACCTTGCCGTCGCGCGCATCGAGCCCGACGATGACGTGCCCCGGAAACGACAGACAGACATCGCTTACAAAATGGGGGTCGGAAACCGCCTTGGAGCCGATGATCACATAGGAAACACCCATCGCGAGATACTGTTCGATGGTTTCTTCCTCGCGAATGCCGCCGCCAACCTGGATCGGCAATTCAGGAAAAGCCGCGCAGATCGCCGCAATGCTTTCCCGATTTTTCGGGCTACCCGCAAAAGCGCCATCCAGATCGACCAGATGTAAACGCCGGGCACCCGCGTCCACCCAGCGTTGGGCCATCGCCACCGGGTCATCCGAGAATACGGTGTCGTCGTCCATACGACCCTGCTTGAGTCGCACACACTGGCCAGCTTTCAAATCAATGGCAGGAATCAACAGCATCAGAAGCGTCCTCGATACGCAAGAGAGCAAACGGGTTCAGTCGAAACGACCGTCCCAACGGGTAAAGTTTTTCAGCAGAATCAGCCCGTCATCGGCGCTCTTTTCCGGGTGCGACTGGATCGCAAAGACAGAGCCACGCGCCAATGCGGCGGTATAACGCAGGCCGTATTCCGTTTCGCCCACCGTCAACGAC
>NZ_DAIESY010000025.1:0-4180 GCF_027346185.1 Halothiobacillus sp.
GCTGGCTTTCTATGATTATCCGGCCGAACATTGGCGACACATCCGCACCACCAATGCCATTGAGTCGACCTTTGCCACTGTGCGCCACCGGACGTCGCGCACCAAAAATTGTGTATCGCGCAACAGCTTCATTGGATTGGGCTTCAAGATGCTGCAGCAGGCCGAAAAGCGCTGGATCGCCATTTTCCATCCGGAGAAAGTACGCGATCTGTTTGCGGGGGTAAAATTCATCGATGGATTACCGGCTAATGAAACCCTGCCGGGGGACCAACAGGACGCCGCCTAAGCTATGTCAGTAAATGCTCATACACTAGACTATAGCTCCCAATGAAAGGAAGGGGGCGAAAACGGCCCAGAATCCGTTTTTGATGCCTTGAGGTAGAATTCCCCGTGCCAGGGAGCATCGCATGCACTGTAGGGCAAATTTGAGGCCTTTACGGCGTGCTGGGGAGCGGCCTTCACAGGTTGGGGTAGAACAAGCAGTCGTGTCACCAGCCGCCATCATGGAGATGTAAGCCGCAACCGCCGAAAATTCCGTCAGCCGATCACCGTGGCTTATCTCGCGCCCGGTCGATGCGTTCCTGCATCGCCTGCATGACTTCTTCGTGGGTGTAGGACTTGGCGTTGGGGTCGTCGGCTTCCCGCAGGGCTTCCTCGACCTCACGGGTCATCCGCTCGTATTCTTCCGGCCACAGCACTTGCTCCATGCGCAGCGACGCCTGACCCAGCGGGTGCAGCAGGCCGAACAGGCGCATGTCCTTGGTGGTGACGATGTGCTCCCGAATCCGCTCCTGGATGGCGTCGCTGGCCCGATGCGCCTCTGATGAAGCCGTGCCTTCGTAGTCGGCGGGGAATTCCACTTCCTCGGCGATACTCGCCCAGGCGCTGGCGAGCGCCTTAATGTTGGGCGCGGTCATTTGCTCATCCATTTGCGCAGCAGGCGCTTTTTCAGGGAGGCGCGTTCTTGCGGATTGCGTCCCTTGTGATTGGCGATGCGATCCGCCGTGGCGGCCTGGCGCTTGACGGGCCAGTAGGAACGGCCATCCTTGCCCATCGACCAGACGCTGCTGACTTGGTTTTCCAGCAGGGGCAGATGGGCGCTCAGGGCATCCGGCGACGCGCTGGCCAGCGCGGTGCGCTCGCGGGTTCGCCAGCGCTGATGCCACAGTTTCTTGTCATCGCGCTCGCTGCGGCAGGTCGTATGTCCGACGATGGGCGTTTTTCGGCGGCTGCGGCTCATGATTTCAGTGTTCCCTCGAAATATTCAGGACTGGACCCATCCAGCCGGGCGGTTGGGCGTATTCCTCGCCTTCATCGAAACCGAAAATCCAGACGCCATCTTTGGGCGGCTGGATGCCGCCGCCCTCGATCAGCGGCAGCACATCGCCAGCGCGGGCGGTGTAGCGATTCGGGTAGCCACCTCCGGCGAGCTTGATGGCCTTGCCAGCTTCCGTCAGGTGCTCAATCCAGCGGATGCGTCTCGAAATTCTCCGGGGACAGCTTGTCCCCTTCGTCGTCGGTGATGCGGGCTGCCATCGTGTGCTCCTGGTCAAGCAGTTGCGAGCGTCAGATGCCCGACCGGCTCGGCCGCCGGCCGCACCTTGATTTCGATGTCGTAGCCGAGGCGATTCAGGCAATCCATCAGCTTACGCTCGGACAGGTTGGTGAAGTCACCATGCATCATGCCCGATACCTTTGGTTGCGGGATGCCCATGCGCTTGGCCGCTGCTTGTTGCGTCAGTCCAAGGGCACACATCGCCTTCCTGATTTCGATCACCAGGCCGGTTTTGATCTTGAGCTTTTCGGCGTCGGGCAGGCCAAGGTCGGCGTAGACGTTGCCCGAGCTGCGCTGAACCTCGACGCCTTCAATGATTCGTTTTTGCATTTCGTAGCTCCTGTGCCAATGCCTCAGCCACTTTCAGCCGAGCGCGGATGATGTCCATGTCTGCCTTCGGCGTGGCGATCCCGCTCTTGCTCTTCTTCTGGAAGCAGTGCAGGACGAATACCGCTTCCGCGAACTTCACCGTGTAGACCGCGCGGTACGTGCCGCCGGCGTCGTCCTCGACAACCTCAAGCACGCCGGCACCGCCGAAGCCCTTGAGCACCTTCGCCGCGTCATCCTGGTCGCCCATCTGCGCCAGTGATAGCGCGTAACCGAAACGCCGGCGCACGTCGGGCGGCAACGCCATCAGATCCTTGTAGCTGCTCGCGATCCATTCGAGCGGTTTTTCTTTTTCGCCCATGACGGCAGTTTATACCTGTTCAGGTAATACGGCAAGCACGACAGGCGCAAAGCAGGTGTCGCTAAACAAGTGTTTTGCGACATACCTGCAACAGCCCTGTGTACCAAACTCCTGGTGGCCTCAAAATTGTGCGGAAAACTATGTCGCCACGCGCTACCATACGGAAACCTATTTGGGGTCCCCTCAGAATTCGGAATTTAAAGCACGTTAGCGCCATGAGAGCGTATTCAGCGTGAAACTGTCCGAAACGGCTCAATTTCGGATGGGTGCTAGAACCGTGTACGAATGTAATGGAAACAGCATTCTGGACACGTGCCACCATTCGCACATCGTTTTCGGTCGCAGTAGCGCGGTGAAAGTTGTGATGTTGGAACCGAGATGCCCCGTAACGGCTGTTGTCAGGGAAGCCAAATGCTACAGCCAGCAAACACAGGTGCTTGCTGGCGCCAGATGGAGCTTAACGTGCTTTAAATTCCGAATTCTGAGGGGACCCCAGCAACATCCCCCAACATGAGAGCGAAGGAAAGACGTCGAAACTGGCCAAGAATCGGTTTTTGATAGCCAGGGGTAGATTTCCATTGCCAAGGCGCCTTGCGTGCGCTGTAGGGCAAATTTGAGGCCTTGGCGACGCACTGTGGATGTGGTCTGTGGTCTTCACTGGTAGGGTCCTGGGATGTGTCCCTTGAGAAAACGGAAAAAATCGTACGATAAGCTTCCTGCGAGTCAGTAAACAAAGGGGGTCAGGTGTTTTTGTGGCTGTTCACGGGTGAATGGCCAGCGGTAATATCTTGTCAGCGGCCCCGCACAAAGGTTCACTCGACATCCTGTTTCTGGACGCTTTCGGCCTCAATCCGGCAGGCCGGAGTGTTCATCAACCCGTCTATCTTTCTATGCTGGGTAAACCACCAAGTCCATGGTTCGGCGCTCCTCGGCAGGTTTGCTATTCCACCAGGCCGACGACCAAAAGGAGGGCCCGGTTTACGGAAGTCATTTGACGCGCCGTCAGATGACCAAAGAGCGTGCCCACCCTGTCCCTACGAAGAGCGGTGATTTTGTCTACCATGATTTGGGACAGGTGCTGCAGACCATTCGTTGGAGATGGCTCTATGGTGATCCTCACCGCCGACGCATCCACGATGACCGTGGTTACCGGGCATACCAGCACGCTATCCAGGGTGCTCAGCAGATTGGACTGAACAATAATGGCTGGTCGAGGTTTTCCGTAATCCCCAGGAAGTGAAACCGTCACCAGATCCCCCCGCTTCACACCCAGCCTTCGATATCCGCTGCGGCAGCATCACAAAAATCGAGGATCTCCTGTTCTTTGGCGCTGGCATTAATCGCCTGGCATTGGCGCTCGATCGCTTCGGCAAAGTGCGGCGCACGTGGATCCGGGGCCCAAAACTGAACGGGCTTCATCCCGGCCGCCCGCAACCCTTGGCGATAGTGCTGTACTTTTTCTGCACTGGATAAGGTCTTGGACATGCTGTCCTCAATGGTTACATGTAATTAATCATGTATACAAGTGCGGGGCAAGGCTGTCAACTTCTCTGCGTGAATTGGGCGTTATGTGAAGTTTTCGGGGGCAATTCCTTTCTGGATGGCTGTGGATGTTGTGAAGATGAGCTACACTTTGCAAGTAAGTGTCGTTACGGAAATCACCTTCATCATGCCCGTTGTCTTTCGCGCACAGGGGTACGCCTTCTTTTTCTACTCCAACGAGGGGAATCCTCGGGAGGCTACGCACGTTCATGTGCGCAAGGGGTCGGCAGTGGCCAAGTTTTGGCTGTACCCGGAGGTGTGTCTGGCGGAAAGTTATGGATTGAATGGTCAGGAACAGGGCCTGTTGGCAGGGATCGTGGTGGAACGGCAGCGGGAGATCGAGGAGGCGTGGCATGAGTTCTTTGGCTAAGGCAGTGCGCTTTGAGGGCGAGATG